>JAFUOZ010000013.1 GCA_017481565.1 Oscillospiraceae bacterium | reverse complement strand
TTTGCAGAGTATATTCCGATTGTAAGACTGCGGAGATAGAATACTGTATCGGAAAAAAATTCTGGGGTCATGGCTATGCGGGAGAAGCACTGTCTGCACTTATAGAGCATACTTTTTCAACTACATATTTTATTAAGCTTGAAGCATATCACCGTGAAGAAAACAAAAATTCGGGAAGAGTACTTGAAAAATCACCTATGCATATTACCGATAATGTGGAGCGTTTTTCACGTGAGGGAATAATCCCTCACGGAGAAATATGCTACTGCATCAATAAATAATAAAACAGCTGATACAAGGCAAGGTAAAAATGCCCTGTATCAGCTGTTATTTTTATATCATGCGGTTGTTTCCGTGTTTTCGGAGCTTTCGTTCTTTCTGCTGTTGTGGAGCTTTTCGGGTATCTCCGTAAGCATAGGGAGAACAAGTCCTGTTACAAATACACCTATTCCGATAAGCTTTGATGCATTGAAGCCGATGAAATAATCGGCAGGAAATATTGCAGGCAGTGAACCGACAATAAGTCCTGAGATCGCACTGTAAGTTCCGCAGTGGAATTTTTTCAGGAGTACCGAGATTATCTTTCCTGCCGCAAGCAGTCCTATGACCGCTCCTATGGCATAAAACATAAGGGTGACAATATCAAGCTCATTTACCGATCTTATTGCAAGGTCATATCCCCCAAGCACCTTTAATACAAGTGCGCCGCTGAGTCCCGGCATTATCATAGCCGCCGCCGCAAGTGCTGTCATAAGGATTATCGCAACAGGGTGAAGTGTATCGGCTGTCTTTGCATTATCCATGGCGTATGCATTGAAGGCGATCATTCCCACGGCTGTAAGCAGAAAGGGGATCAGATGAACAGGCTTGAATTTTCCCTTTGATGTGCCTTCCTTATATATAAGAGGGAGACTTCCTATGATAACGCCGAGGAAAAACAGCTGTGTCTCCGAATTATGCACCTCGAAAAGATATGCAAGCACCTTTGATGCTGTTACTATTCCTAAAACGATGCCTATTCCCACAGGCAGAATGAATTTTATATTCTTGAAAAGCTTTTTCAGATTAAGGGTGAGACATTCCAGAAGCTGATCGTAGATTTTAAGTATAACGGCGATTGTGCCGCCGCTTACTCCCGGGATAGCGTCCGCAATTCCTATGCACATACCCTTGAATACGTTGATGATGTGATTCATGTTGTTTTATGTTCCTTTCCTTTTATTCGGATTATATTATATCACTAATTCGGTCGGATATCAATCTATTTTACAATTTTTTTACCTGAATTTTTCTCTGTTATATATAACTGTTATACACTGTTATATATACAGCTATACAGTTTGAATATAAAAAGTATATATTTTTGGTATGATTCTACAAAATTTTCGGAATATACTTGACAAATTGACTTAACTGTTATACACTGTATATATAACAGTTAGACAGTAACATAAACAGTAAAATAAAACATATCTGAAAGGAGATGTTGATTTGAAGATACAGCAGAATTCGGGCGAGCCGATCTATCGTCAGATCGAAAGGCAGTTCCGTGAGCAGATAATCAGCGGAAAGCTTGCGGCAGGGGAGTATCTTCCTTCCATACGTTCGCTTGCTTCCGACCTGAGAATAAGCGTCATAACCACAATGAAGGCTTATGACGAGCTTGCAAAGGACGGTCTTGTTACATCTGTAGCAGGCAAGGGATATTATGTAAATTCACAGAATGCCGAAATGTTGAAGGAGCAGCAAATGAGAGAGCTTGAAAACAATCTGCTTGCCGCTATACAGTGTGCAAGAAATGCCGATCTTACGGACACGGATCTTATTGAGATCCTTAAAACACTTTTAAACGCAGAGGTATAAAACCAATTTGGAGGGGCTATTATGAACACTATCTTATCAATGAAAAATATAACCAAAAGCTATAAGAAATTCACTCTTGACAATATCACAGCGGAAATTCCCACAGGTCTTTCAACCGCTCTTATCGGTACAAACGGTGCGGGAAAAACTACTCTGCTTGATATTATAGCAGGTATATCCATGAATTTCAAGGGCGAGATGAACTATTTCGGAAAATACAGCGATGTGAACGAGCCTTATGTAAGAAACGCTATCGGTTATGTTTCCGCAAACAACTATTTCGGTATCGACTGGAAGCTTAAGAATATCAAGTCTGTTCTTTCGGCGGCGTTCGATAATTTCAGCAGCGAAAGATTTGATGAGCTTTTAAAGAAATTCAATATAGATATGGACGGAAAAAAGGTCATGCAATTATCTGACGGTAATATTATGAGACTTATGCTTGCTTCGGTGCTTGCAAGAGATACAAGGCTTCTTGTTCTGGATGAGCCTGCTTCACCTCTTGACCCTGTTATGAGAGACCGTCTCTGTGATATGTTCAGGGAATATACCTCGGACGGTGAAAGAAGCGTGCTTTTCTCTACCCACAATATAGCGGATATGGAAAATGTTACCGATTATGCAATAATCATGGCAAACGGTACTATCATCGAGCAGGGCTATGTTGACGATCTTAAGGAAAAGTACATACTTGTCCACGGTGACGGTGAAAATTACGATAGGTTCAAGCCCTATATGGTGGACAGCTCAGGCGGAAAGAGCGGCTTTGAGGGTATCGCCCTTGACAGTGAGCGTCACAGATTTGAAACAGGGGATATTATTATCGAAGCTCCCCGTCTCCAGCAGATATGCGTGGGACTTCTTAAGAATGCGGAAAACAACTGATTTTACGGAGGAATTTATCATGTTGGCTTTTGTTATCATATCTGTTGCGGCAGGTATTCTCAGTGCAATTATATGATCGGAGAGATGAAAAATGTTTAAGAATCTATATGCCTATTTCCCCAATATGAAGGGGTCGTTCATCAGGCTTGCTGTTCCCTTTACCCTGCTTTATACGGTGATATGCTTTCTTTTCAGCGTTGAGCCGCCCGAGGATATTCCCACAGGAAGCGAAAATTTCCTGACCGATGCGGCAACCCTGTTTATATTATTTACACCTTATGTTATGCAGACCTTTAATACGTCAACTCCTCATTTTATATCGGGAAAGCTTATAAGAACTGCTCCCGATTCACATAAGAGAGTGAAAAACGCACTGTGGGAGCTTGCACTTCATGTACTTATCGGAGCTATGATAACAGCGGTGCTTTTCTCGGTGATAACCTATCTTCTCACAGGCACAGCTTATTTATGGGAGATAATCTCAAAGACAATGGCGATAATGGCGGCTCTGGGAGCAAGCGGCATCGTGAATTTCGTACAGTTTTCGGATATCCCTCTGCTGCAGAAGCAGCTTGCGGTCATGGGTGTCATGATGGTATCCCCTCTGATCGCCGTAGGAATATATACACTTCTCGGCTTGCTTGATATTAATTACGGGGTCATATCCGCTGTGATATTTACAGCAATAGCTGTGGGGGCACAGTATCTTGGAGCATCGCTTACAGGTTCATATATATCGAAAAGGTGGTTTTTGAAATGAAAAACAGTTTTATTTCGGATATAAAAAGAAATATAAAAATAATCGGTGCAGGGGTTCTGACATCAAAGGCTACGGTCATACTGCTTACGATAATGCTGACGGTGGGCGTTATATGTGAGGTATTCGGAATGCTCCATGCCAACGCCTACTGCATGACTATATCCTATCTGCTTATGAATACGGTGTTTGTCTCGGCGGTTTATATACAGTCAAGGTCAAAGCTTACGGCTGTGTCGGTTTCTCAGAAGAATTTCTATAACTGGATAGTTCCCATGACGGTTACCTCGGGTATGCCCTTATACATAGCAGTAAACATAGCTGCGGTGCTTATTTCGGTGCTGACAGGCAGAAATACAGACAGCTTTATTGAATGTGCAGGTATTCAGATGCTTGTTATCCCTGCATTCTATATTATACATTCCTGTCTTAACCTGATATGGTT
>JAFUOZ010000120.1 GCA_017481565.1 Oscillospiraceae bacterium | reverse complement strand
TGGGCGTTGACTCCCGTCACGCTGACCAGCAGGTCAGAGGCGCTGTTGTCCTCCCCAACGGTACCGGTAAGAAGGTACGCGTTCTCGCTCTGGTAAAGGGCGACAAGGCTGCTGAGGCAACCGCTGCAGGCGCAGATTACGTAGGCGCTGAAGAGTATATCGAAAAGATCCAGAAGGAAAACTGGTTCGAGTTCGACATCATCGTAACCACTCCCAACATGATGGGTCTGATCGGCCGTCTGGGCCGTGTTCTGGGTCCCAAGGGTCTGATGCCTAACCCCAAGGCAGGCACCGTTACCATGGAGATCGGCAAGGCTGTTACCGAGGCTAAGGCAGGTAAGATCGAATACCGTCTGGATAAGTCCAAGCTCTATGAATCTAACGTGGCTCTGGCTCTCGCTTGCCAGACTGCTAAGGCTAAGTTTGATGAAACTGTAGAAGTACACATTCGTCTCGGCGTTGACTCCCGTCACGCTGACCAGCAGGTAAGAGGCGCTGTTGTATTACCCAACGGTACAGGTAAGAGCGTAAGAGTTTGCGTATTCTGCAAGGAAGATAAGTATGAGGCTGCTAAGGCTGCAGGTGCAGAGTTTGTTGGCGGTCAGGATCTGGTTGACAGAATCATGAAGGAAAACTGGATGGATTTCGACGTTGTAATCGCATCCCCTGACATGATGGGTCTCGTTGGTCGTCTCGGTAAGGTTCTCGGTCCTCGCGGACTTATGCCTAACCCCAAGGCAGGTACTGTATCTCCTGACGTTGCTAAGGCTGTTGCTGAGGCTAAGGCAGGTAAGATCGAGTATCGTCTCGACAAGACAAACATCATTCACTGCCCTATCGGCAAGGTTTCCTTCGGTGCTGAAAAGCTTGACGAAAACCTTACAACACTTATGGAAGCTGTTGCTAAGGCTAAGCCTGCTGCTGCAAAGGGTACTTACTTCAAGTCCTGCACAGTTGCTACAACAATGGGCGTTGGTATCCCCGTTGCTACAACTAAGTTCGGTGTATAATTAATTATACTTGGTTTTTTCGGTCCGTCTCCTTTCGGGGACGGACTTTTTATAAATAAGGTGATGTATATTATGAGCAGAAAAAGGAAAATAACACTTATAATCCTGTCGGTTATTCTTCTTGTAATAATTTCTGTCGGGGCATTTCAGCTGTCCCTCTTTCACCCTATAGGCAGGGGCAGGCTTACTGAGGCTCAGATCTGCATTTACAACAAGGAAAAAGGCAGCTACCACGAACTGACAATTACCGACGAAGGCCCACTTGATACCCTTCTTGGAATGAAAGACAGTCTCACAGGAAGGATACTTCCCCTGAACAGCAGGCTTATTGAAAGTGAGCGCTTTCAGAAGGACAGTCATTTTGTATTCGATTTTTACTACGACAGCGGAATTATCCAACGTATAGAAATAACAGGTGATACAACCACCGTATTCGATTATCACAAGGAAAATAATCACCCTGAACTGTGTCTCATAAACAAAAGCAATTTTTATGATATCGCCCTTTCCAGAGACGGTATGTGCAATTATGCAACGGTTCTATATTCGGGAATATAAAAAGCATGAGCTTATCATCGTATAAACTCATGCTTCTTTTATTTTATCAGATATAAATTTCAAGCTTGCAGTTATCACGCAGGAACACAGGAATAATTTCAATAGGTGCAGGAACGGTTACCCACTGACCGCCCTTGTATACCTGCTTGGTATAGGCATCTGTCCACTCTGCGCCCTCGGGAAGATATACTCTGCGCTCCCTTGCGCCCTCCTCCATAACAGGTGCTACAAGAAGCTGTGAGCCGAACATATACTCATCCTCAACGTTCCACGCCTGCTTGTCCTGATAAAAATCATAGAACACGGGTCGCATAACAGGTGAGCCGCTTTCACTTGAATCGTCCATGGTCGCTCTTACATAGTCACGTATTCTGTAGCGCATATCAACAAAGCCTTTGAGTATCTTATAATTATCCTCGCCGAAGCTCCAGACCTCGTTATCCTGACCTGAGGTAAGCTGACGTACTCCGTTGATATATTCCTCCTCACGCTCATACCATGGGGAACGCTCACCGTGCATTCTGAACACAGGACAGAATGCTCCCCACTGAAACCAGCGGACTAAAAGCTCCCTGAAATGCGGGTCGGATATATCTCCGCCGAGAAAACCGCCGATATCCGATGTCCACCAGGGAATTCCTGCCATACCCATGTTAAGTCCTGCCTGAAGCTGCTCCCTCATGGAACGGAAGGAGGAATGTATATCCCCTGACCATGTGAGAACGCCATATTTCTGACTTCCTGCCCATGCGCACCTTACAAGACTGAGGATATCTGTCTCCCCTGCTTTCTTAAGTCCCTCATAAAAGCCTTTTGCATACATTTTCGGGTAGATGTTCGTCACCTGCAAAGCAGGACCTGCATAATATCTGATGTTGTCAAAATCATAAGGACCATACTCAGGCTCCGCCTCGTCAAGCCAGAAGCACCTGATACCATAGCTGTAGTAATTTTCACGGCACTTTTCCCAGACAAATTCCTGTGCCTCGGGGTTGGTTGCATCGTAGAAAATCGTGTTTCCCATCCATGTCATGTGAATACCGTTTCCTCGGTCTGCGCCCACAAGCATGCCCCTTGACGCCATTTCGCCGAAATTCTCGCTTTTTTCATCAATGGTAGGCCACACGGAAACCACCGTTTCAATACCCATTGATTTAAGCTCGTCCACCATTGCCTGCGGGTCATGCCAGTCCCTCGGCTCGAATTTAAAGTCGCCCTGTCTTGTCCAGTGGAAAAAGTCGATGACGATAGCGTCCATTTTCATGCCACGTCTGATATGCTCTCTTGCGACGGAAAGTATCTCCTCCTGATTTCTGTATCTGAGCTTGCACTGCCAGTAGCCTAAGGCATAGTCGGGGATTCGGGGAGCATGTCCCGTTGCGTCCGCATAATGACGCTCGATCTCGGCGGGAGTATCGCCTGCGGTTATAAAATAATCAAGCTTTTTAGTGCTTTTAGCATACCATTCGGTCTTGTTCGTGCCGAAAGCAACCGTTCCCACAGCAGGATTATTCCATAAAAAGCCATATCCCCTGCTTGAAACGTAAAACGGCACGCTTGCCTGTGAATTACGGTGACAAAGCTCCAGAAATGCGCCCTTTTTGTCAAGGCTCTTTTCCTGATATTGTCCCATACCGAATATCTTTTCATCGTCAAAGGCTTCAAAACGAGCAAAAAGCTCATAATCAGTTGAGCCTACATGACATTTCAGCTCTCTTGCGTCCACCCTCAGCGGCACACAATAGCGGTTTATCCTGTTGCGGTTGCGCCAGTATTCCTGAGTGAGAAGCTCCCCCCTCTGATTGAAGAAGCTGATAACTCCCTCATGATCAACCTTGGCGGTCAGCTTTCCGTTGGTCAGATAGTGGTTTACACCTGTAGTATGGTACTGCTTATGCTCCTCCGACTTATACCATGGGTCTGTAGTATCGACTGTTTCTGTGCGATATGAAACCTCAGTTTCCTTAACGCTTTCGGTAAGTGCCCAGTCATTCATATCCATCTGAGGCTGTGCGGTCATTCTTACTCTCAGTGAGCTTTCGCCCCATGGTTCTATCCATACCTGAGAATTTCCGTTTCTTATTATCAGCCTGTTCTTTTCAAAATATGTACTCATGATTTCCCCCTTATGATTTTTATATTAAAGCACAACTGAACGTGCCCATGAAAAATATCCATGAACACGCTCAATTACAGCTTAATGAACCGCTGCTTAAATCTTCGCATTTGAAATATATGTATAGATAAGATACATCGCATATGCTCTTGTGACCTTGCTGTCGGGATTGAAATTGCTCTGTGAATCAGCCTTTACCGCACCCATAGCATAAGCCATGGCGATATATCCCAAGTCCTCACGCTTAGGGTCAATGTCCTTGAAGGGAGCTTTATAAATGCCCTTAAGCTCGGCAAATTCCTTGCCACCCTTTGCGATGATATACAGCTTTGCGCTTGCCGCCTTTGTCAGCGGAGTATTTCCCAGACGGGAATTGTTATCATATGCGTAGTTTCCGTAAAGGATTGGCATCACGTCCGAATAATAAAGCTTATCCAGAAGCTGTGCAAACTCACGCTCGGTTATAGCCTCATCGGGTCTGAACATGTTATCCTCGGTTGACAGCGTGATACCGTAGGAATACAGCTTTGTGATATAATTCTCCGTCCAGTTATCCGAAATATCGGTGTAGGGACAGTCCGTCTCCGCTTCTTCAAGGGTATATTCCGTGCCGTTATAGCCGCAGAGCCTGCCTGTTTCGGCGTTGATGTGATACTCCTCGGCGGAATAAAGCAGATAGGTTTTCGGCTTTCCGTCCAGTCTCATAAAGCCGCTGTAGTAAAGGTCAAAGTCGGTGCTGTCGAAAAGCGCCTTGTAAGCTTCGTCCTCGGTGATTATTTTCGGCTCGGGGAAGCTGATATCGTCGTAGGTGTAGGAAAAGCTCATTACCTCCCCCTCGGAATTGACCGTCACCCTGATGTCATTCTCCGAGACCTGAATATCGTTTGCGTAGCGGTTGAAGATAATTCGGCGGTTTGTCGCCCCGTCAGCCTTTTCGGTATTCTTTTCGGACGATTTATACTCAGCGAATTTATCACCAATGTAATATTCAGCCGCTTCTGCCGCTTTTTTGTTCACCGTCTTGATGTTTATGGTCTTTTTCGGCTCGTTGTTGTTGTATTTGTTGAAGGAGTACACCCTGCCCGATTCTGCGTCGATTTTCACGCTGATAGTTCTGTATTCGGTGCTTGTATTGATGCTGAAATTGAATGACCACATATATCCCGAATCAACCCTGTCGTCCTTGGAAAAGTCCGCACTGCTTAAGACATAATCATCGGTAAGACCAAGATATTTATCCTTTTTGAGCAGTTCCACAGCGTCGGATTTGGAGTAGTACATGCCGCTTTCCATAAGGGCATTTTTCTCCGCATCGGTGAATGTCACCTTGTCCGCCGATGATGTATTAACTCCGCCTGCGGGAGCTTCCTCAACCTCTTCCTCCACGGCAACTTCCTCATCGGTATAGACCGTTGAACCGAGAGTATAGTTTGATGTATTGTTGGCTTCCGCATAGTCATCAAACATGGTGGTAGGCTTTGCGGTGTCAGCGTCAAACACAGGATTATTGTCAGGAGTATAAACTATAGCGGCATTTTTATCACCCTTGCTATTTTCGCTTATACGATAATAGGGAATAAGGTTGGTTTCCTTTTTGTAGGCTTCCTCAATGGTCTCGGTGGAAACGGCTTTATCCGCAGCCGTAAACTCCGCACCGTTCCACCATGTCAGATTGAAATATCTCAGCGTTCCCGTGTTCTTGTCAATGCGGATCATACCCGAATTCTTGTCAAACATAAGTCCCTCATTGGTACGTGTGAGCCTTAAGGACACCTCTCTGCTTCTCAGCTGAGGCGAGTAATCCTCCTTTATGCTTATTTCATCTGCGATATCGGGATTAAGCATCTTAAGAGCATTTTCCGCAGCGGATATCACCTGCTTATCGGTCAGTCTGCCGAAAGAGGGTTCAGTCCATGAGCTGTAATCGGGGTCGTACACGCTGTATGAGGTGATAACGTCCCCTGTAATGCCTACACTTATGTACCCCAGATTGTAGCTTGACACCTCGGACTGCTCCGTCCACCTGAACGTGTAGCGGTCAACACCTGCCGAAGTACCCTTTGAGTAGGAAAAATCGCCGTAGCTTTCGGGGATCATCACCCTTGACTTGACGGTTTCAAGAGCCTTTTGGAGCTTATCGTCCATTTTTTCGGCAGCTGCATTCACAGGCAACACCTCCGCAATTTTCAGAATATCCTCAGCCGCCGCAGAAACAGCCGTACACATGCATGAAGCAGTTACAGCCACGGACACAGCGGCAGCCGCCAGTCTTTTTATCTTCATATAAAATCTTCCTTTCGTTAAAACCTCTGCCGAAACACTGACAGTATTTTATAATCTTTCATATACTATACAATTTATATCGGCAATTTTTTTCATTTTTTAGTCCCCGAAAACACATTTTGGAAGATATCACAATTTTCAGTGTATATTTTTATATACTATAACGAACTTTGGGTGCAGACTTTGCAAACTTTGCACCCGGTTTGCACCCTGTTTTGCACCCGATTTATACCCCTCAAACCTCGGTGATACGTGCTTTTTTAAAATTTAGGTGCAAAAGTGCAACTAAAATCCTACTTGGTTATATACTCCGAAAAAAAAAACTATTTTTATAAAACCGAGTTGAAAAATACTTGCACCCTGCACCCAACAGCCGCAAACCTCGGTGATACGTGGTTTTCTCATGCAGTCAGGGTGCAAAACTTTTGCACCACGGAAAATCCTTTATATCCTGTCATAACCGTAGGCTTCGGAAAATTCTCTGATAGCTTCACTTGTAAGCTCAATGTCAGAATAATATCTGTTTCCCTTGATAATTCTCTCTATCTCATTCGGGGGAATGTTCAGAAATGAGCAAAGCTCCTTCTTAAAATTCATCGCAGTCACAGGATATCTGTAGCCGTTTTGTTTGCACCATGCATGATATACCTTATGTATCTGACCTTTACTGCTACCTCTTGTGTCGGGTCTGCGCTTCTGACAGCACTCCTTAAGGAACATGCGGACAGTACTGTTTTCGTCCATATACTCCTTAAGCTTATCCACGGAGCATTGTGGAACAGGCAGTGTATAGCCGCTGTCAGCCACTCTTTTAGCCGCAAGTACCGCACGGTATATAATTGCACTGCGCTCCGAATAAAGCTTGTCTGTCAGCGTTCTGTCACGCTTGGTGGGGGGTATCACATTATTGCAGGGGATTATCGCAAGACGACTGTATACCGCCTTTTTATCCTGACCGTCACGTCCCATATGGGGCATATCGTTTGAGCAGAACCAGAGAAAACCGTTGAAAACCGCCGAAAATGCGCCCTGACCCTTATATTCCACCATGACCGCATCGCCGCCTGTTATCTGCTTGAAAATGCTTGTGTCGGTAAGTCTGCCCGATGACAGATCGGCACAGCAGGCAAGCCTTTTTCCGTAGATGACCGATACTCCGAAGCGCTCCTCCAACGCCGACAGGCTTATGGAAGCACAGTTTTCACTTCCGATGATACGGCTCACAAGGCTTACAAGCTGTGACTTGCCCGTGTTGGGCGCACCTACCATGAACACCGCCTTTTTGAAACGGCTGTACTTTATATTGGACAGGATAAGTCCTATATAGGCATACAGAAACTCCTCCGTTTCCTTATTTCCGTCGGTAAGCTTGCTCATGAAACGGTCGGTAACGGGTGAGGGTGAGTCCTCGCCTGTCCAGCGGCAGGGTATCTGATTTGAGGTGAATATTTCGGGAGTATGGGGCATAAGCTCCAATGTATCAAGCCGCAGAAGTCCGTTTTCAAAGTTGATGATGTTTTCGTCCTCACAGCAGCTTTCGGGTGAACAGTGCTTTACCATATTATCGATGATAGTAAAAGCTTCCTTTGATATACGGCTTTCCACCATAGACCTGTCGAATTTCCGCACAAGCTCATCAAGGCTGCCCATGATCTCACGCTTGCCCGAAAGCCGATAGACCCCCTTTTTTTCATCGTAGATATACCGTCTTGGCTCTTCTCCCCTGCCGCCGATAAACCTGTGATGAGTATGACCTATCCAGTATTCCGCAAGCATCGCAGGATTTACGCCGTATTCCCACTGTCCCGACATGCTGTTTATCCGCTTCGGGAAGATAAAGGGGAAATCCTCGGGGATATTTTTTTTCTCGGAATATTTCATCAGAGCTTCTGCCGCCGCAAGCTTTTTGTTGAACTCGGTCTTGCACCTGAGCATTTCAGCCTGCTCACGAAGCAGACACTGAACATACGGCTGTTCCAGAGGGGTCAGGGAAAAAAGCCGCTTATAGATATCGTCGGAAAGAAGCTCCTCCCTGTCAGCCACCAGCCACTCCCTCATGAGAGTACGTTTTTTCAGACTGCTGTCGGCGTTTTCCTTGTAGATATCGGTGCATGAAAGCTGTTCCGCACGGTCAAAGGCGGCAAGTATCATCTCGGAGCATTTATCGTTTGATATTCTGATATCCCCGATAAAGCCGTAAAGCTCATAGCTGCTTCTGTCAAGAAAATCGTTCAATGTAAATTTGCTGTAATCGTACAAATTATCACTCTCCTTAATGGTATTATTTTAAAATCCTTATATGGTACAATGCACCGTGCATATCATCAGCCTTTGCTTTCGGTATATGCATTGCACCGTGCAACCCCCTTTCCAAAAAAATTCGGACATACTCCATATTCCAATAATACCACAGGGGTTATATATTTGTCAATAGCATAGTGCAAAGTTAATTGTAAATATTTTTCGTTGCGCATGTGCGGAAGTATCAAGTATCGAGTATCGAGTATCGTATACAATGTCTGCGCCTTTAAGGAACATATTCAAAGTCACTTGACATCTGCTTTATATTGTGATATAATTTTATTGAGGGAATAAAAGCATGAGCATATATTTCTGATAAAGCTATTTACACGGCACATAAAAAAGGAGGAAGCTGCCATGACAAATACTAACCGTTATTGTTCTGTGGAGCAGTCGATCATATCTTCATGTAAGCAGGTCAAGGCTATGCGAAACGGAGATGCTCCGAAACGCTCATGGAAGGATTGCAAAAACGAAATCAAAAAAATGAAGGAAGAAATCAATAAATGACATATAAGGTTATAGCTACGGATAAATTTCTTGACGATGTGAAGTATTATATCAAAAAGAAGAAATTTACCCACATTGATGAGGATATTGATAAAATAGCCGCTTTATTGGAGCAAGGAAACCTTGTAGGTGACCCTATTTCCAATGTCAGTATTAAAAATAAAACCTATAAAGTCAGAGTTGCTAACAGTGATACACACCAAGGCAAATCTAATGGTTACAGAATTATTTATTATGCTGTGACCGAAGATTTTGAAGTATATTTACTCACAATATATTATAAAAAAGACGATATCCGTATACCTACAGATAAGGAAATTGCAGAATTGATCGAGAAATATTGCAATTAAGGAAACACCATAAATCAACAGCACCCTACATAGACGTAGAGTGCTGTTTTCTTTATCCCCTATCCCCGATTTACCCAAGCAGTCATAAAATTAAGCCATGCCGCAAAGCTGACCCAGAGCAGATATGGAATATTCATATAAGCCGCCGCCGAGGATATACCGCGGAAAAGCCTTATCATAAGAATGATCGTCAGCCACAGCAGAATAATCACCCCGAAAGCCGCCCACAGCATTTCAAGCCTGAAAAATATGATGCTCCATGAAAAATTAAGACCAAGCTGTATGAAATACACCGTAAGCGCCCTTTTGCGCTGTGCATATTCTGCGTCCGAGGAGTATATCAGATACGCCGAAAATCCCATGACAGCGTACAGCACCGTCCATACCACAGGGAAAAGCCACCCGGGCGGCAGTAATGGCGGCTGACGGTATTTCTCATAGAAATCGGAAAATCCACCCGATAAAAGTGCTGAAACAGCACCTGTAAGCTCCGCTCCGATTATCCATATCAGAATATCAATAATACTTCTTTTCTTCACAAGAAAGCACCTCCCAAGTAACAATAGTTAAGTAACCGCTGAATAAATCGCCTCCTTAATACTATGCACCCCATAAAAAAAATATTCACAGAAAAAGCCGCCGCAAGGTCCTCTGACAGTGCGGCGGCAGCTTATTATTGATATTACACAAGTATACCCTGAAAATGATCCATTTCATGCTGTATGATCTGAGCTTCAAAATCCTTGAAGGTCTCCTTTTTCCGCTTAAAACGTGCGTCCAGATACTCCACCGTAATGACCCTGTGCCGCTTTACAGTATGCGTACCCACATGGGAAAGACAGCCCTCTTCGGCAGTATAGACCGCCTTTGACCTGTCCACGATAACGGGATTTATCATGATAAGCTGCTTTTTCCCCACAGCCGCCGCAAGAACGGTCTTTCTCACCCCTATCATGTTGGCGGCAAGACCTGCACAGCGATAGGAATTAGCCTTAAGAGTATCGGTCAGGTCCTTTATAAGCTCCGTATCGCTCCTGTCGGCAGGCTCGGACTTCATTTTCAGGAATATGGGGTCGGTAACTATCTCCCTTACCATAGACTTACTTCATGAAGCCGCCGAGAAGTCCGCCCAGCTTGTCCTTCACATCGTCAACGGAGATCTTCGCCTTGATACCGTCGATAACCGAATTGATAGTATCATCGGGCAGGTCAACGCCGATTATCCTCTCAACAGCCTTTACGGGATCCTTCTGAAAATCAGCCGCAAAGTCCTTGTCGTTCTTGATTTTTTCCACACATTCTTCGATTTTAGCCTTGATATCCATTGTAAATATCCTCCATAAATTTTTATATATTAAAGAAGCACTGTTCAAAGCCGAAGGCATCGCCTCTTTATAGCATTAACTTCCGTCCGCCGCTTCAAGAATATCCGCACATTCCTCCGCAAGCTCTGAAAATCCCTCACTGACCGCATTATCATGCAGTAAGCGGATTGTGCCAAGCACCGTACCGTTTATTCCGCAGGGGATATTTTCTATCCTGCATATTCTTGAAAGAGCGTCCTGAGTAACAGGCTTAAGCTGATGACCGCAAAGCTGAGATATCATGAACATTTCAGCACCTGCGGAATAATCGGGGTCAAATTCAAGAGCATAGCTTATCATCGCAAAGCCTATCTCATACTTGGTAAGCTTGATATAATAGTGACCAAGCTCGCCGTAGCAGAACGCCGCATGTGACCGACGATACACATATTTAAGCATATCCGTTATATCATTCTTCATCTGTGCAAGCCTGTGTGTACTGCGGTATAATGCGATAAGCTCACACCGTGCATCAAAGCAGAGAGGATTCCACCGAACCGCATTTTTAAGAGCGTCCTCACACTCCTCATTAATGCCA
>JAFUOZ010000119.1 GCA_017481565.1 Oscillospiraceae bacterium | reverse complement strand
GGGACCCAAGGCGTTTGAGCAGTGCGCAGGCTTCCTGCGTATTTCGGGAGGAAAGAATCCTCTTGATAATACCGCTGTACACCCTGAAAGCTACAATGCGGCAAAGAGTATTCTTGAACAGTGCGGTTTTTCTCTTGCCGATGTATCAAAGGGCAGTATTGACGGTATCAGCGACAAGGCAACAAAGCTTGGTGTAAACGGAATTGCCGAAAATGCAGGCGTAGGCGTTCCCACATTAAAGGATATCATCAAGGAGCTTTCAAAGCCCGGACGTGACCCCAGAGACGAGCTTCCTCCCCCTCTTATGAGAAGCGGAGATGTTATGGAGCTTAAGGACTTAAAGCCCGGTATGGAACTTATGGGTACCGTAAGAAACGTTATCGACTTCGGTTGCTTTGTAGATATTGGAGTTCACGAGGACGGTCTGGTACATATCTCTCAGCTTTGCGACAGATATATAAAGCACCCTCTTGAAGTTGTCAAGGTGGGCGAGGTCGTAAAGGTAAAGGTCCTCGATGTTGATGTTAAGAGAGGACGTATTTCCCTTACAATGAAAAATATCAAGGAATAATTCCTTATAAAAAGCCGTTGTATCTTTTATCGGATACAGCGGCTGTTTTGTATATGAAATAATATTTATTGACAAATTTATTTATATATGGTATAATCTGTATATTATTATACTATGGAGGATATAAAAATGTTTGGGAAGCTGTATAAAAGGATAATTTCGGGAATAACCGCTCTTGCTATGTGTTCGGCAGTTTCTGCATATCCCGTAAAGGCATATACCGACGGGTATATAATCGTTTATGATAATTACGTATATTATTGGGAAAACGATTATCCATATGAAAATGAAATAATAATCGAAGAAGCGCCTGTTATCGAAGAAGAATATATATCCACAGAAAAAACTAAAAAATCCGATGCGGAGCTTGATCTGTCCGTAAGCGAAAGATCAGACAAGGAAATAAATTTAAAATGGAACAAGATAGATGGTGCAAAAACCTATAAGCTTTATTTCTACAACGACAGAAAGGGAAAATACAGCCTTTACAAGAAATATTCCGAGGACAGCGTTTGGGGCAGTTCCTTCTACGAAAGGATAGACGGTCTGAAAAGCGACAAGACATATAAATTCTTCGTCAAGGCATACGACAAAAAGGGCAGCCTTATAGACAGCAACGGAATTTCAACCGTTACACTTGCCGCCGCTCCTGCGCTGAATATTGCTATGAAGAAGAATTATATTCAGGTAAGCTGGAAGCCTCTGCAGGAAAATGCCGACGGCTATGAGCTTTATAAAATGAAGGACGATTATATGAAATATTCCGCCCCCTCTTCATTTTACAGCGGTATGAGCGGGTCTGATCTTAAAAAATATGACTTTACTCTTACCGAAAAAAGCTCATCAAAGGCAGCAAAGACAATGAAGCTGAAAAAATCCGCTTCATATACATTTATAGTAAGAACATATACTGTTGAAAACGGTAAGAAGAAATACAGTGCATTTTCCGAGGCTTATCATACACAAAGTCCATCAGCTTATGTAAACGCCCTTACCCTCAAGCCTGAAAAGATAGTTTACGGCGAGGAATATGAGCTTGTAAAGAAGTATGTAAATTCCGTAATTGATGATGATATGACCAATATTCAGAAGCTGCAGGCTATTTTTGATCTTGTTCACAGCCACGGCACATATCAGACTGATATAAACAAGATAGACGGAAACCGTCCCGTATGGCAGATAATGGTCAAGGGAGAGGGACAGTGCGCTTCATGGGCATTCTGTCTTGACGCTATGCTCGAATATGCAGGCTTCAACACAAGAGTTGTAAGAGGTACACGTCCAAGCGGTCAGCATTTCTGGTGTCAGCTTAAGCTTAACGGAAAATGGTATGACCTTGACGCACAGCTTGGTGATTTCCTTATTGAATATACCGATTGTTCATCGCATGATTATGTAGTAAAGGAGGCTTTTTAAGTGAAGAAGTACATAACTCCGTACCATTTCAACACCCTTGATTTTACGGAAACGTCTCTGATAAATGAGCCTGTTCTGAAAAATGACAGCATGATAATGGAATTTTTCGGGATAACCTTTCTCAGAAAGGACTTTTTCGGAAATAATTATCTTAAGGAGTATAATATTGCAGGAAATGAAAGAGATATGTTTCTTTCGGGGATATGCCGTTTCAGTTTTACGGAAATACTTGAATATTCCTGTGAAAGGCGTGACAAAGCAGGATTTGTCAGCGGTAATGTGATACGGCTTACGGATAATGAGTGCTGCGACTCATACAGCGGAATAGTTATACCGCCTGTAGGGATATACCATAAAGATGATGAGCCATGGTATGAGATGACTGTAAAAACTGCCGCTCCAATAGAAATATCCTTTGATGAAAATGCCCTTGTCGATGCAGAGGATTATTGCAGAGAGCCCAAGAAATATACGCTTGATAAAATACTGAAATAACATATTTACAATAGCTCTTTTCAACTGAGTTTATCTGTTGAGGGGAGCTATTGCAATATCTTACAAAGCACGCAGAACCGTTACTCTACGGTGAGTGGAGTCCGATTTTCTCTTAATTCTGCGATTAGTTTGTTGATTTTTTCCGTAAATATGATATGCTTTTATACGAGGAGAAAATACTATGGATCAGATAAAAACAGGACGCTTTATCGCTCAGATAAGAAAAGAAAAAAACATGACACAAAAGCAGCTTGCAGAGGAGCTGCTGATAAGTGACAGAACAGTTTCCAAGTGGGAAACGGGAAAGGGTATGCCTGATGTATCGCTTATGATGCCGCTGTGCGAGGTACTTGGGATAACAGTCAATGAACTGCTTTCGGGCGAAAGGATATCCGATGAGGATTATAAAAAGAAGGCTGAGGAGAATATGGTAAATATTCTCGATGAAAAGAAGATAAACCTGAAACGTCTGCTTACTTCATCGGGTATATACATAGCTACAGGTTTTGCAGGGGGTATAAACATAGCTGTTCTATGGTTTGAAGAGATGAACACTAAAGCGATCACAGCAATTATCATATCCACTGTTATAACCTTTTGTCTCGGAATAGCACTTGCCGCTATTGTTGACCGCAGGGCAGGATATTTTGAATGTACAAAATGTCATACCGTTTTCACTCCCGACAGCAAGACTTATTTAAAGGGCATACTCAGCGTTACTCCGTTCATAGCTTATTTTCATTGTCCTCACTGCAATAAAAGCACCCTTTGCAAACGTAAGATTACAAAATAAATCATATTGAGGAGATGAGAAACGGCTTATATAAATAGAAAACAGCTGCCAAAAAAAGAAGCATATCAAAAAAAACTACATATGTAAACAAATTATGAAATATATAAGCAGATATTGACAAATATATAATGATGTAATATACTCATAATGTCACATACATCACATCATTATACTAAATTCAGGAGGAAAACATGGAAACATTAAAAGCAGATAACCTTGTAAAAAGCTTTCCTCTCAGCGAAAAGCAGAGAAAAAGCTTAGATACCACCGAAAAGAAAAAAATTGCTGTTGACGGAGTATCCTTTACCGCACGTTCGGGAGAGGTATTCGGTCTGTTAGGACCTAACGGCGCAGGCAAGACCACCACCATGAGAATGCTTGCTACCCTTATCAAGCCTGACAGCGGAGACGCTTTATATAACGAAATAAGCGCCGTAAAATCACCTATGGAGGTACGTTCAAGGCTTGCCTTTCTTACCACCGACCTTAAGCTTGATATGAAATCCACCGCAAATATAATGTATGACTTTTTCGCCGAGCTTTATCATATTCCAAAGGATAAGGCGGCAGAAAGAAAAAAAGAGCTTTTCGGAAGCTTCGGGATAGACTCCTTTGCGGATACAAAGATAAGCAAGCTTTCACAGGGTATGCGTCAGAAGGTATCACTGGTAATATCGGTTATCCATGACCCTCAGTTCATAATTTTTGACGAGCCTACAAACGGACTTGATATTATTGCCGCAAGAGATGTACGTGATTTTATCCTTAAGATGAAGGCAGAGGGAAAATGCATCATCATCTCAACTCACCTTTTTGATCTGGTGGAAAAGGTATGCGACCGTGCTGCTATGATAATCAACGGTAAGATAGTAATTGACGATACCCTTGAAAATCTTATGCAGGGCAAGTCCTTAGAGGACGCATTCTATGAATATTATACCGCATACTGCGGAAAGTAACAGGAGGTCAGACAATGTTTTTACATGATGCATTGACAGTTGCAAAAAAAGAGCTTAAGGCATTTTTCAGTGACAAGGCTATTCTTGCACAGATACTTATCCTTCCCTTTGCAGTGGTATTCGGTTATTCGCTGCTTATGTCATCAATGAATTCC
Source organism: Oscillospiraceae bacterium (assembly GCA_017481565.1). Classification (GTDB taxonomy): domain Bacteria; phylum Bacillota; class Clostridia; order Oscillospirales; family Ruminococcaceae; genus RGIG4694. The sequence goes on along the minus strand of JAFUOZ010000119.1, from coordinate 680 downwards.
ACGGTTGAGGATGAGGATTCCTCAGACAGCGGCACAGGTACATCTGCATACAGCGTCAAGGGTACGGCTTATGCTGTAAATATCCCCGATTTTATGCAGCAGGGCTTTGACGAAATGGGCTTTAAAACAGCCGAGGAAGCAGATGCAGAATCAATACGCAAGGATATTTCCCAGGAGCTTGCACAGCTGCTTGTAATATTCCCCGAGGATTTTAAATTCCCCGAAACAGCCGAGGATAAATTATGTGATATAGAAATATGGTATAATATTGAAAATGATGATTCCTTTGAAGCTTACAGCCTTACAACATCATACCTCAGTTCATACCGTCCCACATTATATACGATAAACAGCTCCGATAAAAAATACGATCTGGGTGATTCATCAGCCTTTTTCAGAGAATTTATGGGAACAATTCTCCCTATCATGATAATTACAGGCGTATTCACCGTATGCATGAACCTTGCCGCCGAAACTATCGCCGGCGACAAGGAAAGAGGCTTTCTCAATACAATGCTTATTGCTCCCGTAAAAAGAAGCAGCATTGCGGCAGGAAAATCCATAGCAATATTTGTAGCGTCCGCTCTGGGAGGACTTTCAGCCTGTATCGGTATGGCAGCAGGACTTCCAAAGCTTGCGAAAATGTTCGCAGGCTCTGATATTTCAATTACATACAGAGT
>JAFUOZ010000118.1 GCA_017481565.1 Oscillospiraceae bacterium | reverse complement strand
GGAGCAGATCGCTAATCGTCTGCGGAAGGAAAACAACAAGATCCGTGTCAGCACCTGTACCATATATCGTGCGTTGGAAAAAGGTATTCTTTCGCCGGAACTTCGTAAAGTTCTGCGGATCAAAGGAAAACAGCGTCATGGCGGTCACAAAAAGAGTCCCTGTGGGCATCTCGACATCGAATACACGATCCACGATCGTCCGAAAACGGTGGAAAACCGCAAACAAATCGGACATTGGGAAAGTGATACGGTACGAGGAGCCAAATGGAGCGGATGTCTGGCGACGCATACCGAGCGGAAAAGCCGCTTTCTGGTGATGCAGAAGATTTCGGACAGAACCGCTCAAGCGTTCACAAAAGCCACGATTACAGCTTTCAAGCTAATCCCCGCCGGCAAGCGGAAGAGCTTCACCTGCGACCATGGAAAGGAATTTTCCATGCACAGGGAGCTTTCCGACAAGCTGGGGTGTAAGGTCTATTTTGCTGACCCGCACGCTCCATGGCAGCGAGGAACAAACGAAAACTGTAACGGACTGATACGTCAGTTCTTCCCCAAGCGCACATCTTTTGCTGATGTCACGCAGGATGATGCTGACAGAGTTGCTTTGCTTCTCAACCGAAGACCTCGTAAGTCTTTAGGTTGGAATACTCCTGAAGAAATTTTTCTGCGAAAATCGTTGCACTTGACTTGACAATCTAAGGAAAAAAAGCTTTTCCCCGAACCCCTTTCCAAAAACTTTATATCGGGGAAACCCGATCAAATTTGTACGGCCTTATCGAAAAATCATTTGTGGGAATATATTCACGATCCAGATATTTTTCTTTGTCAAACTCAGCTGTAAAAGCAGCAAATTCCTCGTATTTTTCATTGATGATATACTGCATATCCTCCACTGCCGAAAGCGTAGCCGCAATTCTTTTTCCTATAGAATACTCTCTGCTCTGAAGTATATCCGTAAGATTTTTTCTTGCTTTAACAAGAAGAAGATAGTCCTCATCCGTATCGGAAGCGTTATTATTTTCTGTAACCTCTCCCCATTTACCCTTATTTGAAAAAACTATCCTTCCCGCTTCGGGACATGAAAGTCCTATTCCCTTTTCGACAGCCCCTCCGTATTCCTTTTCAAATCTGGGATACTTATCACAGACACGACATAACTTATCCTCACCGATATTTAGAATAATATCGCATAAATTATCATCATTCAGGAAAGGACATCTTTCGCCGTTCAGAATAAAGCTGCCCTCATCGGATATGCAGCGTCTCATTTTTTCGCCGAATTCTCCGCCCACCGATCTGTAGATTTTATGAGTTTCCTCATCAATATCAATCTCCCAGCCGATACAGCAGCTGTCATAACATTCCCCGCCGATACACTTAAAGCTGTCAAAATATTCCGGTACAGTGATCATCATAAACAACACCTCATAAAAAGGCGGTCCGTACAACGAACCGCCCGAAAAATCAAAAATCAAAGTCTGAACTTTTCAACAGCATTCTTAAGCTGAGATGCCTGAGCCGAAAGCTGCTCGGAGGCTGCAGCACTTTCCTCTGCTGTTGCAGAATTGGACTGAACTGCATTTGTAATATTCTCAAGCTTTGTTTCAATAAAGCGGATAGATTTTTCCTGCTCACCGCAGTTATCCGCAATATTATCGATCATGGTATTCATGCTGTCAACATTTTCAGCGATCTCAGTAAAGGACTGAGATACAGCACCCATTCTGTCACTTCCGTCACGTACCGCCTCAGTTGAACGAAGGATAAGCGCTTCTGTCTGCTTGGCTGCCTCTGCGGAACGATTGGCAAGATTCTTTACCTCATCCGCAACAACCGAGAAGCCCTTACCGTAAGTACCTGCCTTTGCAGCCTCAACGGACGCATTAAGAGCAAGAATATTTGTCTGGAACGCAATATCGCTGATGACCTTGATGATATGTGAGATCTCATTGCTGCTTTCCTCGATAGCCCTCATAGAACCTGCCATTTCATCAAGAGCGGCAACGCTGTCAGTGATCTTTGAAAGAACATTTTCAGAGAAGTTTCTGGTCTCGATTGCACTTGCATTGTTCTTGCTGATAAGCTTGCTCATTGATGCGTTCATTTCATTCATTTCATCAATAGCCGCCGCTTCCTTCGAAGCTGATTCTGCAAGCATCTGTGCTCCGTTTGCAACCTGTCTTGCACTGTTATCAACCTGAATACAGGTATGCTCAATGCCCTTGATAACATCTCTTAAAGATCTGATAATATCGGAAAGAGATACCTTGATAGCTTCAAAAGCACCCTTAAACGTAATATTATCATCAAGATCTGAGGATAAGTCATAATCCGCAATATTTGAAGCAACACGGCTTATCTCCGAAACATACATATTAAGCGAATCTATCGTAGATCGTAAAGCATCTGTAATTCTTGCTGTTTCGTCGTTTGTACGGTAGCTGCCCATTCTGTCGGTAAGATTACCGTCTGCCATAAGCTCGATCTGCTGTGTAGCGTCAACTATAGGATTAGAAATTACCGATGCGTTTCTTATTGCAATGATCGCACCGATCACGATAACTACAGCGGCACACAGGATAATAGATGAACATGACTTGATGAACGCATTTGTGATATTGCTGTAATCTGTTGCATAGATTACAAAAAGTCTTTCGGAGTTCACCTCGTTGGGAGTGATCTCCTTACCTGTTACATAGTATGTAACATCGTTGAATCTGATCTTTTCGGCAGACATTTCTTCAACAGACATACCGCCGATAAAGCTGCCGAATTTATCATTGAGATCATTAAGATTACCGTTTGCCTTCATAAACTCAGCGTCTGAGGAAAGCAGAACAGTACCGTCTTCACGGACAATATATCCCACATCGTGTTCACTGATAGCATTTGTAACTGTATCATAGAAAATGCTGAAATATTCGGAATCGACCTCGCCCACATTTACAACTTCCTTGGTCTCCTTGACCTTTTTATATGCAAATACAGTTACATAGGTCTCATCAAAATTCTGAACCATAGGATTTATGTAAAGCTTTCCGACCTCCATATTATCCATGAAAGCATACGCCTCATCGGAAATATAAGGCTTGGTAACGCCCTGTGTATAACGGTACAGGAACAAGGTATCATTATTTACCATAAGGTCAAGATGCTCGGCTATAAATTCCGATTCCGAATTGAAATAATTCTCACCGTTTCTCAGCTGGACTTCGCCTACCGTATGGAACTGATCCATAATGGCATTTCTTTGGAAAATGATCGCTACCGATGCCAGAATAACCGTCAGAACAAGAGAAATAGAAATACAAAGCATTAATATACGCTTCTTGATTGTCTGTTTCATAATCCATATCCTCCGAAAATCACACAAATTTTCTAATAAATCATACATTTATTTGTAGAATAAATACAACGGTATGTACATATTTGACAAAAACCACCTATATTTGATCCATTTTAATGATTATATCACAATTATGCAAATACTGCAATAACAAACAAATGAAAATTGTTATCTTTTTGTAAAATTATCCCGAGATTTATTTTAATATATAGCATAATACACAAAACACATCTTACATTTATTAGCAATATACTTTTTATTCACCATAAAATCACCCGGCAATATATCCTCCGCTTCTGCACAGGAATATCCATAAGGTAAGAGATACCGAAGAAAGCAGCGTCGTAAGCATGACTGTGCCTGATGTAAGCACTCCGTCATTGTTCATATTTTTAGCCATAATATAGCTTGACGGAGTAGTTGGAGAACCAAGCATGATAATAAGCGCAACAAGCTTTTCATCGGTAAACCCAAGCTTTATCGCTACAGGCAGGAATATCGCAGGAAGTACCATAAGCTTTATAAAGGACGCTGCAGCCGTAGGCTTAAGCTTTTCTATCGCTTCACCGAATTCAAAGCCTGCACCTATTGCAATCAGCGCTAGAGGTGATGCCAGCGATGCTACACTTGACATAGTTTTATTGATGATAACAGGATATTCCTCTATAAAAAGCGAAGAGAGCATACCCAGAAAAATAGCTATGATTATAGGATTTTTCAGTACATTTACCGCTGCTTTTTTTATACGTGCCTTTTTATCGGTTTCATCACTGCCCTGCCCCTCAAAGGTAAGCACGATCACCGCATAAATATTGAAAAGCGGAACACTTCCGATGATCATAAGCGGCGCCATTCCCGATGTACCGTATATATTCTGAATAAAAGCAATTCCCAGCACAGCCGCACTGCTGCGGTAGCTTGCCTGAACAAATGCACCGATTATGCTTTTATCCTTTATCAGAGTCCTTGCAAGTATCCATATACCGAAAAAAATAACAGTTACCGCACACGCACAGAAAAGCACGTATTTCAGATCAAAGGTATTTACTATATCCGTAGCCGCTATATCCCTGAACAGCATAACAGGAAGTGTTACATTGAAATTGAATTTATTGCATACACGCACAAATTCATCGTTCAGCATACCCATACGCTTAAGAACATAACCCAGTATCATTACAAGAAAAACAGGTATCGTTGCATTCAGACTGAAAAATAAGCTGTCCGTAAAAGCACCTCCCTACTGCTTCACGCCTGCCGGCTTATTGTTATAGTAGGATACCACCCTTGATGTATCCGCTTTGCTTTCAATATATCCTTCGGGAGCTTCAAAATCAATTCTTATTCGCTCCGAACCGTTTTTTTCATCGGTATATATTTCAATAACGGCAGTCCTTGTTTTACGAACGATCCCGCCGTATCTGCTTTCGGAAGTATCATCAGGTTCACCGAACATATCTGTAAGAAAGCTGTCAATACTGTCAAATGCATCTGTATATTTGTTATTTTCAGGATCTATGGTAATTATATATTCAGCACCTGTTGCTTCACCACTTCCGTTTATACGATATACAAGCCTTGAATCAAAGCCTGCAAATACAGTATTTTCATAAAAAAGCTGATCCGGATAGCTATGGTCGGCATATCGTCCCTCCTGAACCGCAATTTCATATTCACTCATACCCCAGACCATATTTCTGAAATCTGTATTCAAAATAAGTTCGGGCGGTACGTCAACGGTCTGAACCGAATACTCTGCAAGTGCGCTTTTTTCTTCATTATCAGTACTTCCGCAGCCTGTCAGAATTACAGACAGCAAAGCCGCTGGCAAAAGATATTTTATCAAAATAATTCTTTTCATAACTTTTTCTCCACAATCAGACAAATCTGTAAAAACATAATATATATTAATTATACTATATTTTCATCTGCAAATCAACCCCTTAAAAAACAAAACTGCAGCCCTGTAAAAGACTGCAGTTTCTTTACGGATATTTAAAATCCGATAAATTCAATTATGTAACAGACAAATTAGCCGATCATAGACTGGAGCTGACCGTCTGCCTCAGCAACGAGCTGCTCGATAACGCCGCTGATCTCTTCTCTGTGTGTTGCCCACTCTACACCGTGGTATGCAGCACGGAGACCGATGTTGTCGCCGCCGTCTGTTGTAAGGGAAGCAACGTCTGTTGATACACCTGTAGCAAGGTCAACAACAGGGTTTTCCTTACAAGCGTCGTTGATTTCCTTGTTGATAGCAACAAGCTCTTCAGACCACTTATAGTCGTTGAGAAGCTTCTCATCACCGATTCTGATAGCTTCTTCGTCCTGACCTGCGAGAAGTGCACATTCTGCGAGGAGAGCAACACCCTGAGGATTCTGAGCACCCTTACAGATGCACCAGCCGTCAAGTGTAGCACCCATGTAGTTAGGCTGACCTGCAGGTGAAGGAACGGGAGCAAGACCAAGATCTGCGGGATCGATCTTTGTGGACCAAGTTTCGGGAGCTGCCTGTACAGACCAAGCACCTACGATATAGTAAAGCTCCTTGCCCTCACCCATGAACTGAGGCTGCTCATTCCAGTCAAAGATAGATCTGTCGATAAAGAGACCGTTTGTATAAAGATCGTAACCGTAGTTCATAGCTGTTTCTACAGTTGCATCATTGATATTGCTTACAAGGTGACCGTCGATAGCTTCAACGCCGGGCTTACCAGCAGAAAGGAAGAGAGCCTTTTCTGCCCAGAAGCCGTCAAGACCGTAGCAATCAGCATCGGGATCAACGAATTCGAGGAGCTGAGCCTTGAATGTATCCCAGTTCCACTCGCCTGCCTTCCAGAGCTCATAGGGATCGTCCAGACCGTTTTCTTCGATAGTCTTCTTGTTGTAGATAACAACTGCTTCAGCAGATACGCCTGTAACAAGCTCGTAGTGCTTGCCGCCGAAGTTATAGATATCCATAGCGGACTGCATAGGCTTCCAGAGGTCGCTTTCCATGTCAATGTATTCATCTACAGGCTGGAACATGCCGCTGATAACGCCCTTGGGAAGAGCAGCTGTATCACAGGGGAAGAAGTCGATACCTTCACCGCCGAGAACGTATGTAGAAAGGTCACTGTATCCTGTTTCCCAAGTAGTCTGATACCACTCAACAGCGCCCTCATACTTTGTCTTGAAGAAAGTAAGGGGTACAGATTCACTGTTACCTGATGTAGAAGGGTTAAAGGGATCGTAGTGAGCAAGCCACTTAACTGTCTTGTTCTCAAGCTCAACGTCACGGAGCTTATCGGAAGCACTGCCGATAGCACCCTGATCCTCTTCATTAAGAGTTTCGGTATTCTTTTCAACTGTTACGGTTGTTGTAGTTGCAGCTGTTTCAGCAGCTGTTGTTTCAGCTGATTCAGCGTCGTCTCCGCCGCAGGCTGTAAGACCGAACACCATTGATACTGCCATAACGCCGGCAAATATCTTCTTCATATCCTTCATAATAATCTTCCTTTCCGAGCCATGCCGCTGACCGATCACAGCATGCTCTGCGACAGACATATTGCCTGCCAAAAATAATTTTACAATACTTTTCCGGAATATCTGCATAAACACACCACAGAATACACAAACATTCCCGATTAAATCACACTTTAATCATATTAATTATACCAATCCTTAAATATTCTGTCAAGTATATAAATGTAAATATTTGCGTCCGTGTTTTGTGCATTATACACAAAACAGATATTAAAAAATCGTCTCTCCGACAATTCGGAAAGACGATTTTAACAAATTATTACTTAATTTTCACTTATTATTCCGCAGCGGGAGCAGCCTCAGGATTCTGAAGTGTAGCATTGAATTCATCAACCATATATGCAACAGCCTCAACAAGAGAATCTCTTACGCTTGGCCAGTCATGACCGTAGAATGCGGCACGTATACCCATTTCGCTTCCGTCGAGAAGGTTATACATATCTGTGGGACAGCCCGAATGGATATCATAAACAGGATTTGCAGCTGTAAGCTCTGCAACAGTGTTCTTCATTTCGATCATTTCATCTGTCCAGCCGTAATCTTTCTTAAGCTTGTCAACAGCGATCTCCTGTGTACGCTCGTCCTGATTTGCAGCAAGAATGCACTCCATAAAGCGTACAACGCCCTCGGGATTCTGTGCACCCTTACACATCATGAACGCTTCAAGACCTGCAGGGAGATAATATTCATCAGCATCGGGGTCCTTGGGCATGGGAACGAACATAACGTCCTCAGGATCGCCATAGGTAGCTGTCCATATTTCGGGAGCGCCCTCAAGAGTATAGATACCGCAGATATAGAAAAGCTCCTTACCCTCGCCGATATACTCAATATGAGTATTCCAGCCGAAAAGATTCTTATCCAGAACAAGTCCGTTCTGGCTCAGTGAATACATGAAATCCATTGATCTTTCAAGATCGGGATCGTAAATATTATGAACAAGGAGACCGTCCTTCAGTTCAACCGAGGGAACGCCCGATGTAAGCATAAGAGGCTGCTCATTGAACCAACCGTCAAGACCGTAGCATTCGGCATCGGGATCAACAAATGTAAGAAGCATCTCCTTGAATGCATTCCAGTCCCACTCACCTGCTGCAAGAAGATCGGCAGGATCCTCAAAGCCGTTTTCCTCAATAGTCTGCTTATTGTAGATAACCACCTGTCCGGGAGTTGCCTGAGTTGCTATAAGATAATGATTTCCGTTAAGGAAGAATTTATCGTTAAGCTCCTTTACGGGACTCCACAGCTCAGAATCATAATCGATATAATCGTCAACAGGCTGGAACATACCGTTTGTAACACCCTTGGGGAATGAGTCAAGGTCACCGCCTGCAATAAAGTCGATACCCTCGCCGCCCAAGATCTTTGTGGAAAGATCGTTGAAACGATTATTCCATGTTGTCTCTATGTATTCGATCTCGCCGCCGTATTTCTTCTCAAAAAGCTCAAGTGAGAGTGCCTTTGTATTGCCTGCTGTTGTAGCATGGAAGGGATCATAGAAGGAAAACCATTTGATAGTCTTGTTTTCAAGCTCAACATCGGGAAGAAGATCTGTTACATCGGCAACAGCATTTGCTTCCTCTGAGTTAAGTGTTTCCGTATTGATCTCAACTGTAACCGCAGTTGTGGTGGTTGCTTCGGTTGTTGTTTCCCCCGCAGCAGCCTCCTCAGTATCACCGCCGCATGCTGTAAGACCTGTCATGATCGTAAGTGCGGAAATTCCCGCAATAATTTTCTTAAGCTTATCCATAATTCACTTTTCCTTTCGGTTTTAAAAGCAGATGTTTACTTTTATTTGATTATAGCAGATTATGCATTGTAATGTCAACGTTTACATTCAACACAATTTCATCACATTCATTGAGCAGTATGCACAATTTTCTCTGATATTTATAGATATTCAACAAAAAATATATGCCTATATATCCATGTATTTGCATTATTTCATCACAAAAAACATATCAAAAGTTTACAATTTAATATACATCACCTATTGACTTAATCAGATATTTATGATATAATACATAATGTTGGTGCAAGTAGCTGTGAGGTTCCACCTGTTCCCATTCCGAACACAGAAGTTAAGCTCATACACGCCGAAGATACTTTGTTGGCAACGACACGGGAAAATAGGGCTGTGCCTGCATTTTGACCGCACTCTTATTGAGTGCGGTTTTTTCATTATATGATCATTTATTTTTTTTCAGAAAGGCGTTATCATGAACAAAACAAGAGTATGGTTCAATCATTGGTTCAGCACTGTCTATCACATAATCGGTCTTATGAGACAGGCTGCCGATATCTGTGTTATCGGCTCCAATAAAAACGAAGAAAGCGTTATGGGTCTTGCCTGCGATGAGCTTTATACAGAGCCATGGGATATTTCGGGCGATGAATATGCAGAGTTCTGTCTGGAATTCTGCCGTATACATAAAATAGATATTTTTGCTCCCAGACGTGAAAGAGCGGCAATAAGCAGACGTGCTGCGGATTTTGAAAAAATGGGCGTAAAGCTGCTTATGGACACCGACCCTGTAATGATGGATATACTTAACAGCAAAACAGAGACATACCGTTTTTTCGCTGACCTTATACCCGAGGCTATCCCCGAATATTACGAGGTGACCGATCTTGATGGCTTTGTTTCGGCATACAACAATATAATAAGCTCTCATGACCGTGCCTGCTTTAAATTTGCCGATGACGAGGGTGCTTCCAGCTTCCGTGTCATAGACAACCGTATGACAGGCAGGGAGGGACTTTTCAAGGCTCCCGGTCTTAAGATCACCTACGACAAGGCAGTTGAGATCTTTTCTGAGTATGATTTTGAAAAATCCATAATAGTCATGCCCTATCTTACGGGAACAGAGGTCAGTGCCGACTGTCTTGCAACATCTGAGGGAAATATAATTATCCCCAGATACAAGCCGGGCGGACGCATATATACAGTAAAATATGAGCCTGAGATCATGGATTGCTGTGAAAAGATACTTGCAAGAACAGGACTTGAAATGCCATGCAATATCCAGTTCATATACGATAACAGCAAACCGATGCTTTTAGAAATAAACACACGTATGTCAGGCGGAGTACAGCTTTCCTGTGCAGCCGCAGGAGTAAATATTCCCGGAGCCGCACTCAATAAGCTTTCAGGCAAGCCTGTAAATATATCATACGAAAAAACCGAACGCCATGTTTCATATATTGAAACACCCGTTACATTCTGACAGACAACACGGAGGAAAAAATGCAAAAATGATCAATCCAGATTCATATAAGGTAGGACCGCTTTTATATATGCCTGCCCTGAGAAACGATATTGCCGAAAAAATTTCCGATGCCGAAGCACTTGGACTTACCTCAACAGCCCTTTGCCTTGAAGATACTATCCGTGACGATATGGTAGAGAATGCCGAATATAATCTTAAGGAACAGTTCTATGTTCTTGATGATATGGTGCGCTCAGGCAGACTTTCCGAGGATAAGCTGCCGATGATATTCGTAAGAGTACGTTCTCCGTATCAGCTGGAAAAAATGAATACCATTCTCGGAGATAATTCCCGTTATCTTTACGGCTTTATCCTTCCCAAGATTGACGACGAAAACATCGGCGGATATCTTGACACCCTCAATAAAATAAATAAATTCCGCAGTAAAAAATACTGCATAATGCCTATCATAGAAAACCCCTCTCTTATCAGACCCGATACACGGCACGCAAAGCTGAGAAGTCTTTATGAACAGCTTATGACTGTACAGGATACCGTACTGAATGTACGAATCGGCGGAAATGATTTCTGCAATACCCTTGCGCTCCGTGCGGATATCAATCATACTATTTATGATATCCCCCCTATCGCCGCACTGCTTTCCGATATTTCCGCTGTATTTGCAGGCGATTTCATCGTATCTGCTCCCGTATGGAATTATTTTGAAAACGGCACGGATGACCGATGGAAAAAGGGTCTTATCAAGGAGATAACAGGCGATAAGGCAATGGGCTTTGTAGGAAAGACAGTCATTCATCCCTGTCAGGTGACCGTTGCAAGAGAGGCTATGAAAATATCCCGTACCGACTATGAAGATGCACGTCTTGTGCTTGAACAAAGCGGAGAGGTACAGGTACTCAAAAGCATCAACGGCGGAAGAATGTACGAAAACAAGGTACACAGCAAATGGGCAGAAAAAACTATAGCCCTTGCCGAAGCCTACGGAATTTATGAAGATCAGGAGACATACGCATGAATATAACCGAAAATCTCACACCCTTTTCACCCGAAGAGCTTTTTTCCTATGCAAACCGCGAAAACAACAAGAAAAGAGCAGGACTTATCGTAAATCATCTGCAGGCAAAGCATATCCCTGCCGATCCCGATAAGACTTTTTCGCTTTTCAATATGCTTGCGGAAAGGATAAAAAGCTCCTCCGAAAATGAAAAAATACTGGTGATCGGTTTTGCCGAAACTGCTACCGCTATAGGTGCGGCGGTTTCGGTTTATCTGGGGAACTGTACATATATCCACACCTCCAGAGAGGCTATCGCCCCTGAACTGAGAGTAGCCGATTTCAGCGAGGAGCACAGCCATGCCACCGAACAGAACCTGTTTTCAGCCAACGGCAGAGATATTTTCAGAGGAATAACAAAGATCATCTTCGCCGAGGACGAGCTTACAACGGGAAAAACTATCCTGAATTTTATCAACGTAATAAAAAATATAACCGATGAGGGCTGCCGTTTCGGAGCCGCCTCAATAATAAACGGAATGGGACCCGAAAACATGGAGCTTTACCGTTCTCTCGGTATTGAGCTTTTTTATCTTATAAAGCTTGACAGTTCCCTTCCCGCACTCAATACGGAAATGACCATAGATCAGCTTCCCGATGTTATCCCCTCTCCCGATAATAAGCCTGATACGATCTATGCCGACTATAACTGCGATCCCCGTCTCGGAGTATCTGCCGATGAATATTATCAGATATGCAGAAACGCCGCCGAACAGTCATATGAACAGCTTAGATCAATGCTTTCGGACTGTAAGACAGTTGATGTTATCGGCACCGAGGAATGTATGTATCCTGCAATTATCCTTGCAGCATATTTAAAGGAAAAGGGCTTTGATACCACCTCACATTCCACAACAAGAAGTCCCATAGTACCTTCGGATAATAAAAATTATCCGCTTATTTCCAGATGCAGACTGAAAAGCTTCTATGACCGTGAACGTGCCACCTTCATTTATAATATGTATGACTGTAACATGACTATCCTTATCACTGATGCAGATTCGCCCGATGATATTACCCTTTCCGAATTTGCATCTGTTATGCGTTCAAAGAAAAAAGCAGCTGTTCTGCTGAAAAACGGAGGACTGCGCTGATGAAAACAGTCTCATCGACCTATCATCCCGATGACGTTACACTGCTTCTGAAGGATATATCAGGCATGGTAACTCCCCTGCCCTCCTCTGAACGTGAGCCGCTTATCCAGAGAGGAATTCATTACAGTGAGATGCTTCCTCTTGAAAAAAAGCCCTCGGAAAAATATCTGGAGCTGTATAAAAATGCCCTTGATGAATACTCCGAAATAACTGCACGAGCTGTAATGACAGTTTCCGAAAAGCTGTACCGACGCACAAAAGGAACACCTGTACTGGTATCTCTTGCAAGGGCAGGCACCTCTGTGGGAGTGCTTATCAAAAAATATCTTGAAAGAAAATACGCTGTAAAGGTCCCTCACTATACCGTATCTATCATACGCGGAAAGGGTATTGACAAGAATGCAGTTGACTATATCCTTGAAAGACATTCTGCCGAAAGCATACGCTTTGTTGACGGCTGGACAGGCAAGGGAGCTATACTTACCACTCTGAGAAAAACCCTTTCGGAAGCATATCCCATGCTTTCGGATCAGCTTGCAGTACTTGCAGATCCTGCATATATTACCGATCTGTGCGGTACTCATGAGGATTTTCTCATTGCCGCTTCATGTCTTAACAGCACCGTTTCGGGACTGATAAGCCGTACATTTTTAAGAAACGATATTATCGGAGAAAAGGATTTTCACGGCAGTGCATTTTACAGCGAGCTTGCCGCCGAGGACAGAACATACGAATTTATAAATTCGGTATATGAAAAGCTCCCCTTTGACACAGCCTTTTCAGATGATGAGCTTCACGCCTTTGAAACGCCTGAAAATCTCCCCGAAACGGGAAAGGGCATTTCAGAAGTAAAGGAAATAGCCGAAAAATTCGGAATATCCGATATCAATCTGATAAAGCCGGGTATCGGAGAAACAACCAGAGTTCTTTTAAGGCGGGCACCATGGAAAATTCTGCTGCGTGACAAAAACGATACTGAGTATGTAAAGCATATAATTCGTCTTGCAGAGGAAAACAATGTGACAATAGAGGAATACCCCTTAAAATGCTACCGTGCCTGCGGAATCATACGCAGTATGGCTGACACATAAGGAGCGATCGAGCCTATGATTTTTTTATCCGATTTAGACAGAACACTTATATTTTCACATCGCCGCATATCACGAAATAATCTCTGTGTTGAACGTATTGATGACCGTGAAATATCCTATATGACACCATATGCAGCCGAGAAGCTTTGCGAAATATCAGAAAGGATCACCTTTATCCCCGTTACAATGCGTTCTCAGAAGGAATACAAAAGGATAAGCTTTCCCGAAAGATGCAATATAAAATACGCTGTGTGCGACAACGGCGGAACACTTCTGATAAACGGTATTCCTGATGAAGAATGGAAATCGGAAATAGATCAGATATATTCCGCCGCCTATGATGAGCTTCGTGAATGTGTATCATTTCTGGAAAAGCGCAGTGAGATATATCTTGATATCCGACTTGTAGACGACAGATTTTTATACACCAAAAGTCATACCCCCATTGAAACACTTGCAGAAATGGAAAAGGCAGTATCCCCGAAAAAATGCGGACTTATTTCCGTAGGCGATAAAATATATGCTATCCCCCATGGGATAAGCAAGGGAGAAGCAGTCAGAAAGCTGAAAAAACGCTTTCCCGATGAAATATTCATCGCCGCAGGAGACAGCCTTCCCGATACGGAAATGCTTCGTTCTGCAGATATAGCCATACTTAAATACGGAGACGGAAAGCTTAAGGACAATATATATAATCCGAAACAATATACCGAAGCAGAAAGTGATGACCCCGATTATACCGTAAATACGGTGATTAAAATTCTGGAGGAATATTATCATGAAAAAAACTAAGCTCTTATCTATCGTTCTTGCCGCACTTATCAGCTGCGGTACATTTGCAGGCTGCAGCTCCGAAGAACAGACCTCATCCGAAACAGAAGCTGCCGCTGAATCAACAACTGCAGCGGAAACAACAGAAACCACACCTGCCGCACCCGAAGCCGCTGTCCTCACAAGCGAGACAGCAAAGCTTCTGGGAAGAACACATCTTATAGATGATACACTCTGGTGCGGTTTTTCTGGAACAGGTGCTGAATTTGAATATACAGGCAAAAAGCTGGATATCACCTTTGCCGCTGATTCAGCTGCGGCAGGAAATATGGATAACCGTGCAAGAGCGGCTGTCTATGTAAACGGTGAGCGTGTCCTTGATGAAATGCTGGATATGCCCAAGGAGACCTTCACAGTATATGAAAGCGACTCTGCGGAAACAGTAAATGTAAAGATAGTAAAGCTTTCCGAAACTGCCATGTCTACCTTCGGAATAATGCCAATCGTGCTTGGCGAGGGCGAAACAATAGCTCCTGCGGCAGAAAAGGCACATAAAATCGAATTTATCGGCGACTCTATCACCTGCGGCTACGGTGTTGACGATGAGGATAAGACCCATCATTTCTCTACTGCCACCGAGGACGTTACAAAGGCATACGCATACAAAACAGCCGAGGCTCTCGATGCGGATTACAGCATGGTATCAATAAGCGGCTACGGCGTAATCTCAGGCTATACCAACGACCCTAATGTGAAGGTAGACGCACAGACTATCCCTCAGTATTATGACAATCTTGGATTTTCCTATAATAAGTTTGCGAATTCACAGAGTCCGCAGGATATAGACTGGGATTTCTCAGGCTTTACTCCCGAAATAGTAGTAATCAATCTGGGTACAAATGATGAAAGCTACTGTAAGGGCAGCCTTGAAAAGCAGACCGAATTTGTAGAGGGCTATAAAAAGCTTTTAGCCGATGTACGTGCAAAGAATCCCGATGCTGAAATATTCTGCGCATTCGGTGTAATGGGAGCAGGAATGCTTACCTCAGTTATGGAAGCAGCTATCACCTTCTCCGAGGAAACAGGCGATACAAAGGTACACTATGTACAGCTTCCCACACAGGACGGCTCCTTAGGATATGCAGCAGACTGGCACCCCACAGAGGGTACTCATGAGCTTGCAGCAGAAGTTCTTGTTAATGAGATAAAGACCGTTATGGGCTGGTAAATAAATATATATTTTTAAGCCATACTATCGTATATCCGAAACGAAGTATGGCTTAAATTAAGGAAGCGCTGATTAAAGCCGTAGGCATCGTTTCAGACCCACGAAAATGCCTTTGCCGCAGCGGCAAAATTGACTGAGTGGGTCTTGAAACGATTTAATCAGCGGTTCCTTAATCAAAAGGAGTATACATGTTTATCATCATTTATATAGTATATAAAGTGGTCTGCTTTTATAACATGATAAAGCATGACTTATTTTCTGACAGACCTGTTATGTCAATTCTCATGCTTACGGTACCATGCTTATTTTATATATCCTTTGCATACGGTGGATTACTGCCGATTGCTGTACTCTTTGGAAGTCTGATACTTTATGGCGTATGTTTTTTATTAGTAATTAATAAATCAGAAGTTTTATCTAGGGAAACGCTGATTAAAGCCGTAGGCATCGTTTCAGACCCACGAAAATGCCTTTGCCGCTGCGGCAAAATTGACTGAGTGGGTCTTGAAACGATTTAATCAGCGGTTCCCTAGAATAATAATGATGAATACTATTGAATGGTTTACCATATGTATTCCGTCTTATGCTATGTACCTTGATAATATTGTATTATTTTCTCCCTCAGATTATGAGTTGTATTTTCTCGGTTGGAAAATATTCGGATAATCAAACATAAAAAGCTGCCGTGTTGAATACGGCAGCTTTTTATTAATTGATTATAGACTTAAGAAAGTGCTGATTAAATGCGCAGCCAATCGCTTCCGACACTTGAAAATCCCTTTGCCGCTGCGGCAAAATTTACTGAAAGGACCGTGAAGCGATTTAATCAGCGGTTCATTAATTTTGTCTTGAAAGCCATACATATGAAATATCCAGTGCCTCATAAAGACTGGTCTTTTCACTCTGCTTTACAATTCTTTCAACGGGAGAAAGTGTATCATCGGTTTTCATCTGATAGATCCTGATCCTGCTGGCAACATCAATATTTCCGACCTTTGTCTTGTCAAGGATCTGCATCCAGATCACCGTGTTATCATACATATTTCCGTAATAGATCTCATCTCCCTTTCTTACTAAAGGATAACCCTTATAAGAAAAGAAACTGTTCTTTACTGCATTATTTTCGCTCACTGCCAATTCCTCCTATTCTGATTGTCAACATATTATCGAAAATCCACCTTATAAGTACTATAAAGTAAACTTTCATATCTCGTTAATACATTATAACATTTTTTGCGGTAAAATGCAAGAGGTTTTTGATATTTTTTATAAAAAAATTTAAAAACCTAATGATTTTTTAGATGTATTTTCGATTGAGACAATATCTCAATTATAACACATCATTACCGCGGATTTTGTCAAAACGGCACACAGAGAAAAAATCACAGAAAGCTCTTACCATGTTTCGATAAGCTCTCCGCCCGAAACCATTTTAAGAATATTTTCGGCAAGTCTGTCCGCATAAGCGGTACGGCAGCGGAAGCTCGTTCTTCCGTTAAGACGGATAACGGTCATTCTGTCCTCATCGGTGATGAATTCAAGAACGTCCTTACCGTAATCAGTGGTCATCGTTATGGTGATCCTTGCTTCATCGGTATTATTTTCCGTATAAAGCTCCTCGGCAGGTGCACGGAGAATAAACTGATAAAAGGTTTTGAACTTGTCTGTATCTGCATACTCATTTCCGTCAAGCTTTACTGCAAGAGACTTTGCGTCCTCACCCTCAAGCTGATAGCTGTAGGAAGTACCTTCACATTCAATATCAATAGTATTTATAGAATAGATATATGTGCTTGTGATAAGTGATGTGGTTATATCAAGAGGCATAACATCTATCCATGGGAATGATCCGTTTGTAAACTTATAGATAACATCTATCCCGTCAACCTTGCAGTAATAGCCCTCCTGCTTTCCCTCTTCATTCTTGTAGGGATCGCCCATAAGGATAGTCATAACGCCTGCATTGATATCAAAGGTGACCTTTCCGTAAGGATCGTCAAGTCCATATTCTGCAAGTGCCGCTTCATCGGGATATACCGCCGCAACATCAACCGCCGAAAGACTGAAAATTCCGTTCAGTGTTGCCTCTGCCTTATCGGGATTAAGATCTAACGATACAGGCTCGGAAAGAACGTGTGTTGAGGAATTTCCTGTGATAGATTCTGCATAATCCTGACGGACATCATATTCAAGCTTTATATCATAATCAATATCCTTACGGCTTATTGTAATGGAATTGATCTTTGCGGGATTATAATCATCCTCTGTATCAGTATCAACAGGTGTGGCATACATCACATGATTGAGACAGTCATATTCACCGTAGAAAAGATAGCTTACAGCACCCTTCTTTATGGTATATACAGTATCGCTGTCTGCAAACTTGAAGTAATAATAACCTGTTTTGGGTGTTTCATCACCGATAAGGATAGTCTTTGTTTCGGCAGCGGAGCCGTCAAACACAGCTGTTGCTGTTACCTGAGGCTCTGCAAGTCCGTACACCGACAGATCCTCTGCCTTTTCAACCACTGTCTGTTCAGCTGTTACGCTTGCACAGGACTCCAGTATGGTATTGATAGCATTATAGTCAAGAGGCAGACCGCTTATTTCGGGAATTGTCCAGAAATCATCAGCATATCGCTCTACTTTAAATGTGCCCTCTGCATTCTTCAGCTCCACCGACGCTATATCGGCAGGATTCTTATCATACAAAAGCTTTGATGTTTTTTCGGCAGGACTGCTTGTTGAGGAAAGATTATTCTCCTCTTCCGTTGTTTCGGCAGGCTCGGTAAGCTTAAGCACCACAAGCGCACCTGCAAGCAGTACCACTGCACAGCTTCCTGCAATAATTCCTGTTCTGACCTTTTTATTCATTACTTGTGTCTCCTTCTGAGATATACAACGATACCGCATACAAGAACTGCAAGAGGAACGATGATAACAAATGTTACAAAGCAGGTGTTATAGATGCTCTGTGTCATTTCAAAGGTCTTTGTTGTAAGATCCTTTGCAACAATGCTTATTCCGACAGTCTTGCCTGTCATTTCGTTAAGTGTGGATACAAAGTAATCGCCGTTGTTATAATAGGTCTTTTCTGTAATACCCTTATCAAGCATTGCAGATGAACCCACCACCAGTACGTTGCTGAATACGGTCTCGTTAGCGTCATTGAAAACATACTTGCTTCCGATAGCCATTGTTGTATAGGACGCATATTCAGGCTCAACATTTTCACCGTTCTGAAGTGCAGCCTGTAATTCATCTGTAAGAACAAAGGCTGTATCATCGGTAGTGATAAGCGCTGTTGCCCTACGGTTATCCTTTGTGTCAAATGCAAGTGTGATAGGTCTTGCATAATATGAAAGAACAGGCAGGCTGGGGTCTGATACATTGGCTGCATACTCATTATCGGCAGTGTTGATATAGTTTCCGATTACATAGCTGCTTGCGCTTGATGTATTGTTCATATTGCTGTCGCCTACAACGCCGCTTCCTACTGAGATACCCCATTCAGCAAGGAATGCATCGATATTTGCGGTGCTGTTCTGGGAATAGTCCGCAATATAGATAAGGTTTCTTCCAAGCTGACCGTTATTGTCAAGGAAATCGTAAAGCTTCTGTACAAGCTCCTCGTCATAGTCATTGAGGGGAGCATTGATAACGATAAGGTCTGCATCCTCGGGGATAGTATCTACCAGAGGATTGATCTCAGAAACGTTATAGCCGTTTGAAGAAAGCATATTATATACGTTATCATAGGACGATCCGCCTGTTTCCGACTTGAAGAAAACAGCATTCATAGGATCGGGATCGGTAACGTACATGATAGCGGAGGTAAGCTCCTGTTCCGCCTTTGATGATGTGATAGTCTGCTGATAATAGTTATTCATTTCAACATTGTAAAGATCCTGAATAGAAAGTACCTTGATACGCTTATCTGTTGAAACAACAATGCTGTACTCGCTGATATCACCCTTGTAAAGCTCCTGATACTTGTTTGCATAGGTGGGATTTTCGGTCATATCCACAAAGGTAAGTGTAACGTTGTCAGAGTAGATAGTATACTTTTTCAGTACCTCATAAGCCTGCTTGAAATAAACATAGTTGGAGGTTGAAAATTCCAGCTCATCGCTCATGCAGACGATCTCAACAGGCTCGTTTACTGTTGCAAGATAATCAATAGATTCCTGAGATATCTCAAACGTCTTATCAGCTGTGATATCAATGCTCATATTCATTCTTTCAGAAAGAACAGAAAGCACTACATTCACAAGCACAACAACAACGATCACTATAACAGTAATGGCAGTAGCCGCACCGCCGTATCTGAATTTTCTCTTGTTGAAACGCTTCTTTTCAGCCTTAGCTGCAGCCGCTGCAGGATCAATATGCTTTTCCTGCTTGGGCTTTTTATTAGAATCAGCCGCTGCAGTATTTTCCGTATCTGCGGCAAGCTGATCGTTTTTCTTCTCGCTCATTTGATTTCAGCCATTCCTTTCCGAACAATCTATTATTCTCCCCAGCGGCGCTTTTCAAGCACTCTTACTGTAAGGAAATTGAATATGAAAATTGCGCTGATGAAGAATACTACGCTGGGAATATTGATAATTCCGTTAGTAAACTCATAATATCTGTTATAGAAGCCTATGGATACCATTGCATTGCGTATCCATTCAACAGTAATGCTGCTTGCAAGAACGTCGATCATATAAAGCAGCATAATGAAAATAAAGCTTGCGATAGCAGATACTATCTGATTTTCGGTAAGGCTTGAAACAAACATACCGATGGAAATAAAGCTTGCACCCAGAAGAAGAAGCGCACACATATTTCCGATGACTATAGGCCATTCGATAGATCCCGAAAGCTTGAAAAGCACCAGAACATAAGGAATGTATATAGCCATTCCGATAAGGAAAACACAGAGAGCGGCAAAGAACTTGCCCATTACGATCTCTGCAAGATTAACAGGTGCGGTAAGCAGACACTGATCTGTTTTCTGCTTCTTTTCCTCGGACATAAGTCTCATTGTAAGAAGAGGAAGCATTATCATCATAAGTGTGAAAACTGCCGAGAATATATATGTCAGGTCTGTGGTTGCACCGTAAATATTTGTACCCACAAAATTTATTCCCGTGTATACATAGAATACAGCAATAAAGATATAAGCGATAGGCGATGTGAAGTACGCCTTCATTTCACGTTTGAATATAGCGCCCATTACATCTCACCTCCGTCATATTCTTCCTCTGCCTCAGTGCCTGCTGCAAGCTTCTTGCTCATTTCAACAGCCTGTGCAGCGATAACAGCCTGATCTACAGCCTCATGCATTGCCTTTGCATCATCTTCGGAAACAGCAGCTGCTTTTTTCTTGCTTCCGCCGATAGTGATATCGCTTCCCATTGTGATCTTAAGGAATATATCCTCAAGAGTAAGCTCGGTGGTCTTAAGCATGAGTATGGTCCAGTTTCTTGCGGCGATCCTCTTGAACAGCTCTCTTCTGATATCTCTGCCCTCTTCCGCTTCGATCTCATAATCAAAGGTTCCCGGCTCACGCTCCATATCAGCTGTAACGGAAACAACTCCGCCGATGCTGCTTATCACCTTAAGGACCTCATCTCTTGAACCGTCTATTCTTGCAATAAGCTTATGCTCATCGGAAAGCTTTGCGGTAAGATTTTCGGGAGTATCGTCAGCGGCGATCTTTCCCTTGTTGATGATAACGATCCTGTCGCATACCGCCTGTATCTCTGACAGGATATGTGATGAAAGAATGACTGTATGTCTCTTTCCCAGCTTCTTTATAAGATTTCTGATCTCAAGAATCTGCTTGGGGTCAAGACCTACAGTAGGCTCGTCAAGGATAAGTATAGGCGGATTTCCTATAAGTGCCTGTGCAAGACCTACTCTCTGCTTGTAGCCCTTTGAAAGATGCTTGATGATACGATCATATACATCGGTGATCATAACAAGCTTGCATACGTCCTCAATGTGAGCCTTTTTAGGCAGCCTGCACTTTTTCAGGTCATAAATAAAGCTCAGATAATCCCCTACCGTCATATCAAGATAAAGAGGAGGGATCTCGGGAAGATAACCGATATTCTTCTTTGCCTCGGTGGGATTTTCAAGTATGTCAATGCCATTGATGAGAGCCTGTCCGTCGGTAGATGAGATATAGCCTGTGAGCATATTCATCATAGTGGACTTTCCTGCTCCGTTAGGTCCGAGAAAGCCTAGGATCTCTCCGTCATTTACAGTAAACGAAAGATCATCTACAGCCCTTTTCGCACCATACTGCTTTGTAAGGTTTTTAACCTCTATCATCTGACTGTTCTTCCTTTCCGGGCAGCATATCAGATACACTGCCGATTATTGAACATATATGCTGTGATCGTTACAGCATTATGCAGCCGCTGACACATACCGTATCAGCAGCCGCCTTGAATATATTAGCAACACTATGTGATAGGACAGTGACAGCATAGAAAAAATTCATAAAAAACATACACTGTCTGTATCATTTATTTATGCAGAAAGCTTTTCAATAGCTGCCTTGATCCTCTTTACGCTTTCGTCCTTGCCCAGAACCGCACAAAGCTCAACTCCGCCGCCGGGAGTCATTGCCTTGCCCGAAAGAGCAACTCTTAAAGGCCAGAGCATCCAGCCGTTCTTGACACCCTGCTTTTCGATCTCTGCAAAAAGTGCGGAATGAACATTTTCACTGTTCCAGTCCTCAACCGATTCAAGCACGGGAAGGATCATTTTAAGTGCTTCAAGACCTGTTTCCGCATTTGTCTTCATCTTCTTGTTGAAGTAAAGCTCATCGCTGTATTCAGGCATTTCATCAATAAAGTCGACCTTTTCGGGAATTTCCGTAAGAAGCTCGGTTCTGGGCTGAAGTGCTTCAAGAAGTGTATCAAAATCAGCGTCCTCACGCTTTACGGTCTGTCTGATATAGGGCATAGCAACAGCCTTGAATTCATCGTGGGTCATTCTTCTGATATACTCTGCATTGATAGCCTTCATCTTATCGGGATCAAATACTGCAGGTGACTTTGAAAGACCGTTGATATCAAACTCATTTACAAGCTCTTCAAGTGAGAATATCTCATTTTCGCCCTTGGGTGCCCAGCCTAAAAGTGCAATATAGTTCATTATTGCGGGTACAAGATAGCCCTTTTCAACGAAATCGCCGAAATATGCGTCACCGTCACGCTTTGAAAGCTTATGCTTTGCATCTCTCATAATATGCTCAACGTGGATATACTGAGGAATCTCCCAGCCGAATGCCTCATAAAGCAGATTATACTTGGGTGTTGAGGAAAGATACTCATTTCCTCTTACAACGTGAGTGATACCCATAAGATGATCGTCAACTACATTTGCAAAATTATATGTGGGCATACCGTCTGCCTTTAAAAGTATCTGATCGTCAAGAGTGCTGTTCTCAACTGTGATATCTCCGTAAAGAACATCTGTAAAGGTGGTGGTTCCCTCAGTGGGGATCTTCTGTCTGATAACATAGGGCACGCCCTCTGCAAGAAGTCTGTCCACCTCTTCCTTGGGAAGCTCGCGGCAGTGACGGTCATACATCATGTTTGAGACCTTTGCCTCCTGCTGCTTGCGATGCATCTCGTCAATACGCTCCTTTGTGCAGAAGCAGTAATATGCATGACCCGACTCAACCAGCTTTTCGGCATATTCCTTGAATATTCCCATTCTTTCGGACTGCACATAGGGTCCTACGGGACCGCCTATATCGGGACCCTCGTCCCAGTTCAGACCGCATACTCTCAGCGTATCGTATATCTTCTCTGTTGCGCCCTCTACATATCTGCCCTGGTCGGTATCTTCAATTCTGAGGATAAAATCTCCGCCGTATTTTCTTGCAATAAGATATGTGTAAATTGCAGTTCTCAGATTACCGATATGCATATATCCTGTAGGACTTGGCGCAAATCTGGTTCTTACCTTCTTGTCTGTATTCATTTTATATCACTCCCCGGCAAAAATCTCCTCTGCCCTTTCAATATCGGAGGATATCTGAGCCTTAAGCTCGTCTATTCCGCTGAATTTCCTTTCGGCGCGGATAAATCCGATAAGTGAAAGCCGTACTTTTTTGCCATAAATTTCTTCATCAAAATCAAAAAGATAGGTCTCGCACAGAACCTGTCCATTATCTGTGACAGTAGGCTTTACGCCTACATTTGCGATACCCTTGTATATTTTTCCGTCAATAAGTGCTTCTGCGGCATATACGCCGTGCTTCGGCTGCTGCTGCTCGGCGGGGAACTGCTGATTTATCGTAGGTACACCCATTGTCCGTCCTATCTTGTTGCCGTCAATAACAGGCATATCCACTGTAACATATTCACCCATAAGCAACGCTGCTTCCGATACTCTGCCCTCTGAAATAAGCCGGCGTATCGTTCCCGATGAGATCTTTTCGCCTGTTTCATCGTTCACAGCCGATGCGGTTATTACGGATATACCGTATCTGCCGCATATTTCACGAAGCTCCTCCGCTCCGCATTCAGCACCCTTTCCGAAACGGAAATCCTCACCGCAGACCACACATTCGGTCCTCATACGTCTTAGAAGTACATTTTTTACAAAATCCTCGGCGGACATATTTTTCATGCTCTCGAAATCGGGAGAAAAGATATGATCCGCACCTGCTTCCTTAAGCCTGCGCAGCTTTTCCGCCTCGGTGATGATGCATGAGCCGCTCAGACCCTTTGATGTAACTCCTGCCGTTCTGAATGAAAATACCGCCATGCGTATTCCAAGTCTGTCGGCTTCACTTCTTGCAGCGGAAAGCACTCTTCTGTGACCCTTGTGAACACCGTCAAAAAGTCCCAGTGCAGTACATACTCCGCCGTTATAATTATCATTTTTTTCAGGAAGAACAAAGGTCTTTCCTACCCTTATCACTCCCGAAGGATCTATATCAGCCGTACCGATGAAGCCCTCAGAGCCGTAAATACGCACTCTTCCCGGTTCACCCCGATAGCATACTCTTTTTACATCAAGCTTTATGCCGTTTCTGTATAGTCTTTCCTCATGATGAGTAAGTCTGAGTTCGGGAAGATATTCAAAAACCTTTTCTATGGGAAGAATGAATTTTGAAAAATCTCCTCCCCTGTCCGCTTCCTGCTGCAGCTCCTCAAAACCGATGCAGTTATCAAGGGTAAAGCCGCAGGCTGATGTTCTGATAAGAGAGGTCATGACCGCTCCCGTACCCAGCTTTTCACCTATGTCATTTATAAGTGTACGGATATATGTTCCCTTTGAACAGGAAATTTCCAGAACTCCTTCTCCCTTTTCATCATCAAAGGAAAGAAGCTCCAGTCTGTATACGGTAATAGGACGAGGTTCTCGCTCAACAGTGATATTCTGCCTTGCAAGGTCGTAAAGCCGCTGTCCGTTTACGGAGACTGCCGAATACATAGGCGGTATCTGCATGATATTTCCTCGGAAATCTGCAATAACAGTCTCTATCTCTTCACGGGAAACAGGCGTATATCCTTTTTCTTCGGTCACATTTCCTGTTATATCCTGTGTATCGGTCACAAGTCCCAGCTTAAAGCCGCCCCTGTATATCTTATCATGGTCAGGAAGCATATCACACGCCATAGTAGCCCTGCCCGCAAAAACAGGCAGAACTCCCTCAGCCATAGGATCAAGCGTTCCTGCATGACCAAGCCTTTTAAGCTTAAGTATCCCCCTCATTTTTGCGATAACATCAAAGGATGTAAAGCCCTTTGGCTTTCTCATGCAGATAATACCGTTAAGCTCCATTTGCAAGTGCCTCCGCTGCAGCGGCAAAAAGCCGTTTTTTTACGTCATCGGGAGTACCCTCTAAGGTACAGCCTGCCGCACGGATATGTCCTCCGCCGCCGAATTTTCTGCACATTGCCGAAACATCAGCCTCGGATGCCGAACGCACGGAAGCCTTGAAAACTCCCTTTGTTTTTTCCCTGACAGTTATTCCGATCTCAACACCCTCCACCTGCATGATAACAGAAGCGATACCGTCAAATTCATCAGGATCTATATTTGCCTTTTCTATCAGGTCAAGAGTAAGGACAACAACGGCGCACTTTCCGTCACATTCGGTCTCAAAGCCCGAAAGAATAAGCTGCTCCGCCTTTATTCTGTCCTTGCTCCTGATATCGAAAAGCTGTCTGTTCAGCTTTGCAAACGGAATATTATATTCATGCAATTCCGCTGCGATAAGATGTGTTTCCTTAGTAACATTCTCAAACTTAAAACAGCCTGTGTCAGTAGCTATTCCCGTATAAAGACATACTGCGGTCTGATCGTCAATAGCCATATCCGCTTCCCTGAGAAGTCTGTATATGACCTGACAGGCAGCGGCAGAGGTTTCTCCCAGAAGCAGCCTTTCGGCATATTCTGTATTGGAAATATGGTGGTCAATACAAAGCTGTACCTTATCTGCATATACGGAAAGCTTTTCACCGAGAAGCTTTGCATCTGCCACATCCACTGCAATTACAGTCTGCGGCTCAAAATCCATAGGTTCGCAACCCGTATACATAAAGTCAAACCGCTTGGGAAAATCGTCCGAACAAAGAACATTTGCCTTCTTACCCGCATTTCTCAGTGCCCTGCAAAGTGCAAAGCCGCTTCCCAGCGTATCTCCGTCGGGACTTGCATGAGTAAGGATAAGCACATTGTCACATCCGCCGATAAACTGCGCCGCTTCCTTATAGCCTATACGCATTATGACCACCCTTTCCATTGATAATTATTCGTCAGCGTCCTCTTCTTCCTCACGGGGCTCGCTTTCCTTTTTCGGAAGAACGCTTTCAAGCATACGCTCAATATCTGCAGAATGTTCAATAGAATCATCTGCTATGAACTTAAGCTCGGGGCATTTTCTCAGATGAAGTCTGTCGGCAACCGACTTCTTTATCATCCAGCCTGCGCTTTCAAGACCCTTTACAGCGTTTTTTGACGCTTCCATTCCGTCAAGACTGGAAATATAGACCTTACAGTGGGAATTATCTCCCGAAAGCTCTGTTCTTACTACCGATACAAGTCCGCCCTTTACTCTGGGATCCTTTATTTCGGTAAGAATAAGCGTTGAAATTTCTCTGCGGATATCCTCCGAAAGACGTCTGTTCTTAAAGTTAGGCATATTGCCAATCCTCCCTCCGATGATACATTCTAACTATATTTATTCATATCCTGCCGCCCGATATACAGCGGCAGGAACATTTTTTATTATTCAGCCTTGATCTCTTCCATTATGAAGGCTTCGTAGATATCGCCTTCCTTGACATCGTTGAACTTTTCAAGAGTGATACCGCACTCATATCCGTCATTTACTTCCTTCACGTCGTCCTTGAAACGCTTCAGGCTGGACATCTTATCCTCTGCAATAACGATACCGTCACGTACTACTCTGATCTGAGCGTTTCTTGTGACCTTACCGTTAAGAACATAAGCACCTGCAACAGCACCTACATTGGATATCTTATAAACCTGTCTTACCTCGACCTTACCGAGAATAACCTCCTTGAACTTGGGAGCAAGCATACCCTTCATGGCAGCTGTGATCTCCTCGATAGCGTCATAGATGATACGGTAAAGCTTGATCTCTACACCGTCTCTCTTTGCGTTTTCCTCCGCAACGGGGTCGGGACGAACATTAAAGCCTACGATGATAGCATTTGATGCGTCGGCAAGCATAACGTCACTTTCGGATACAGCACCAACGCCGCCATGGATAACCTTTACTCTTACCTCTTCATTTGTAAGCTTTTCAAGAGACTGCTTTACAGCCTCAACGGAGCCCTGTACGTCAGCCTTGACGATAACGGGAAGCTCCTTGATCTCGCCCTGAGCGATCTGATTGAACAGATTATCCAGAGTAACCTTCTGATACTGCTTGAACTGCTCTTCCTTTGCCTCATGCTTACGCTGTTCAACAAGCTCTCTTGCAAGACGCTCGTCTTCAACCGCATTGAAGATATCGCCTGCCGAGGGAACCTCTGCAAGACCTGTGATCTCAACAGGATATGAAGGACCTGCTTCATTTACGACCTCGCCCTTGTCGTTGGTCATAACTCTTACACGGCCCACAGCTGTACCTGCAATGATGATATCTCCTGTGTGGAGCGTACCGTTCTGTACAAGGATAGTAGCGATAGGACCTCTGCCCTTGTCAAGTCTTGCTTCGATAACAGCACCCTTTGCAAGTCTGTTGGGATTAGCCTTAAGCTCGGCAACCTCTGCAACCAGAAGAACATTTTCAAGAAGCTCTTCTATACCTTCGCCTGTCTTTGCGGAAACGGGAACGCAGATGATATCGCCGCCCCACTCCTCAGGAACAAGGCTGTGTTCTGTAAGCTGCTGCTTTACATGATCGGGATTTGCCGCCGGCTTATCCATCTTGTTTATAGCTACGATAATAGATACATTTGCAGCCTTTGCATGATTGATAGCCTCAACTGTCTGAGGCTTGATACCGTCATCGGCAGCAACAACGAGAATAGCTATATCGGTGATAGACGCACCTCTAGCTCTCATTGATGTGAAGGCTTCATGTCCGGGAGTATCAAGGAAGGTAATATCCTTGCCGTTGCAGTTTACTCTGTAAGCACCGATATGCTGTGTGATACCGCCTGCTTCGGAAGCGGTAACATTTGCGTTTCTGATCCTGTCGAGAAGTGATGTCTTACCATGGTCAACGTGACCCATTACAACAACAACAGGTGCTCTTTCCTCGCCCTCGCCGTCGTCCTCGGAATCATCGATAAGACGCTCCTCGATAGTGATGATAACTTCCTTTTCAACCTTTGCGCCAAGCTCCTCAGCGACCAGTGACGCTGTATCAAAATCGATCACCTGATTGATAGTGCACATTTCTCCCAGACCCATAAGCTTCTTGATGACCTCGGTAGCTGTTACCTTAAGTCTTGAAGCAAGCTCGGAAACAACGATCTCATCAGGAATAAGAACCTTGAGCTGCTGCT
>JAFUOZ010000117.1 GCA_017481565.1 Oscillospiraceae bacterium | reverse complement strand
TATGTCTGATATGGCAGGTGGGAAAATACTTCTATCTAAAAAAGCTGATCCTTGAAAAAGGTGAGTATGTAAGAGAAAAAAGAATACTTGATATAATAGGCAATGTTAAGAGCAGAATGTTTATTGATAAGGATATCTCTGTTCTTATATCGGAAAACATAGGCTCACCTATGTTGCTTGGATTTATCAGACCGTATATCATTATACCTTTGCATAGATATTCGGACGAGGAGCTTGAAATGATATTCTGTCACGAGCTTATGCACTATAAGCATAAGGACGCATACAAAAAGCTGTTTTTCTCGGTCGTTGCAGCGGTACAATGGTTTAATCCGTTTGTGTGGCTGCTGGTAAGGGAATGTATCGGAAGTCTTGAGGTTATGTGCGATGAGGCTGTTACCAAAAACTCGGATAAGCAGTATAAGCGTGATTATTGCTATATGTTGCTGAAAATGGGAGAACAGAGCGGAAGTCTTACAACAGCGGCATCTTATTTCAGTACAAAGGAGATGTTGAAGATGCGTATCGACAATGTTTTTAATAGGAAAAAGAAAAGATCTGGTGGCAAACTAATAGTATCAAGTGTGCTGTGTCTGTCGTTTATATCAAGCTTGCTGTGTTCCTGTACGGTGGAAACTCCGCAGGATGTAATTGAGGATATGGAGCGTATCGAAAGTGGAATTGAGAACGAGCAGCAAAATGGTGTTATTGACGGCGAAAACAGTGAGATAACGCTAAAGCCTGTATCGGAAGTGACCGCTTCCGCAACGAATGAACTTTCTGCTATTGCAGCGACTGACGGTATCTTTAAGCTGGATAATTGTGATATAGTAATTCCGCAGACCGATAGCCTGTCTATATATTCGCAGAATTTTATCTATGGCATAGAAACACCGCAGAAGATATATGAGCAGATCCGTTGGCTCGAAAAGGAGTGGCTCGGTGGTAATTATTACCCTGATGAAGCATTTATCGCTGTTCCGTGTGGGTATGTAGGTGCAGAGCGTGAGGAGCTGACTATTGAACAATATTTGAATGATAACAGGATCGCAGCTATTTATAATTCAAGTCAGAATTATGACGGTGAAAACTATGGCAATATCGAGTGTATGGTGTATTCTTTGCGATTGTGGGAAACTCCGCTGCTTGAAAGCAAATTTGCTCTTATCGCTGAGGAAGATGGTTATCTTGACAGAGATCTTGCAGATCGGGTTATTTCTTGTCTTAATGCGGATGAGGATACACTATCTCAGACTCTGAAGCTCATCGACGGCGAGATCACTGTTGGAGAGGTCGTTGAAAAGGCAGAAAGCTATATGAGGGATTTTCCCTATGTAGTTGATGACAGGATAACCTATAAGGTGCAGACATTATATATACATAAGCTTACCGACGGAACAGAGATCGTTGATATAAAGCTAAGGATATATTATGATGGCGTTCCTTTGCAATATATCTCGGTGCCAAAGGATGAAGCACCGTTTTCTATGGCAGATACATTTGGCACAGATTGTATGGAAATGAAAATGATACGATCTGACGGTTTTGATTGTATAATCACCTTTAAAACAAATACAAAGCTCACTTTTACTGATGAAAAGGTTACAGAGATAATCCCTGTCAGTGAGGTTTTTGAAATGATAAAGGGCAAGCTGTCAAACTCTATCGTGTATGATG
>JAFUOZ010000116.1 GCA_017481565.1 Oscillospiraceae bacterium | reverse complement strand
GTCCTGCTCAACAGCGATAAGACAAGGAACACCCTTGCCTGCCTGATATTCACTTCTTACTGTGTGTCCGGGACCCTTGGGAGCGATCATGATAACATTAACGTCTGCAGGGGGAACGATGCAGCCGAAGTGAATGTTGAAGCCGTGAGCAAATGCAAGTGTCTTGCCTGCTGTAAGGTTGGGAGCGATATCATTGTTGTAAACCTCTGCCTGCTTTTCATCGGGAATGAGGATCATGATAACGTCAGCTGCCTTTGCAGCGTCTGCTACTGACATAACCTCAAGACCCTGATTCTTAGCCTTTTCAGCGCTCTTTGAGCCTGTGTAAAGACCAACAACAACGTTTACGCCGCTGTCCTTAAGGTTGAGTGCATGAGCGTGACCCTGTGAGCCGTAGCCGTTGATTGCAACGGTCTTGCCGTCCAGTCTGCTGAGATCGCAGTCCTGCTGATAATAGATCTTATTCATTGTAACTTCCTCCAATGTTATGTAGTTTTTATATGATCAAGAATAGCCGCCATTCGGTTTGTATTCTTAATATCCATGATATTATATCCCTGATATTTTATAATATCCATTAAATTACTTGATAGTAACTGCACCCTTCTGTATAGCGATAGTGCCTGTACGAACGATCTCCTTTATACCATAGCCCGAAATAAGCTCCTGAAAGCGTGAAAGGTTATCGGTGGTATCGGATATCTCAATAGTCATGGTGTTTGCTGTGATATCGGCGATCTTTGCGCCCATGATCTCACAGATTGTAAGCACCTCGCTTCTCTGTGAGGGAGCTGCGCCTATCTTGATAAGCTGTAATTCTCTTGCAAGAAGCTCATCGGGAGCAAGCGTCTTTACCTTAAGGGTATCAACAAGCTTATGGAGCTGCTTTTCAAGCTGCTGTGCAGTATGCTCATCGCCGTCCGCAACTATTGTTATTCTTGAAATTGTAGGGTCATCGGTAACTCCTACTGCAAGGCTGTCGATATTGAAGCCTCTTCTTGAGAAAAGTCCCGAAACTCTTGAAAGAACACCTGCATGGTTTTCAACCAGAATTGATATTGTATGCTTCATACTAATACGGCAGAAACTGCCGACCTCCTATTCTTATAAAGTAGTTTCATACTTATAGACATTACATTCGATAAAATACGGTCCCTTTGCATTCTTCATGCGCTCGGCTGCCGCTTCCGCATCTGCCATTGTTTCTACTCTCTCCGCAGGAATACCGTAAGCGGAAACAAGCTGAACAAAGTCGGGACTTCCCTTAAGATGTACTGCCATCTGATGATTTTCATAATGGACAGTCTGCAGCTCTCTTACCATTCCCAGACGGTTATTTTTCATAAGTATCACCTTAACGGCAATACCCTCCTGCATGATAGTTGCAAGCTCCATCATCTGCATCTGGAAGGAGCCGTCGCCGCAGATAGCGATGACCTCATTTTCGGGACAAGCCATTTTTGCGCCGATAGCCGCAGGGAGAGAATATCCCATTGTACCCATGCCGCCGCTTGTAAGGAAGCGTCCCTTCTTCATCTCGAAGTTATTGCACGCCCAGATCTGATTCTGTCCTACATCGGCAACGCATACGGTATTTTCGGGGCATATAGCCGAAAGCTTTTTAAGGAACATCTTGGGATTTACAAAGCCCTCTGTTTCATCTTCCTCGGGAACGGAGTTCTTTATATCGGAAAGCTCCTTTACCCAGTCGGAATGATCGCAGTCGGGCATTATTTCCGTCATACCCTCAAGAACCATACGGCAATCGCCTACCAGAGGAATATCAACGGGAATATTCTTGCCGATCTCGGCAGGATCTATATCAATATGTATTATCTTTGTAGTCTTTGCAAGGAATTTGGGAGACTTTACTGCTCTGTCACCTACTCTTGCACCGATAAGCACGATAGTATCGCACCTTGAAACCGCTTCATTTGCACTCTTTACGCCGTGCATTCCGAGCATACCGAAATAAAGAGGATGCTCAGAGGGATAAAGGCTCAGACCCATCATTGTAGATACTGCGGGAATACCTGTTTTTTCGGTAAATTTAACAAGAGCGTCTCTTGCGTCCGAAAGGAATACTCCGCCGCCTGCGCAGATAAGAGGCTTCTTCGCTGACGCAAGTGCCTCGCAGATCTTCTTCATCTGCATTACATTACCCTTTACGGTAGGCTTATAGGTACGCATTGAAACAGAATCGGGATATTCAAATTCGATCATTTCCTTCTGGATATCCATAGGAACATCAATAAGAACAGGTCCCTTTCTGCCTGTTCCCGCAATATGAAATGCTTCCTTGAAAACTCTGGGAAGCTCCTTTGCGTCCTTTACCAGATAGCTGTATTTTACAAAAGGCTCAGCCGCACCTGTGATATCTGCTTCCTGGAATACATCACAGCCTATCTGATCGGAGGATACCTGTCCCGTGATGCAGATAAGGGGTACGCTGTCCATATAAGCGGTAGCTATTGCTGTTATAAGATTGGTGGCACCGGGACCGGATGTGGCAATACATACTGCAGGACGGTTCGTCATACGTGCGTAACCGCTTGCAGCATGACCTGCGTTAGCTTCATGGCGCACCAGAACGTGATGAACGTCCGACTTATGCAGCTCATCATAAAAAGGGCAGATAGCAGCGCCCGGATAACCATAGACGACCTTTACACCCTCAATCTCAAGACATTTTACCATTGCCTCTGCGGCCTGTATCATAACCCTCACGTCCTTTATAGTGAATTTTTATAATGCCTACTATATGCATTATACCTATTCATTATATTACATTTTGCGGAATAAGTCAAGTCAATGAGGGATATATCATCAGGTTATCAAGATAATTTAACAGAATTTTAATATATACAACAAAACCGCCCCTGCTTTTATCGGGCAGAGACGGTTTTTTATCGTTATACTGTATTATATTGTGTCATGCGGCTTTGTTGTAGTCATTTTCAAGAACTATCTCGATCATTTTCATTTCGAGATCGGTGAGTATCTTTATGTTTGTTTCGTCGTCAAAGAGGGAGTTTACTGCGGTTATGCTGGTTTGAAGGTCGGGGGTGGTCTGCTGATTTACTATAAGCGTAAATCTTGCTGTATGACCGTTTCCGCAGTCGTAATCATAGGTTATCGTATCGGTGGTTATTGTAATAGTATTATCTTCGGAATTATATACAGCGCCACTCCAGTTTGAAGCCTTTGAAGCGTTAAAACCACCAAGTTCCGACAGTGTAAAAACATTATTCTCAGTATTTATCTCACAGATATTGTTTTCAGCCGAAAAAGTTGTAAACTTTGCTCCGTTAGCTGCATTTATACTGCTGAGATGATTATTATCACATTCAAGATGATAAAGATGTGAGTTGTTGCTTACATCAAGCTCTGTCAGCATATTATTGCTGCATCTGAGCGTCCACAAATAATGAAAATGCTCAATACCCTTTAAGCTTTCTATTCCCATATTATCTACATTTATATTAATTACAGACAATTCGGCTCCCGAAAGATATTTATCATCATTTCTGTCAAAATTATCAAGAACATACTGTCTGAAAATATCATCGGGGAAATTATTTTCGTTGATTGCGATCCTTCTTTGATGAACAGCGATATCCTGTTCTTTTGTGCCCACAAGCGATATATTTATCTTGAATTCTGCCGTAAAACCGTTTCCGCAGTCATAAGAATATGAAGCTGTTATCGGGTGATTTTCATCATAATTCTCTATCCAATCGCTGGAAATAGTATATATAGCAGTTTCAAATTCTTCATCATAACAAAAGTTTATTACATGCCTACCATACTTATTGCCTATATACCACATAGCAAAAAGGCCATTAACTCCAATGCTGCCCGAGCGCATACGCTCAAAGCCCCGGATATCGGAATAATCTACAAATATAGGAATAATTTCATATACATAATCCATATCGCCGTCAGATGTAACAGGTGTATCCTGAGTTACAAGATATGAAATCGGTCCCGTAATATTGATAAATGAATGGGATTCGGCATCATAGGTACAATTTTCAAGGTCAGTTACCTGTGATATATCAAAATCATTTCTTGCATTAACGCTACAAGGCATCTCACACTCTAAATCATATACATTTCCACTTGCCGAAAATTCCGTAAGCTTTGTATTTGCAGAAACATCTACATAAGCAAGGCAGCAGTTATCACATTTAAGCGATGTAAGCTCGGTAAAATATTCTATACCTTTAAGCAGTGTGATCTCAGTATTACTTACATCTATCGCAGTAACTGCATTTATTTCGTCTGTTGAAAGAATATTATTCTTATTGGTATCAAAATTATCACAAACATACTGTCTGAAAATATCATCGGGGAAAGTGGTTTTGTCAACAGAAATTTCAAATACACTATATACGCTATCTTCATTAAGTCTGTATTTACGTCCTATCCATTCCCATTCATATTCGTCCCATTTGGATATTTCGCTTTCATATTCCTCTTCTGAAACCTCGGTTCCGTTAAGCTCACATATCCCGTCATCTACGGCAGCACGTGAATCAGATGCTGATAGTACACACTCTATAGCATTTGCTTTTTTACTGTAATAGCTTTTATACTCATAGCCTTGTCTTAAAGAATAATGGTAAATATACTTATTAAGCGCTGCCCCCACTTCACCGTATGAGCCGTATGAGCCAAGCTCAACAACAGAATTATCGTACACCGTATATACATTAACATGATTTGCATTACTCAGACCGTTTGATACAAACAATTCAGGCACATTATCTGAATCCATATCATACAAATCAAAGCAATAATATGAGTTATAGCTTTCACTTTCAATTATCTCAATAAGCTTCGATCTATATAAAGTATTATAATCAGAAGCTTTAAGTTCCTCCGCACTGACATGAACACCGTATCCCGGAATCAGTTTTTCAGGAACAGCCGAAACAACTCCCAACGACACAGCCGAAGCTGTAAAAAAAGTAACTATCTTTTTTAATAAACCGGACTTTTTCATAAAATCCCTCCGTCGATCATTTAAACAGCAATATAAACCGCCGCCTTTTATATATATTATACAACTTTTTCAAACAATGTCAATACCAAATTATAATTTTTACCGTGTAACTCATTATGTGACCATTCAAAAAAATACAAAAAGCACCTCTCATATTCACAGAACCGCACTGTGACCTGTTCTGTGACCGAGAGATGCTTTTTTCAAAAAAAAATCTGTCAATAATTAAGAGAAGCAACCGAATCCTTAAGCACAAGCTGTCCCTTTACCTGTATCATTCCTATTGAATTCGAGGGTGACTTTATCTTGGACATGAGCGATTCTACCGCAAGCTCCGCCATATTTGCCGCATTTACCTCAACAGTGGTGATATTCGGTACACTGATGCTGCTGTATACTGAATTGTCAAAGCCTGTGACCGATATATCCTCGGGAACACGATAACCGTTCTCCTTAAGTACCGAAATAAGTCTGCAGGCTGTTTCGTCACAGTTGCACACAAACGCCGTAGGCATAATAAGCGGCAGCTCCAAGGGGATAAAGCGTCCCGTTTTTTCGTCACGGTCGCTTATAAGGAAATAATCATGCAGAGGAAGCTTATGCTCTATCAGCGATTTTAAGTAGCCTAAATATCTGTCCTGTATACTGCTGGTGGAATGGATATTTCCGACAAAGGCTATTTTCTTATGACCGTTCCTTATAAGATAGTTGGTCATTTCATACATTCCGTAAAAACCGTCGCATACGATGCAGCTGTCTGAGGTAAGCTCATTGTAAAAATCAAGGAACACAACAGGTATACCCGACGCTATGATAGCTTCGGAATACTTATCGGATATCTGTCCCAGTACTATGACCCCATCCACATGCTCCAGCTCGAATATATTTGGAAGGATCGCTCTTTCCTCATTATATGCGGTAAGAGTATGAAAAAAAGCGTAGTTATTATGATTCTGGAGCACTGTTGAAATGCTCCTGATAAACTTGAAATAAAATGAATTATCGGAAACATACCGCTCCGCAACAACTATACCTATGTTATTACTGCAGGAAGCCTTTCTGGGAGACATTCCCGATTCATACTTATAACCCATTTCATCGGCTGTACGCTTTATTTTTGCTCTCAGCTCCTCGCTGACTCCCCTTTTGCCTGACATGGCAAAGGATACCGCTACCGTGCTGATCTCAAGCTTTTCGGCAATATCCTTCATTGTAACTTTTCTGCCCACTTTGATCCACTCCTGTCAGAAGCATATATACTATAATTAAAACATACTGCGGCTGAATGCCGCCCCGTCTTAAATAAGCACTTTATAATTTATTATTCAAGATATATTCTATCACACCCCGACAAAAATTTCAATAGTTTTGTTAAGCTAAATTTTTCTTCACGGATAAACTTAATAAATCAATTACATTTTCTGATTTTAAGCAATTTATCAACTTTATTAATCGAACGTTTTTAAATTTTATATGAACCACAAATTGACATTATCTTAAGATATCGGTTTCACAATTATTAACTTTTTTCGATAACGTTTAAGTTATTTTATAAATTTTATGCATATTCAACAACTCGACACATAACAATTAGTCATTTATACAAAATTTGTGATGTACTCGTGAAAAAAATCTGCAAAATACTAAAACTTAACAATCTATATTTGTGCAAAATGCTACTTATTAAATAAACATATTGACAGTTAAGGGATTTTAGTACATAATAAGTACATGCAGAACACGCAGCGGATAAACAGCCCATGCCGGACGGCTTATCCGTCAGATATAACGATCACTTATTCAAGTGTAAAAAAAGTAAGGCTCAACGCTGCGGTTATTTTTAAAATTGAATTATGGAGGTAATTCTAAAATGAGTATGAAGTTTAAAAGAACAGTTGCTGCTTGTGCAGCTCTCACAATGACATGCACAATGCTGGCAGCATGCGGTGCTAAGGACAGCGGTTCCGACAGTGCATCAACAACTGCTAAGGCTGACAATGCTGCTGAAACAACTGCAGCTGCAGCGGATAATGGCGGCGCAGAGGGCGGAGACGCTGCTGCCGGTGGTCTTTCCGGTACTATCAAGGTACTCCACCACCGTACAGACCGTGATCAGGACGGTACAATGGCTAAGCTTACAGAGGGCTTCAACGCACTTTATCCTGATGTAACTGTAGAATATCAGTCCTTCACAAACTATGCCGATGACGTTGCTACAATGATGCAGTCCGATAACTACGGCGATGTTGTAATGACTCCTCAGGCTCTCAAGCAGGCTGATCTTCCTAACTTCTTCGCTTCCTTCGGCTCTCTCGATGAGCTTTCCCAGAAGTACTACTGGCTGGAAAACTACAGCGTTGACGGTCAGGTTTACGCACTTCCTACAGGCGGTACAGCTTCAGGTATCATGTACAACAAGAAGGTATGGGCAGACGCAGGCATCACAGCTCTCCCCAAGACAACAGACGAGTTCCTTGCTTGCCTCAAGCAGATCGCTGACAACACAGACGCTATTCCTTATTATACAAACTACAACGCTGCATGGTGCATCACTCAGTGGCAGTCTCTCGTTGTAAGTGCTTCTGGCGATCCTGAGTACAACACAACAAGACTTCTCGTAAACAAGGAGGACCTCTTCTCCGCAGGCAGCCCCTATGACGCTGTTTACGGTACACTCTTTGATATCTATGCAGATCCCGCACTCCACGAAGAAGACCCCATGACAACTGACTGGGAAGGCTGTAAGCCTGCATTCGCTGAGGGCAAGATCGCAACAATGGTACTCGGTTCATGGGCTATCAGCCAGTTCCAGGAAGCAGCTGTAAACATCGGCGCTGATCCTGCAAACGTTGGCTACATGCCTTTCCCCAACACTATTGACGGCAAGATCTATTCCGTATCCTCCAACGACTACATGATGAGCGTAAACAAGAATTCCGCTAACCTTGATGCATCTCTCGCATATGCTACATGGTTCTGCACAGATTCAGGCTTTGCTCAGAACGAGGGCGAGATCAGCGGTCTTAAGGGTGCTCCCATGCCTGAGACACTTTCCTCCTTCGATGAGCTGGGCGTTGAGCTCTTCGTTGAAACTCCCGCAACAGGTGACTTAGCAGGTAAGTTCGATGAGATCGCAAAGGCTTCTGAGGTTGATCCTTGGGGCGATGCTTCCACAAACTTCAAGTTCAGAATGGCTGAAGCTGCATTCGACGGCAAGGGCAGAGAAGAATATGACAAGATCTGTGCTGATACAAACGCTGCATGGAATGCAAAGAGAGACGAGATCCTCGGCTAATTTCAATATAGCTTTCACCTCTCACGATATATCATAAAGTGAGCCGTCGGTCAGACCGGCTGTGCCTGACCGACGCACTCATTTTAAGCAATGCTATACAAAGCATTTCTATTGGCTTTGTATGCTTTCCGTTGCAGTAAACTCAGCAGCTTTTGGTTTTGTGCAGCGGAAAGTATACAAGCTATATAGTATCCCTAGATTACTTTAAAACAATATCACATAAAACTATTGTGTGATATTATTAACCGCATCATTTTCCAAATCTTTGGTTTTTCATAATTTCGGGTGAGCATTTCGCCCGTACTTTCTCCTGTGCCAAAGCCGTCGTATCGGTCACGGCGGTTTTGGTAAATCCTAAGTAATACACCAATCACACTAATTATGAGGGTTATCAAATATGAGTTCAAAAACTAATAACAGCAGACGGCTCGGAAGTGCATATACTCAGAAAATGATAACAGTATGCGTATTTCTGCTTATACCGTCTGTTCTTTTATTTATCTTTACCTACATACCTGCAGCTGAAATGTTCAAATTCAGTCTGGAGGAAAGAGATCAGTTTGCTGTAAACGTAAAATATGTCGGTCTTGAGAATTACAAGACAGTATTCACAACTCCCGAATATTTTGCTGCCTTCAAAAACAGTATCTATTATCTGTTCGGTTCGTTTATCCAGCTTTCACTGGCGCTTTTCTTAGCAACCATCATCTGTTCAAAAATCAGATTTGCAAACTTCTTCAAGGGCGTACTGTTCTTCCCCTATATGATCAACACAGTAGCCGTTGCACTTATTTTCAGACGCTTTTTCCAGAGAGGCGACGGTATCACCAATACTGACGGTACTCTCAACTCAATCATCACCCTTTTCGGCGGTGAACCTGTAAAGTTCCTGTCTACAGAGGGTCTTGTAAATGTATGTCTTGTGTTCGTTTCAATATGGCGTTACATAGGAATGGACCTTGTAATGTTCATCGGAGCTATCCAGTCGGTATCGCCCGATATTTATGAAGCTGCCGAGCTTGACGGTGCAAATCGTTTCCAGGTATTCAGATACATTATCGCACCAAGCATCAAGCCTATTATCCTGCTCCAGATGATCCTTGCTGTAAAGGGCGCTATCAGCGTTTACGAGATCCCCTTCATCATCACAGGCGGACGCATGGGCTCCAGCACCTTCGTTATCCAGACCACAGAGACAGCCTTCAAGTTCCAGAAGGTCGGACTAGCCTCGGCAATGGCGGTCGTGCTGTTCTTTATCATAGTCGTCGTCACCATAATCCAGAAGCTTGTTTTCAAGGAGGATAAGTAATATGTCAAATGTAAATACTCCCTCCGGAAAAAAACAGGACGTTGATGTTACCGCAAAGATATTCAATGTTCTTAAGTATGTTATTCTTATTATAGCTTGTCTGATAGTAATCCTTCCTCTTATAGTTGTTTTCTTAGGCTCGCTTAAAAACAACAGGGAATTCCTTTCCTCTAACGTT
>JAFUOZ010000115.1 GCA_017481565.1 Oscillospiraceae bacterium | reverse complement strand
TCCCTTTGCATTCACAGGAAACAAATTCGAATTCAGAATGCTCGGCTCAGCTGATTCTATCGCCTGCACAAATACTATCCTCAATACCATTGTTGCGGACGCTCTCAGGGAATTTGCCGACAAGCTTGAAGGCAGTGAAAATTTCAGCGATGATCTTAACAAGCTTCTTAAGGAAACATATTCCGCACACAAGGCTGTTATATTCAACGGAAACGGCTATGATGACGCATGGGTAGCAGAAGCTGAAAAGAGAGGTCTTCTCAATTACCGTACAACAGTTGACGCACTCCCCCATTATACCGATGAAAAGAATGTTGCTCTCTTTGAGCGTTTCGGTGTTTATACAAGAGCGGAGCTTGAATCAAGAACCGAAATACTCCTGGAAAACTATTATAAGGTGCTTAACATTGAAGCGCTTACTATGGTTGATATGGCAAGAAAGCAGATCATTCCTGCCGGAATACGCTTCGGAAAGGAGCTTGCCGAAACTGCTTATGCAAAGAACAGCATCGGAATTGACAGCGAGGTAGAGGTCGCACTTGCTTCAAAGGTAAGCGGTCTTACAAAGAATATATCCCGTATGACAGCGGAAATTGAGAAATTCCTTGTTGAAGCAGGCGGTATCGACGGAGTTGAGGCAACCGCAAAATATTTCAGAGACAATATCTTCACTGCAATGCAGGAGCTTCGTGCTTATGCCGATGAGCTTGAAACTGTTACACCTTCGGATATCTGGCCTATGCCTACATATTCCGAGCTTCTCTTCAATATCTGATAAGGAAGGATAACCCGATGAAAATAACTGTAGTGGGACTTGGTCTTATCGGCGGCTCACTTTGCAAGCATATAAAAAAGCATACCGAGCATAAAGTGGGCGGTATAGATATCAATCCCGAAACTATAAAAATGGCGCTTTCACAGGGTGCTATCGACTATGAGGAAAAGGAAGTGGGTAATGCCGATATTACTATAATCGGTCTTTTCCCTGACAAATGCATTGATTTCTGTATCAATAATGCGTCAAAATTCAAGAAGCACAGCATTGTTATTGATGTAAGCGGTGTAAAGGAAAGCATCGTTCAGGCTGTTGAACCTGTACTTGCGGAGCATGAGGTCACCTTTGTAGGCGCTCACCCTATGGCAGGCCGTGAATTTTCAGGCTATGAATATTCTCTTGACAATCTTTTTGACAATGCAAGCTTTATCATGACCCCCACAAAGAATACGCCCCAGAAGGTGATAAATCTTCTGGAGGATTTCGCTTATGCTATCAATTTCAAAAAGGTGGTAATCGCTTCGGCTGAGGATCACGACTCTATTATTGCATTCACCAGCCAGCTTGCTCACGTTGTATCAAATGCATATATAAAAAGTCCTACACATCAGCGTCAGCTTGGTTTCAGTGCAGGAAGCTTTCAGGATCTTACCCGTGTTGCAAAACTTAATGAGGATATGTGGACTCCCCTGTTCCTTATGAATAAAAACGCCCTCTGTTTTGAGATCGACTATATTATCGACAGGCTTACAGAATACCGCAATGCCATTGAAAATAATGAGGCAGATACTCTTAAGGAGCTTTTAAGAGAAGGACGCATACTTAAGGAAAATACCAAGAACTTATAAAAAATATCCCGTGCAGTCATTCCTTGCGGACGGCTGCACGGGATATTTTATTCTATCTGTCGGATTTTATATTATTATACGATTCCCGAGATCACAAGTGTACTTACACCGGGGTCAATTACCCAGCCGCCTGTTACAGGGTCCTGTGAATAGGAAGCGGCAGGAACGGTTATCTGTTCCTCTAACGATGTGAACAGTCCTGTTGTTTCGTCATAGGTGTAATTTATGCCCTCTGTCCATACAGCACCGTTGAAGGTAACTGTAAGATCGCTTAATACAGGGTCAAAGGTGTCGGTGATAAATGCGTTGTCAGCAGTTGTTATTGCTGTATTTCCTGTGTTCTGGATAACAAAGGTATAGGTCAGTCTGTCATTATCGGTAACAACTGCAGGACTTACCGACTTATTGATCGAAAGCTGAGGTCCCTGTGCAGCTGTGATATCCTCTGTTACGGTAACACTGTTTCCGCCGCCTGTGATAACAGCTGTATTTGTGATAGTTCCTCCCACAGCAGGCGATGCAAAGGAATTGGGCACTGCTGAGTATACAAGAGTACCTATTCCGTTTGCGGGAACGGTTATTCCGCTGAATGTGAGCGGTGCTCCCGTTGTTACTGTGGGTGCAGGCTGAAGAACGCCGTCTGCAAAATATCGTACCGAGCCTTCGGAATAGGTCAGAGGAACTCTTGTGCCTGTTCCGAAAATATATGCGCCTAAGTTATCGGTCACCGTAACTCCGCTGATTGCAGAATTACCCGAATTTACGATATTTATTACATAGGTCACCTCTCTGCCGTTGATATATTCATCAACTACTGCTGTTTTTGAAGCAGAAAGAACTTCAAGAAGCTCGCCTGTTGTAATATTTGAATTGGTTGTATTTCCGTTATAGGAAAGTGTTGCCTGATTGTAAAATATTGCCATTGTTGATTATCCCCCGAATTGCATATCATTATGAACGTTGCCGTTCATACTTTACTATATGCTTCAAG
Organism: Oscillospiraceae bacterium; assembly: GCA_017481565.1. Lineage (GTDB taxonomy): Bacteria > Bacillota > Clostridia > Oscillospirales > Ruminococcaceae > RGIG4694. Next base: position 405 of record JAFUOZ010000115.1, on the reverse strand, counting down.
GGAAAATAGGTTACAAATACCCTTACGGAAATATCCGCAAGGGCATAGATTATTATACTGAGATCTCTGCTCTGCTGCCGCCGCTCTTGTCCTTTCTGATAATTATCTGCTTGTCGATACGCTCTCGGAGAGTATTTACATGAGAGATAATTCCCACTAAGCGATTTCCCTCTGTAAGTCCTGCAAGAGTATCCATGGACTGACGAAGCGATTCTTCATCAAGTGAGCCGAAGCCCTCGTCCACAAACATAGTATCAAGCTTTATTCCGCCTGCGGAGGACTGTATCTCATCGGCAAGACCGAGAGCAAGAGAAAGGGACGCTTTGAAGGCTTCTCCTCCCGATAATGTCTTTACACTTCTGTCGGTACCATTGTAATGATCGGTAACATCAAGCTCAAGACCGC
>JAFUOZ010000114.1 GCA_017481565.1 Oscillospiraceae bacterium | reverse complement strand
CAATTTATTATAACACAAAAAACGTTTATTTACAATATTTTTGGTGTTATTTCATTTTTTTACACAGGATTTTTCTTGATTGATATTATTATAATTGTCACATTATATAAAATATCACTTTATTAAGGAAGCGATGATTAAAAGCGCATCCATCGATTACGCCGATTGAAAATCCGTTACTGAGATGGACGATAATTGATTTGATCAGCAGTTACTTAAAAGCATACTATTTTTTCAGCCGACATGATATGACCGAATATGCAGAAATTATATTCTATAATATTCAAAGTAGTGTTGCATTTTCGGGAGGGAAAATAAATGATAAAGGAAATAAAAACAGCCGATACTGTCAAGTCGGCTGAAATGATAATAGTAAAGGAACAGATCTCGGCTGAGGAAATATCCGCTGAAAATTATACAGAGCTGCTTATGCGGATATTTGACAGTACCACGGTGAAATTGATCCTGTCGGTGTTGGCAGGATATATTTTAAGCGGCTCGGAGCTTGGCGGAATGCATTCGCCCCTGTGCGTGCCTTTCGGAGCGGTAACAGGTGCGGCAGGCTCGGCGGCGGAGCTTGTGGGAATGCTTATCTACGGTATAGTACATAATACGCTTAATACAAATCTCCACGAAATAGCGGCAGTGGGAATATTGACCCTTATGAAGCTTGTGACAGGCAGCCGTTTTTCCGTAAGGTCAGCAGTTATTTTTTCTGCGCTTACTTATTTAACCTGTGCAGGAATTGCGGTCATGTGGACAGGCGGGTCTGCCATGGGGATAGCGGCAGTGCTTTTCAGAACGTGCATAACAGCGGCGGCAGCCTATATTTTCGGCAGAGCCCTGTCGGGCGGCAGCTCCTCCGATACAGTGCCCCTTATGATATGCGGAATTATTGCGGTATCTGCCCTTTGCGGAATTGAATTATGGTATTTCAATCTTGGACGTATTCTTGTATGCTTTATCGGTGCGGCGGCGGCTATGAAGTCCGGCTGCTCGGCAGGTGCGGCTGCAGCGGCTGCAGGTGTATGCGGAATGGTAATGGCTGACAGCTCTCTATCACGTTCTGCGGCACTTATTGTATGTACAGGCTTTGCATCGGGTCTTGCGGCTCACAGGGGACGTATAACAGTAAGCATTGCATATATATTCATATCATTGATATTTGCGGTCACTGTGGGACTTCCCGAGGGAATAACCGGATTTATTGCGGATTCCGCAGCGGCAGGACTGCTTCTGTGTATTGTTCCAAGAGGGATATATATGCCCTTTGCTGTATCAACGGACAGGCATGGTAGAAACTGTATGCGGCATACAATATCAAGGCTTGGCTTTGCTTCGGCGGTAATGGACGAAATAAGCGGAGATATTTCTGCGGCAAGAAGAATGGCTTCGGCTAAGGAAAAGGAAAAATGCATAAGCTCTACAGTCAGCGGATATGTATGCTCAAAATGCGGAAACAGGGAACACTGCAAGGCGGCAGAGGATGCTTCAGAGGCTTTTTCCGCTGCGGTGCGGTTTATGCGCAGAAGGGGACTTATCCATGAAAATGAGCTTCCTGCAGCCTTTATCAGATGTATAAAGAAATCTGAGCTTGTGCGTACCTTCAACAGGGAATACATGGCGGAGGAAAGGCGAAGAAGCAGTGAAAAAACAGCAGACGGAATATGTGCGGCTGCACTTGAACAGATAAAGGCACAGAGACTTGCCATGAAAAATATATCTGCCGAGCAGTTTTCGGCAGATGTGAGAATGTCATCGGCGGCAGGGGATATACTCCGAAGCTTTGGCGTAAGGGTAAGGACATCGGCTGTATTTTATGACAGGGACGGCAGGGTATATGTGGAAATATTCGCTCCCGATATATCGGATGAAAGTGAACGGAAAAGTATGCAGGATATCACAGACAGGCTTTCCTCACTTACGGGGAGAGTGCTTGATAATCCTGTTATATCCTATGGCGAGGACGGTATCATACGTATCAGGTGGTGTCAGCTGCCTGCCTTTATTGCAGATGTGGGAGTGAGGAACATTCCGGGAAGTGATGAACAGTCGGGAGATACGGCTGATTATTTCTCCGACGGCTTCGGAAATATGTATTTCATAATTGCCGACGGAATGGGCAGCGGCAGACGTGCTGCAGAGGAAAGCTGCATGGCTGTGTCGGTGATAAGACGTTTTATCAGAAGCGGCGCAGGCACGGAAGCAGCTGTTCATTATGCAAATCTTCTGCTTTCGGGAGTGTTTTCAGACGAAATGTTCACCACACTGGATATTATGGTACTGAGTACCTTTACGGGTAAATGCACATTCTATAAAATGGGAGCGGTTGAAAGCTATGTGAGAAACGGAGATGAGATCTTAAAGGCACAGTGCAGCTCGCTCCCTGTGGGAATGACAGAGGAGGCTATGATATCTCCCGTGACGATGCAGATGACAGCAGGGGATTCGGCTGTGATGATCTCTGACGGCTTTGATGAACAGGCGAGGGAGCATATCGGCGAGATAATGATGAATGATACCATAACTGCCGAAATATGCGCCGACAGAATTATTTCGGCAAGTGAAAAGAATTCCTGTGTCCGTGACGACAGAACGGTAATTACGGTAAAGCTTTACAGATATTGATAACAACAGCACTGCACAAAGTATTCAACTGCTTTGTGCAGTGCTGTCTTAGTCAAAATACACAATAGTTATTATTACAGAAAATGCGGTGAATATATGAGCATAATCCGTGCAAACTGACGAAAAAATTAAATAAATATTGATTTTTTGGATTTTTAGAGCAGATTTTTTTGAAATAGTTGAAAAGTATTGCTAAAATAAACAAAGTTCATGAGCGTTTTACGTGAGATTTGTAAAATCATTACAAAAGCACTTGCAATTTGATACATAATCTGTTAAAATATAATCAGGTGTAAAAGCGGCATGAGCATACTGCTCCGTAAGTGCCGTTTTGAGCGGTAATAACACGGCTCTGCCGTACCGCATGAGCATTATATTTTCAATATAATCAGAAAATATATCAGGAAGGAATGTTTGTAAATTATGTCCGTCAACAACACGATCAATAACGAAAATCATGATTTTCCGCTGTTTGTTTTCCATGAGGGAAACAATTATGAGGCCTTCAGGTTCTTCGGTGCTCACAAGGGCGAGAAGGACGGAAAAAAAGGCGTTTTCTTCCGTGTCTGGGCTCCCAATGCAAAGAGCGTTTCGTTAGTGGGAGATTTCAATAACTGGGACAGAAGAAAAAATCCTATGTACAGAATGACAGACAAAAGCGTATGGGAAATTTTTGTGGAGGGTGTTGAGCAGTATTTTACATATAAATACAGCATAGAGACCTCTCACCGCAGTATCGTGGACAAGGCAGACCCCTACGGCGCTCACATGGAGACAAGACCCAATACCGCAACAAAATATTTTGATATCGACGGCTATACATGGAATGATGCCGCATGGTATGAAAAGAAAAAGAAAACAAATATCTATCAGAGTCCTATGAACATCTATGAGGCTCATCTGGGTTCATGGAGAACATACCCCGACGGCGAGCCCTACGATTATGTAAAGTTCGCTGAGGAAATGTCAGCTTATCTCAAGGATATGGGCTATACCCATATCGAGCTTATGCCTCTGGCAGAGTTCCCCTTTGACGGTTCATGGGGTTATCAGGTAATAGGATATTATGCTCCCACATCAAGATACGGTACTCCCGATCAGTTCATGAAAATGGTTGACATTTTCCATGAAAACGGAATAGGTGTTATTCTTGACTGGGTACCCGCACATTTCCCCAAGGACGCCGCAGGTCTTTTTGAATTTGACGGTGACTGCTGCTATGAGTATGCAGATCCTCTCAAGAGAGAGCATGCCGCATGGGGCACAAGAATATTCGATTACGGCAAGGGAGAGGTTCAGTCCTTCCTTATTTCAAACGCTGTTTACTGGATCGAAAAGTTCCATATTGACGGTCTGAGAGTTGATGCGGTAGCGTCAATGCTGTATCTGGATTATGACCGCAGAGACGGTGAATGGAGACCTAACAAGGACGGGGGAAATGAGAATTATGAGGCTATTGATTTCCTCCGCAAGCTGAATACCGCTGTGTTCAGCAGAAATCCCGAGGTTCTCATGATCGCAGAGGAATCAACAGCATGGCCTATGGTAACGAAGCCTGCCGATATCGGCGGTCTCGGCTTCAATTTCAAGTGGAATATGGGCTGGATGAACGATACTCTGTCCTATATGAGCATGGATCCTATCTTCCGTTCGGGAAATCACAACAAGCTTACATTCTCGTTCTTCTATGCATTCAGCGAGAATTTCGTGCTGCCCATCTCTCATGATGAGGTGGTACACGGAAAGGCTTCGCTTTTCGGAAAGATGAGTGCGACCTCCATGGAGGGCAAGTTTGCTTCCATGAGAGCGTTTATTGCTTATATGACCGCTCACCCCGGAAAGAAGCTGAATTTCATGGGAACTGAATTCTCACAGGTCATCGAGTGGAATTATCAGCAGGGACTTGACTGGCTCCTTCTTGAATATGATACACACAAGAAGATGCAGCAGTTCTTTAAGGATATGAATCATCTTTATCTTGATAATTCTCCTCTGTGGAGAAATGACGACTCGTGGGACGGCTTCAAGTGGATATGCGCAGATGACTATACTCAGAGCGTTATCTCCTTCCGCAGAATGGACGTAAGCGATCCCGATAAGAAGAGCGAGATAATCACCGTATGCAACTTTGTTCCCGTAGGCAGAAAAGGCTATCGCATCGGTGTGCCTTATCCGGGCAAGTATGAGCAGATCATCAATACAGATGATGTGAAGTACGGCGGAGAAGGCTCAGTTGATAATAAGGTGCTTGAGGCAGAGGAATATTCAATGCATGGCTGCGATTATTCGATCACTCTGGATATCGCTCCATTCTCGGCATTGATGTTCAGATACATCCCTCCAAAGCCTAAAAAGAAGCCTGCCGCAAAGAAAACAGCGTCAAAGGCTGAAAAGGCAGATGTGACAAAGGCTGAGACCGAAGCACCTGTGACTGAAAAGAAAAAGCGGGGCAGAAAGCCCTCAGCTAAGAAGGCTGAAGCTGCAGCTGATCCCGAAAAGTCCGTGAAAAAGACAAAGACTAAGGACAAAGGAGATAAGGAAACCAAGGAATAAGGGTTTTCTGTAATTCAAGTGAATAGGTATATCCGAAGATACTTCTTCGGATATACTGTACCTTTACCGTTAGCTTCGGCATAAACGGAATATGCGCCGCAGAAAGCGGCAGAATGGAGTTTTGTTATGTATACTAAAAAAGAATGTGTAGCTATGCTGCTTGCAGGCGGACAGGGAAGCCGTCTTTATGCACTTACGCAGAATATGGCAAAGCCTGCTGTTCCCTACGGCGGAAAGTATCGTATTATTGACTTTCCTCTTTCCAACTGTGTAAACTCAGGTATTGATACAGTAGGTGTACTTACTCAGTATCAGCCTCTGGCACTTCATGATTATATCGGAAACGGCGAACCCTGGGATCTTGATAAGCAGTACGGCGGCGCACACGCACTTCCTCCCTATCAGACAGCACTGGGTGCTCAGTGGTATACAGGTACAGCAAATGCTATCTATCAGAATATGGCATTCGTTGACAGATATAATCCTGAGTATGTTGTAATTCTCTCAGGTGACCATATCTACAAGATGGATTACAATGATATGCTCGAATATCATAAGAAAAAGAATGCTGACGCTACTATCGCCGTTCTCGATGTTTCCATGGAGGAGGCTTCACGCTTCGGTATCATGATCACAAACGATGAGGGCGATATCGTAGACTTTGAGGAAAAACCAAAGAATCCCCGTTCTACACTTGCTTCAATGGGTATCTACATATTCACATGGGATAAGCTCAGAAAGTATCTTATTGAAAACGAAAACAATCCTGAAGAGGACAAGGACTTCGGTAAGGCTATCATTCCCAATATGCTGAACGCAGGCGAAAAGCTCGTTGCTTATGCATTTGACGGCTACTGGAAGGATGTAGGAACTCTCGATTCTCTCTGGGAAGCAAATATGGATCTTCTCAATCCCAATATTCCTATCGATCTTTATGATCCCGACTGGAAGATGTATTCAAGAAATCCTGTTCTTCCTCCTCACTACATCGGTGCAGATGCAGAGGTTGAGAATTCAATGATCGCAGAGGGCTGCTGTGTTGACGGCAAGATCGATTTCTCCGTAATTTACGAAGGCGTTACTATTGAAAAGGGCGCTGTTGTTACCGATTCGATCATCATGCCCGGCTCGGTAATCAAGGCAGGCGCAGTTGTTGAATATGCCATCGTAGGCGAAAACTGTGTAATTGAAAGCGGTGCTCAGATCGGCTGCAGACCTGAGGCTGTTGAAAACCGTGACGACTGGGGTATTGCAGTCGTAGGACACAACATCAATGTTTCCGAAGGCAAGAAGGTAGCTCCCAAGCAGATCCTTTCGGAAAACATATAAGACAAAGCAAACAGCCCGATTAATTATAAAGGAAGGTCATATATAATGAGTATGAATAGAAAGGTACTTGGCATTATCTTTGCCAATATGCATGAAAATACAATTTCCGATCTGACCAAGGAAAGAACAATGGGTTCGGTTATGTTCGGCGGACGCTACAGACTTATCGACTTTACTCTTTCCAATATGGTAAACAGCGGTATCGACGAGGTAGGCGTTATCACAAAGTCAAACTATCAGTCACTTCTTGATCATTTAGGATCAGGCAGTGAGTGGGATCTGGCAAGAAAGAAGGGCGGTCTGCATCTGCTGCCTCCTTTCAGCCATGTTCAGAGCGGTATGTACAGAGGCCGTCTTGAAGCACTTTACGGCGTAAGCGATTTTATCATGCGCTCAGATGCTGAATACGTTATCATGACTGACTGCGATGTTGTTACAAGCATGGATTATACTCCCATTATCGAACAGCACATTGCTTCCAAGGCTGATATCACAGCAGTTTATGCAAATGATGTGATCGACATCGAAACAGCTCGTACAAGCACTGTTTTCGGCATGAATTCGGACGGAAGGATCAATGATGTTCTTATCAGTCCTTCTATCAGCGGTTCAGCAAATCTTTCTCTCAATACATTTGTATTATCGAAGGACTGCCTTAAGAATCTTATTCTCGAGGGTGCTTCAAGAAGTCTTTACAGCTTTGAGAGAGATATTCTCCAGGCAAGAACAAGAGAATACAATATCATGGGCTACTGCCACAAGAATTATTTCAGAAAGATCAACTCCATGATCTCCTATTACAATGCCAATATGGATCTGCTTGATTCCGATAAGAGAAAGCAGCTGTTCCCCGACAATGCACCTGTTTATACAAAGGTAAGAGACAATCCGCCCGCAAAGTATGCTATCGGCGCAAGTGTAAAGAATTCTCTTGTTGCTGACGGCTGTATCATCGAGGGTACAGTTGAAAATTGTATCGTATTCAGAGGTGCAAAGGTAGGCAAGGGCGCTGTTGTAAAGAATTCTATCATCATGCAGGATACGGTTATCGCTCCCAAGTGTGATGTAAACTGTGTTATCACAGACAAGCTGGTAAATATCAGCGAGGGCAGAATGCTTACAGGCTCCAGGAATTATCCTCTTTATATCGGCAAGGGTGCGGTTATCTGAACTCACCTGTCCGTAAAGTAAAATACGGATTTTCAAAGTAATAATGACCGGGCTGCCGTGATATGAGCGGCAGTCCGTTATTACAATTTTTACTATTTTTTGAAAGGACAGCGCAATTTATGATGAGAATATTATATGCTGCTTCAGAAGCTCTTCCATACGCTGCTTCGGGCGGACTTGCAGACGTTGCAGGCTCCCTTCCCGCTGCAGTTACCAAAGCGGGACATGACTGCCGTGTTGTTCTTCCCCTTTATAAGAGCATTAAGCCTGAGCTTCGCCAGCAGCTTGAATTCATGACTAACTTTACCGTAGATGTAGGCTGGAGAAAGCAGTACTGCGGTATTTTCAAGGGTAATGTAAACGGAGTTACCTATTATCTTATAGATAACGAATATTATTTCGGCAGAGACGGTCTTTATGGTTTTTATGATGACTGCGAGCGCTTTGTATTCTTCTCAAGAGCGATTCTGGAGATGATAAAGCACATTGACTGGAAGCCTCAGATAATAAACTGCAACGACTGGCAGACAGCCCTCGTTCCTGTTTATTATGAGGTATTCTATAAATTCCAGTACGGCTATGACAATATAAAGACTGTTTTCACCATTCACAATATACAGTATCAGGGCAAATACGGCATGGATGTTCTCAATGATGTTATGGGTATTCCGATGTATCATACACGGCTGCTTGAATATGACGGCTGCATCAATATGATGAAGGGCGCTATTGAAACTGCTGACAAGATCACAACGGTTTCACCCAGCTATGCATGGGAGATACTCGATCCATGGTATTCACACAGTCTTGACAGAGCGCTTGCAAACAAGCAGTATAAGCTTTGCGGCTTCCTGAACGGTATCGATACATCTTTATACGATCCCGAGACCGATCCTCTGCTGGTAAAGAATTTCTCGGTGAAGGACAGAAGCGGAAAGGCAGAGTGCAAGCAGGCACTTCTTGCCGAGCTTGGTCTGCAGGAGGGCGATGAGCCTATTATCGGTATCATCACACGCTTTGTATCTCATAAGGGTATCGACCTTATCAAGTATGTTTTTGAGGATATAGTCGGTATGGGCTGCAAGTTTGCGATTCTCGGTTCGGGCGAAAAGATCTATGAGGATTTCTTCAAGGAAATGGCATGGCGTCACCCTGACAGAGTAAGCGTTACACTGGGCTTTGTTCCCGAGCTTGCAAGGAGGATTTATGCCTCTGCGGATATGTTCCTTATGCCTTCTCAGAGTGAGCCCTGCGGTCTTGCACAGATGATCTCCATGAGATACGGTACAGTTCCCATTGTCCGTGAAACAGGCGGATTGAGAGACAGTGTCCGTGATGCAGGCGGCGAAAACGGCAACGGCTTTACCTTTAAGACATATAATGCACATGATATGCTTGACGCAGTAAGACGTGCAAAGGATCGCTATGATGATAAGGACAGCTGGAACAGGCTGGTATGCGATGCTATGAACAATGATTACAGCTGGGACGTATCGGCTGAGCTTTATCTGGGTCTTTACAGAGAGCTTGCAAGAGATTGTGAATAATTAATATTATATAATGCATAGTGGATAGTCAGCGTCAGCCTGACTATCCACTATTAGCTATTGAAAAAATGGAGATGAGCAAATAAAATGACAGCAGAAGAAAACAGAAAGTTTATGAAGGATTTTTTTGAAAGATATTATATAAAAAGAAAATCGTTACATGATTTGTGTGTTTCAGGTGTTGCTATTCCTGACGAAATGCTTGCTGACGGAGCAGATCCAAATAAAGAATTGAATATTTGGAAATTGACCAAATCTGTTGTTACAGAGGAAGATATAAATAAAATTGAAATGAAACTTAATATAAAGCTTCCTGAATGTATAAAAGCTTTTTTTTCTGTATATCATCATAGGTTTGAAGATCCGGTAGGACGAAATGATATAAGAAATCCATTTTATGATCTTGAACGTGCATATACTCATCATCTGGCGGATAACGGGTATCTGCCTTTTGGATGGGACGGTGAAAGTATTTTTATCCGCTGTATAGACCTGTCAAATATTCCGAATGAAGAAAAATGTCCTGTTTTAGAGATCGATCATGAATACTTTTTTGATTTGCAATTTGCAGCAGAGGATAAAGGTATACTTGTTCCGAAAGAGCAGCTCGAACCATTATTCAGTAAAGTAGCCGATAATTTTTATGAATATCTGAATGGTATATATAATGATGTTATAGAATAATATTTAAATTGGTTTATGAAACTCGGAACAGCAACAGATATTTATTTGATATTACAAAACATTAATATCAGTATTTGGTTATTAGGAGAAAAAATGACTGAAAGAAATGAATTTAAACATCTTATGCACTGTGGTCACGGCAGATGCTATTATATGCTGTCTGAAAATAAAGAGCTGTATAAGGAACTGTTGTTATACGGCTGTACCCATGATATAAGCTATGATATTCAATGCGAAGGATCACGGGCAGCTTTTATATATGAGCTTGTAAACGAATATGATGACAAAGATATATTTATTGAAAAAGCCGCCGAAAGAATTATGTCCTGTGAGCTTGAAACAGAGGAAACAGACAGCTTTTATCATTTGTGCGATCTTATGGTATGCTTTGAAGCAGAGGATATACTTAAGCAAAAATATGCTCAGATGTATAAGTCTCTTATGAATACCCGTGTAAGCCGCAGACATAATGACAGGTTAAATGCTTTTGATTATCTGACAGAAAAGCTTATCCGTATGGGTGATATAAAAGCTTTTGAAAATATTGCAGCAGATCTGGGAGCATATTTTATCCGCCGCAGACGAGCGGATATTGCCGACCTGAATTGGAGCTTTCAAAGGATTTTTGATACTGCCGTAAAAAAATACGGAGCTGATATTACTCAGAAAATAAACGTCAGATCAAAGGAGCTTTCACGTTTTAGCCGTGTTATGAGCTATAAGGAAGAAATAAAGCCTTATCGCACAGGCTTTTCATATACCGCTGATGATGAAAAAATATCACCCGAACAATATAAAAAGGCAAAGGAGCAGCTTTTGCAATATAAAGAATATGACAGTGACGCTGCTGAAATATTTATAAAGGGTTACAGTACGGAGGATGAGTCTCTGCTTCGTGATATTCTTGAAAATCTGCGTATTGAAAGCAGGGATATGCCTTATAATAACTGGCATGATATTGTGCTTGCGCTTATTGAAAAGGCAGAGGAGGGAAGTCTGCCCGATGATGTACTGTTTTTTATATATGAAAATTCTCTTTGTTCATGCTGCCGAAGTGACGCTGTAAAAGTAATGGCTGAAAGAAATATCCTTACAGAAAAAATAATCAATGAATGTATGCATGACAGCAATGAAAAAACACGCAGTATTGCGTTAAAAAATAGTATGATTTGAAAGGAAAATAAAACTATGCCCCATATAAATATCAAATGCTACCCGGGAAGGACCGAGGATCAGAAAAAGGAATGTGCCGAAAAGATAGCAATGGCTGTATCGGAGGCACTTGGCTGTAAAATGAGCAGTATATCCGTTGCAATAAACGATGTTAAGCAGGAGGAATGGAAGGAAAAGGTATGGGATACCGAAATTGCTCCCGATATGGAAAAACTATATAAAAAGCCCGGATATACCTGCGATTGAGACGGATTTTCAGAATATAGTCAGACACAGAATATGCTTGCACCGCCGTATTCCTTTGAAATGTGGGCAGAAGCCCTGAAAAAAGGAATACGGCGATTTTTGTGAGAAACTGTTTTTGTGAAAAATGTGTATATATGCTTATGAATATACGTCCTTAAAATTTTTTGAAAAATGCCGAACATTTTTCTGTTCCGACAGACTTAATAAGCGTAAATATATTTACAGGAGTAAGTAAGATGAATGAGTATATAAGCAATGAGCTGATAGAAGCTACATATCTTTTCTGCGTAAAGCGTATATCCGATACAGAGGCGGCAAAGGATCTGTCACAGGATATTTTATATGAGGCACTGCGGGCTATCGCAAGCGGAAAGCAGTTTGTAAGCTTTTATTCATGGTACTGGAAAATGGCACGGAATAAGTATGCCGATCATATTGCAGGCAAGCGTAATTCTGATCTGCCTATTGAAACGGCAGGCGGTATGGCTGCCGATATAATGCAGCCTGTTGAAAGTATTATTGCCGCAGAGGATATTTCACAGCTGAATTTTTCTCTTTCAAGACTTGCTTCAATTCATCGTGAGATGATCGTACGATTTTATCTTAAGGAACAATCTGTCAGACAGATCGCATCAGAGCTTGATATTCCCGAGGGAACTGTCAGGAGACGGCTGTTTGACGCAAGAAAAAAACTTAAAGAAGGGTTTGATAATATGAATAATATAGGAAAGTCCGCTTATGCACCTGCGGAGGTTAATTGGTTCTGGGGATATTCGGCAATGAAGCCTTCGCTTCTTATGGACAGCTCGAAAATCTGTCCTCAGGTCATGGTCATCTGCCGCAGTGAAGCAAAAACGGTAAATGAACTTGCCGATGAAATGGGAGTAGCACCCCTTTATCTTGAAGAAATAATAGAAAAGCTTATAAAAGAAGGCTTGCTTATTTCTCCTTCAAAAGGCAAATATCTGGCAAACCACTGCATTTTCCCCCGTCAGAAGTATATTGAAGCAAAGCTTTTAGCCTGCAATATTTTTCACGATGAGGGTTATGCAGAAAAAATCAACAATATTCTTTTTAGGCTGAAGGATAAAATCACAGCTCTTGATTTTTACGGAAATGATTTTGATTACAGCTATCTGCTGTGGATCTTATACGCTGCGGCAACATTTAATTTCGGAAGCTGCGGAAAAAATCATTATATCAAAAAACACGGCATAAAGGACGAAGTTGAAAGAAGCTATCGAATGACTATGCACTATCTCCTTGCTGACGAAAGCTTTGATAATTCTGTATGGGAAAAGTTTAAAGATAGAGGCTGGTCTTGCCTTACTCAGGATTTTACCACCTCGGAATACGGAAAAATCGAATTTCTGAATAATTATGAACTTGAACCCTTTCCAAATGATAATGATGATGACAATGACTGGCGCAGAGGACGTGACAAGTGGGTTGACGGAAACAATATCTCGCTCCTGGTGGCATTATCGGAAAATCCCGATAAAAAGCTGTCCATTCACGAAGAGGCAATGGCGGCAGATTTTCTCAAAAACGGCTTGCTTAAAAAGGACGGAGACAAGCTCATCGTTCAGCTTCCGATTATCAGACGTGATATTTACAATGAAATATGTAACATTATAAACGCTGAAATAAAGTCACTTGCCGAAGAATTTGCCGATACAGTAAGCAAAAGAATCGAAAAAATTCTCCTGCCCTATGTGCGCAAGGATTTAATGAGCAACTTTATCCATTGGGATATGCTGATGTTTTTACAGCTGACGGGAATGATGTTCTATTACGGCTGGGACAAGGTACTTGCACAGCCTGAGGATTATTCAAGATCAGCCGCAGGACTTTATATAATCAGATAAAAACTATTGAGCCATGTATTTTTCATTATCGTAAAAATGCATGGCTTTTTTGTTAAAATAGCATAATTTTTGTTAAAAGCTATTGACAAATACTGTTTTTTATGCTATAATAACACTTGTTATATAACAAGTGTTATATAACAAGTGTTATATAACAAGTGTTATTTAAAGAGGTGATGAAATGCCCCCTAAGCTGCAGATAACAAAGGACATGATAATAAATGCAGGTATCGGACTTATCCGACAGTATGGAGAGGAAGCCCTGAATGTACGCAGGATCGCTTCTGAGCTTAAATGTTCAACCCAGCCTGTTATGTATCAGTTTGCCACGGTAGATGAGCTGAAAAGTGAAATATATTCCGCAGCCGATAAATATCACAGCGAATATATATTGTCTGCAGATCCCCAAACCGATGACCCTATGCTTTCGATTGGAATGAATTATATCCGCTTTGCATACGAGGAAAAAAAGCTTTTCCGTTTTTTATTTCAGTCAGATAAATATGCAAACAGCGGAATTTCCGAGCTTATTGATAATTCTGATATTGCTCCCGTGTTTGATATTCTTTCTCAGGAAACGGGATTGTCACACGAACAAAGCAAGGACGCATTTTCAGCACTGTTTCTTACTGTACACGGTATTGCAAGTCTGCTGGCAAATAATTCTATGGAATATGACGCAGGATATTTTGAAAAGACCCTTACAAACGTATTTATGGGAGTTATCGGAGCGATAAGCTCAGATGAAAATAATGAAAGGTGAGTTTTGTTATGAAAAAAATATATGATAAAAGCGAAACAACATTTGCTATAATGTGGATAATTATTTATGTAGTGGGAGCAAGCATCTGCAACAGTATATCGGAAAGCATCGGAATGCCCAGACTGGTATCACTGGTGTATTCGGTCATTTGTGTTATTGTTCTTCTTGGATTTATAAAAAAGAACGGACTTTCAGAGATTTACGGTCTGTGCAGCTTCAAGGGTGATAAAAAAACTTTTCTTTATTTTATACCTATAGCGCTTATATCCATTACAAACTTAACAGGCGGACTTGCACTTAATGATGATCTGCTGAAATGCGTTATCATGTCTGCGGCTGTGGCTGTTGCGGGAATAGTTGAGGAGTTGATTTTCAGAGGACTGCTTTTTGTGGGAATGTGCAAGGATAATGTAAAGAGTGCGATCATCGTATCATCTGTTACCTTTGGAATTGGTCATATCGTAAATCTTCTGAACGGTGCGCCTTTATTTTCTACACTGTGTCAGATAATTTATGCTGTTGCGATAGGTTTCTGCTTTACCATTGTATTCAAAACGGGAAAAAGCCTTATACCATGTATAATTTCACACTTTGTGGTCAATGCATTAAGCGTCTTTGCGGTACTTCCCGAGGGTGAAAGTGCGGTCAGAGCAAGAGGTATTTTTGTTACAGTATATATTACTGTGATCAGTGTAGTATATAGTTTGTGGCTTGTAAATAAGCATAAGGATACTATTCTTGATAAAGATTTTTGATCATTGATGTATAAAAATATACAAAAAAACGGAGGACGAATCTGAAAATCGTTCTCCGTTTTTATCTGGAATTATTTTTTATCTGCCGAAAGAAATAATAAATTCCGCAATGATCTCAGGCAGACCGATGCGGTATTTTTCCGCAAGTGCGGGACCGCAGGAATTAGAGCCTACGCCTGCCATTTTATGATCTATACAGATAACGTTATAGCTGCATTTTTCAAGCTCATAATTATGACGTTTTGAGGAAAGCTCCTCTTCTGTATATTCGGAAGCATTGAAGGAAAAATCATTGTCTGCACTGAAATGCACCTTCATATTTTCACCGATAAGCGTCATACGCTTACAGCCGTAATGAGATGAATTTTCCTGCGGTCTGATATAATCCTCATGCATATCGCTTATAAGTGAAGTGAAATTTCCTATATATGAGGACTGATGCTTGTCAATATAGCTTTCGTTGGGACCGTAGCCGAAATAATCTACGGTATCAAAGCTCTTTGGTACAAAAAGTCTTATTCCGAATCTGGGTAAAAGCTCTATCTTGTCGGAAATATGTGATTTACAGCTTATTTTAAGCTCGCCGTTTCCGCTTACGGTATATACCGTATCAAGATATGCAAAGGGCTGATGTATGCTCCAGCCGAATGACTGCTTTACATAAAGCTCAACACCGTTTTCTGTTTCTCTGATATCTGTGCCGTATGACTTGACGATATGATCATTCAGATGTGCCCTGTACCAGTCATTTTTCATTACATCATTATCGGTAGGCGCACGGAAGAAATTAAACTGCATTGGTTTTGAAAGGATTTCCGTACCTTCATACTTTATAGAATCAAAGCCTGCTGTACGCTTATTGAAAACAAATTCAGTCTTGTCTGCGGTGATTTTTACGGAAAGAGGCTCATCGGTATATGTAATTATTCCGCAGGACTGTGTTTCGGTGACTGTAGCCTTTTCGCAGATAAGCAGCTGATCAAAGCATATCTCATAGCCCTTTTTATAGCTGAGAGTATCCTCTGCCGCTGTGAATATAAAACGTATATACGCTGTGTTTTCATATTCTGCCGCCGCTTCGGGAATAATTATTTCGGTTTTGCCCAGTGGCTCAACGCTGAATTCAAAACAACCCTTATTATAAATTCCGCCGTCATAGGTTATCTCATAGCTGCCCTCAAGAATATCACCTGCATTTACAAAGGCAAGCAGATTGTTTATAATAAAGCTTCCATTTTCATTTCCCTTTTCAACTCTCACGGGACGATATACCTGCTTTAATTCAAGAAGTCCCGTATGAGGAGTTCTGTCAGGATATACAAGACCGTCCATGCAGAAATTTCCGTCGTTATGCTTTTCTCCGAAATCTCCGCCGTAGCCGTATTTTATTTTTCCGTCAGCGGTCTTTCCCAGGATAACGGCATGATCGCACCATTCCCATACAAAGCCGCCGCAGAAACGACCGCTTGAATGGAATATGTTATGATAATCCTCTAAATCTCCGGGACCGTTGCCCATTGCATGACAGTATTCACAAAGCATAAAGGGACGCTTTTCGTTTTCATCATCAAGGAATTTTTTCATATCCTCAACAGATGTATACATCTGAGATACCACATCAAGAACAGCGTCTGATGTATCGTCAAGCTTATGAGTACTTTCATAGTGAACAAGCCTTGTATCATCAAAGGATTTTATGTATTCGGCTGCCGCAAGTAAATTTGTGCCGTAGCCGCTTTCGTTGCCCAGTGACCAGAAAACTATTGAAGGACGGTTTATATCACGCTTTACCATCATTTCCGCACGGTCAACTATTGCTTTTTCAAAGCGTTTATCGCTTGCAAGAAGAGCAATTCCGTCATAGCCCCTGCTCCATTTAAAATCGTTATATACCTCAACACAGCCATGCATTTCAAGGTCAGCCTCGCTTATAACATAAAAACCGTATTCATCACATAAACGGCAGAACAAGGGTGAATCGGGATAATGTGAAGTACGTATTCCGTTGATATTATGCTTTTTCATAAGTTCCAGATCAGTTTTCATCTGCTTTACGGAAGCATAATAGCCTGTGTCGGGATAGCTGTCATGCCTGTTTACACCCCTGAATTTTATTGCCTTTCCGTTCAGCATTACAATGCCGTTTTCGATATATATTTTTCTGAAGCCTACTTTGTCGCCTATAAGCTCGTCCGCTGTTTCTATGGTAAGACTGTAAAGATACGGCGTTTCGGCAGACCATAAGCAAGGTGAGGATATCTCCTTTTCAAGAACCTTTCCGTCGGCTGCTTTTTCTCTGAATATTATATTGCCGTCAGCATCGGAAAGGGTAATTTCCGCATTTGTACCGTAAACGGTAATTCTGAAAGCTGCTGAGGAACAGTCATCGTTCAGAACAGTTTTCACGTGATAATTTTCAAGTCTTTTTTCGGGACGTGAAAGCATATATACATCACGGAAAATACCGGAAAGTCTGATCTTGTCCTGATCCTCCAGATATGTACCGTCACACCACTTTAAAACAACAGCGGTAATATTGTTGTCTCCCTCGGAAAGATGATCGGTGATATCAAATTCTGAGGTCATATGAGATACCTGAGTATATCCTGCAAAAACACCGTTTACATAAAGATAGAGACAGCTGTCAACACCCTCGAAGGTAAGAATTTTTCTCATTCCGTCATTGGTGTAAATATAATTTCTGCTGTAAACTCCCACGGGGATATCATCGGGAACATAGGGCGGATCATAGGGAATGGGATAGCAGACATTTGTATATTGAGGGATATCATATCCGTGCAGCTGCCAGTTTGACGGTACAGGGATCGTTTTTTCCGAACCTGCTGTCACCGATATAAAATCATCCTCCATATCTATAATGCTGTCATAATATCTGAATTTCCAGTCGCCGTTCAGAAGCTCAAAGCGCGATGAATTTTCTCTGTCGGAAAAGGGATCGGCATTTTTATCAAAGGGAATAAAGTAGCAATGATTATCAAGTGTATTGATATGGAGACTGTCAGGGTCCTCATGATATATCATTCTGCTTTTGGGTGAATTTGCTTTTGCGATCAATGAAATATTCATAAATAAAATTCTCCTTTTCTATTAATTCTATAGGTTTTATTTGCAGAAGCTGTATTTAATTTATTATCATTATACTCCCTCTTGACAGCACCGTCAATAGATGATATTATTATAATATAACAATATGAACATGAAACCTAAATTTATTTTTTAGTAAAAAGGGTGATCGTATGTACTTTTATGACTTTCCTATCATAAGCACGGAAAGTGAGCTGCCTCTTTATCTTGTCAGCGTAGGCATGCATGAATTACAGCCGCGTATCATAAGAGAAGAGGGCTACAACTATCCTCAGATATTATATTGCACCAAGGGCAGCGGTATTCTTGTATTGGGTGATAAAAAACATGAGATAAAGCCTTACACAGCGTTTTTTCTGCCTTCGGGCTGTCCTCATGAATATTATCCCTGTGAGGAAATCTGGGATATACGCTGGGTAGTTCCGTCAGGCTACGCAGCTGAGGATATACTCGGGCATTTCGGACTTTCCGCTCCGAAAATATTTACTCTTGAAAATATCAATATACTGGAGCATCATTTCAGAAAAATGCATGAGGCGCTTATCGGCGACAAGCTGTTCGGAAATTATCGTGCGGCAGGCTTTTTATACAATTTTCTCATTGAAT
>JAFUOZ010000113.1 GCA_017481565.1 Oscillospiraceae bacterium | reverse complement strand
TCATAATCGAGAAAACCGTATCCCACTATGGCATAGCCCGGGTCAATTCCGAGAATACGCAGTGTAATCATTCCTTTCGGGTAATCTTATGTCCTTTCGGCAAAAAATGGCTGTTTATAAATCAACACATAATTATATTATAGCACATTTATATATGATACGCAAGTTTTTTATAAAAAGTTATTGTATTTTCCAAAAAAATTTAGTATAATGTATTTTAGTATGTAGATTCATAATAAATATTTGAAAAAAGGATGATTAAAGTAATGGATCTTACAGAGCTCAGAAACCGGATCGACGATATTGACAGCAGTATTCTTGATCTTTTTGTAAAAAGAATGAATATCTGCCGTCAGGTCGCAGATTATAAAAGAGAAAACAATCTTCCCGTTATGCAGGGAAACCGTGAGGAGCAGGTACTTGAAAGAATAAGAAAGCTGGCTCCCGATGATCTTGCTGACGGAAGTGCTGTGCTTTTCTCGGAGATCATGGATATCAGCAAATGTATTCAGCATCAGGAGCTGCTTGCAAAGACTGTACGTATCCTTGAGCCAAAGCTTTTTCTTCCCAAAATGGCAAGAACTATAGCCTGCCCCGGTATACTTGGCTCAAATACGGAAATGGCGGCAAGAAAGCTGTTCCCTACTCAGGAAATACGTTATTTTTCCGATTTCGAGGACGTATTCAGGGCTGTTGAAAACAAGGAAGTTGATTTCGGCGTTATACCCATTCAGAATTCCACCGCAGGAAATGTAACTGAAACCTACGACCTTATGGCAAAGCATAACTTCTATATTACCTCGATGATAAGGCTTGATATATGCCATTGTCTTGCTGTAAAGAAGGGTACCTCCTTCATGGATATATCGAAGGTAATATCACACCCTCAGGCTCTTTCTCAGTGCTCCGATTTTCTTCACGAAAACTGCTTTGAAACAAGTGACTGCGCAAATACTTCAATAGCAGCCAAGAGAGTTGCGGACAGCAGTGAGCCTGTTGCTTGTATCTGCAATGAGCATTGCGCCGAGCTTTACGGTCTTGAAATACTCAACAAGGACATTGCAAATGCGGAAAAGAACGTTACACGCTTTATATGCATTGCAAAGGATTTCTATGCTACGGAGCAGTCACAGACTATTTCCGTTTCTCTGTCTATCCCTCATACAAAGGGTTCACTTTACAGGCTTCTTACAAAGTTTTCGATCAACGGATTCAATCTGGAGAGGATCGAAAACAAACCTATTGCCGGAAAGGATTTTGAGGTCATATTCTATCTTGACTTTAACGGCAGATATGATGATATCAGGGTCTGCGCACTTATGGACGAGCTTGAAAATGATCTTACATATTTCAAATTCCTCGGTAACTACAGCGAAATAATGTAAACGGAGCGGTATTATGAACAGTGTATCAGTTATTATCGCCGCTGCAGGCAGTGCTTCACGCATGAACGGTATACCAAAGCAGATAGCCGAGCTTATGGGAAAGCCTGTTATTGCATATTCCATGGAAATATTTGAAAATATGCCTGAGGTCGCAGAGATAATCGTTTCTGCAAAGGAAGAGCATATTGATAAAATTTTTGAAATAGGTAAAAAATACAATATATCCAAGCTGAAAAAGGTGGTTTGCGGCGGTGATACCCGTCAGCAGTCGGTCACGGCTGCGCTTAAAGAGGTATCAAGGGATACAGGCTTTATTGCTGTTCATGACGCTGCAAGACCCCTTATCAGAGAGGAATATATCCGCAGGTGCATACATGACGCTTCCGTATTCGGCGGTGCGGCTCTCGGTGTGCCTGTAAAGGACACTCTTAAGGTGGTTGAGGACGGTCTTATCTCAGATACTCCCGACCGCAGCAGATTATACATTACACAGACTCCACAGATATTCAAAAAGGTGCATTATTATGCAGGCGTAAATTTCGCTGCCGAGCATGAGCTTGATTTTACCGATGATTGTCAGTTGGTTGAGGCAATCGGCGTAAAATTATGCATGAGTCCGTCGGATTACTGCAATATAAAGCTTACTACTCCCGAGGATTTTGCGGTTGCGGAAGCTTTTTTACGTATGCAGGACAAATAGACGTTATTTTTTTAACGTTATTTTGCACATAATCAAAGTGAGTAACATTGATATTTATGTAACAAACAGCGATTTTATACAAAATAACAAAGAAATCCAAAAACGTTTACGAAAATGACATGAATTGTCACAATTTTAACTATAAAATAGAAGGTGTGTTGAGATGCTCAGAATAGGACATGGTTACGATGTTCATAAGCTTGTGACGGGACGGAAGCTTATTTTAGGCGGAGTTGATATCCCCTATGAATACGGTCTGGACGGTCACTCGGACGCAGATGTACTTGTTCATGCAATTATGGACAGTATTCTCGGTGCTCTTGCACTCGGTGATATCGGTCTGCACTTCCCCGACAATGCCCCCGAATAC
The DNA here is from genome assembly GCA_017481565.1 of Oscillospiraceae bacterium. Classification (GTDB taxonomy): domain Bacteria; phylum Bacillota; class Clostridia; order Oscillospirales; family Ruminococcaceae; genus RGIG4694. Next base: position 23,105 of record JAFUOZ010000113.1, on the reverse strand, counting down.
AGCGGTGCAGACAGTCTCAGGCTTCTGGCTGCAGTTATCGGACTTATGAATGAGCACGGCTATGCAGTTAATAATATTGACAGCACTATCCTTTGTCAGAAACCGAAGCTTAGGAGCTATATTGATCGTATGAGAAACAATATAGCCACGGTCTGCGGCTGCGGAATCGACAGAATAAGCGTAAAGGCTACGACCGAGGAAGGTCTTGGCTTTACAGGAAGCGGTGAAGGTATCGCCGCTCATGCAGTATGTACTCTTGTCCGTGTACATCTGCAGAACAAAATTTAAACGTTTCAGTTCATAATATATACTGTCCGCAAATTTAACAGTGTATTCTCTGCTTATGGATTTAAACGTTTAATATGATAAACCGCATTAAAAAGGTAACAATAACCTTACATAAATTATTGAAAGGATGCCCTTATATGAAACACTTAATTCTTGTAACCTCTCCCCCTGCCTGCGGAAAGACCTTTGTATCAAAGGCACTGGCAAAGGCTCTCAAGCCTATTGTTTATCTTGATAAGGACACTCTGATTGTTCTTTCAAAGCAGATCTTCAAGGTAGCAAATGAAGAGATCAACCGCAGCTCTCAGTTTTTCGAGGATCATATCCGCAACTATGAGTACGATGCTATTTTTGATGTAGCGTTGGAAGCACTCGAATACTGTGATCTTGCTCTCATCAATGCTCCGTATGCAAGAGAGATCCGCAACCCTGCTGCTCTTGACGCTATGCGTGAAAAGCTTGCAAAGGTCGGCGCAGAGCTTACTGTCATCTGGGTTCAGACTGATATTGAGGTATGTCGTCAGAGAATGATCAACCGTAATTCAGACCGTGACACATGGAAGCTGGAAAACTGGGACGAGTATGTCGCTACTCAGAACTTTACTAAGCCCGATATTGAAAATCTTATCATTTTCAATAACTCCAACGAAGAGGAATTCAATGAGTCTATCGCAAGAATTTCTGCTCAGCTCAAAGGCTAAATAAATATATCCGACCTTCTCCGTGTATTCGGAGAAGGTCTTTTTTTATATCACAGGATAATAAAAAACGGTATGCAGTCTGACTGCATACCGTCATTTTTATCAGAAAATTATGGGTTCCGCATTATCAAGAGTCTCAAAGGTATATCCTTCTGATCTTGCATGGTCGATCAGATCCTGCAGATATTCCACTGTAAGATCCTTTGAGTCATGCATAAGCACTGTTTCATGATCCGCACCGAAGGTATCTTCAAAGTTTTCAATGCAGCTGTCATAGCTTGCACCTAAGGTGGCATCTGAGGTTGCACAGTTCCAGTCAAAATATACAAATCCTCTGCGGTTCATTTCGGTTATGATATCCTCAGCTGTTTCTGTATTGAAGCTGTTGTAGCTTCCGCCGGGAAAACGGAAAAGCCATGGTTTTACACCGCAGGTATCATAAATTGCATTATATGCCTTATTAAAATCGGACAGATATGCATTTACTGAAGAATATATCTCATCATATTCGTGAGAATATGTGTGGATACCTATAGTGTGACCCTCCTCAACGGCTCTTTTTAAAATATCTTCCCTGCCGTCAATACACCAGCCCACAATAAAGAAGGTCGCCTTGATGTCGTTTTCCTTAAGGATATCAAGTATCTCGGGTGTAAGGTCGGAAGGACCGTCATCAAAGGTAAGATAGCACACCTTGCCCTCTGTGACTGTATATGCTGATCTTTTTGAGTAGAGGTCGGGATATTTTGTCTTATAATCTCCGTTGTCATCTTCTTCCGTTTCTTCCTCTGTCTCGGCTTCTGTTTCGGTTTCCTCCTCAGTATCGGAAACCGTTTCCATTTCCGATACGGAAATATCATCGGGCTCAGTAACAACGTTCATGCTTTCTTCAATTGTATCACCCATTGCTTCGTTTACAAATCTGTTTTCGGTTATATAAGCACAGAGCTTAAGATATCCGTCTGCATTGAGGTGCATACCGTCACCGCTGTCATACTGCTCAAGAAGCCTGCCGTCCTCATCTTCAAGGGCATCGCTTATATCAAAATGGACTACATTTTCGATACCCAGATCGGATACAAGCTGAACAAGAGTATCACGGTATACCGAAATATCGTACTTGGCACCGCCGCCGCATACCTCGGAATCCCATGAGCTTGAGCGTCCTACGGGAGAAAGCTCCATAACTGCGATTATACTGTCGGGAGACGCTTCATTGAGCGATTTAATGACCGATTTCATGCTCATATAATATGCATAGTCGTTACAGTAGCTGAGATCATTGATGCCAAGCCATACATAGATATATGCAGGCTTGTTCTCGGCTGCCCATTCTGCAGCGGTATATTCACCGCCTGTTACAGAAAAGCTTCTTCCCTCAATATCATCTGCTGCAAGACCTTCGGCTGCAAATACCATTCCGTCATCAACATCTGCACAGCCTGCAAAGCCTGCGCACATATCATCGCCTACAAACATTATTTCCTTTGTATATACCTTCGGCTCGGGCTTTTCTTCCTCAGCAACGGGCATATCTACCGCAGGTGCGGTATCGTCTGAAAGGACTGATGATGTGACAGGTGATGTTTCTGTGATACTGCTTACCGATCCTGTATTGTACTCCGATGCATCAACAGGTATATCCTCTGTTTCTGTACTTCCTGATGAGCATGCAGAAAAAACCGTTGCCGCCATTATTGCGGCCGCAGCAGCCAGTAGTTTTTTATTCATATTGTTTTTACCTCTCCTTTTATATGTTTCAACGATATATACTTCGCATAAAATAAAAGGAGTGCTCCTTTCTTTATCCTTTGCCTTTGTTCTGTATTCAATTTTTTCTCTTATAATATTATATATTTTTTGTCGGTTAATGTCAAGGTATATATCAAGTTTGTAATAAATCAGTAAACTATGCCACTGTTGATATATCTTCTGATTTATGATATAATAACCTTAAGAAAGGATATCATAAACTATGAACAAAAAAATTATTTTAGCTATTCTTATACTTATTGTACTTTTATGGTGCGGAATAATCTTCTTCTTTTCCTCGCAGAACGGAGTTCAGTCAACAGGAATGAGTGATTATTTCATAACCAGACTTGCAGAACTATTTTGCCCCGACGCCGACCCCGATATACTGATCAGAAAATATTCCTTTATCGTGAGAAAATGCGCTCATTTTGCTGTATATGCAGTATTGGGCGGTATTTTGCTGATTGCTGTAAACCTGATAAAGCATAAGCTTTCGCTTGGGAAAAAATATGTTATTGCTGTTTCCGCAACGGTATTTTTTGCATTTACCGATGAATTTCATCAGTATTTCACCGAGGGGCGTTCCGCTCAGCTGAGTGATGTTTTTATTGACAGCTGCGGAGCTTTTACAGGGGCGGCTGTTGTTCTGCTGATTCTGTATTACATAAAAAAGCAGTCTCAAAAAAAATAAAGAAGAGCTGATCAAAGACAAAACCATTGCTTCCGCTCCTTGAAAATCCGTTACTGAGAGGGGCGATAATCGATTTAATCAGCAGTTCCTTAACTCTCCGAAGCGTAGGTTGACCTTTTTTATTATCTGCTGTATAATCGGAAATAAAGGAGGTGAATTTTTATGGACAGTACAAAGACAGGTGAAATTATTTCCTTATGCAGAAAATCAAAGGGTATGACCCAGAAACAGCTTGCCGAGCTTTTGTGCATAAGCGAGAAAACTGTTTCAAAATGGGAAACGGGAGGAGGCTGCCCCGATATTTCCATGCTTGAAGCACTTGCCGATACACTTGGGATAAACGTAAATGATCTATTAAAGGGAGAAATTTCTATGGGAACGAATAACAGCGGAAATATGCACAAAATCAAGTTTTATACATGCCCCGAATGCAGCAATATACTTACAAGCACAAACGAAGCTGTGATATCCTGCTGCGGACATAGTCTTTCCCCTGCCGAAGCTAAAAAGCCTGATGATAAGCATACATACACTGCCGAGTCTGTTGAGGACGAGCTTTATATTGAGCTTGCTCACCCAATGGAAAAGTCCCATTACATTACCTTTGCGGCTTATGTGACCTCGGACAGAGTTGAGCTGCACAAGCTTTACCCTGAGCAGAATGCATCATTCAGGATAAAAAAAAGAGGGATCGGAGAGCTTTATATATGCTGCTCCGAGGACGGTCTTTTCTGTGAATATATCCGATAAAAAGCACCGTGCAGCATTGTCTTTTCAGACATTACTGTACGGTGCTTTTATTAATGCTTTACTTAATCGGGCATAATCTATAGCTGCGCCTTTGATCAGCATTTCCTTAAGGAAGTGCTGATTAAAGCCGTAGGCATCGTTTCAGACCCACGAAAATACCTTTGCCGCAGCGGCAAAATTGACTGAGTGGGTCTTGAAACGATTTAATCAGCGGTTCCTTAATTTCCTTTTATTACGGCAAATGCCTGCCTGACCGACGCAACAGGGATTATTTCAAGCTTATAATCGGCAGGATTTATCCCTCTCATCGAAAGCTTGGGAACAATGCACCGCTCAAAACCGATATGCTGTGCTTCCTTAAGCCTCTGTGTAATAGATGATACATTTCTGACCTCTCCGCCAAGACCTATCTCACCGAATGCGGCAAGCTTTCCGTCAATGGGGATATCCATAAGTCCGCTGTAAAGTGACATTGCCACTGCCAGATCGGCGGCAGGATCGTCTATACGTATACCGCCGACCACATTTATGTATACATCAAGAGTACCGTAAAACAGTCCCGCACGCTTTTCAAGCACAGCTAAGATAATTGCAGTTCTTGAAAAGTCATAGCCTGTGGCAGTACGTCTGGGAACAGCATAACCGCTTTTGGTCACAAGTGCCTGTATATCCGCCATTATAGGACGACTTCCCTCCATAATGCAGGCGATACAGCTTCCCGATACACCCTTGGGGCGACCCGAAAGCAGCATAAGCGACGGATTTTCTACTTCAACAAGACCCTTATCCTGCATATCGAATACACCGATCTCGTTTGTAGATCCGTAACGGTTCTTTACCGCACGGAGTATTCTGTAGCTTAAATGACGTTCTCCCTCAAAGTAAAGCACAGCGTCAACTATATGCTCCATGACCTTCGGACCGGCAATAGCACCGTCCTTGTTTACATGACCTACTATAAATATTGGTATCTCCTCTGATTTTGCAGTCCTCATGAACAGATTTGTACATTCTCTTACCTGTGAGATACTTCCCGCACTTGAATTAACGCCGTTTATGACCATAGTCTGAATAGAGTCTATGATAACAATATCAGGCTTGCTTGCGCTTATAGTTCCGCAGATAACTTCCGCATCATTCATGGCAAGCAGATACAGATTATCGCTGTCCACACCAAGACGTGAGGCGCGTATTTTTATCTGTCGGGTGCTTTCCTCTCCAGAAACATAGAGTATGGAATATTCTCTGCCCATAAATTCACATATCTGAAGCAGCAGAGTAGATTTTCCGATACCCGGTTCACCGCCTAAAAGTACGATCGAACCCTTTACAAGACCTCCTCCGAGAACACGGTTAAGCTCGCCAAGTCCCGTTGAATATCTGATATCGCTGTTTACGTCTATATCCTTAAGCTTCATTATCTTATCGGAAGATACCGCCGCAGAAGGTCTTGGAACGGATAAGCTGCTCCTGCTTTTTACGGGAGCAACATATTCCTGTTCCTCAAGAGTATTCCATTCACCGCAGAAGGTGCATCTTCCGTTCCATTTTGAGCTTTCGCCTCCGCATGCGGAGCATACGAAAAGAGATTTTGCTTTTGCCATTCTGACCTCCGTTATTTTTTCGGAATTCCGTTATTTTCACCGTTTGCCGAAATGACAGAACGGTTTTATTTTTCATTTATATATGTACATAAACCCTCGAATATAGTAAAGGCTGTTTTGAGCTGATATTCCTCATCGGTAAGCAGTGCTGCCTCCTCAGGATTTGAAAGAAATCCGCATTCAGCCATGATAGCGGTATTGTCACAGTAATGACACAGATAAAGCTCTGTTCCGCAAAGCTTGGTCTCACGGTCATTATATGGCTGAAGATTTTCCTTGAATAGTCCCTGCATGACAGTTGCAAGTCTTGCATTTTCGGGATTTGAAGCCGAATAGAACATCTGCGCCCCCTTGAATTTCGGGTCGGTATATGTGTTCTGATGAATTGAAACACATATTGAATCGGGATAGCTGTTGAATATCTCCAACCTGTTTTCCATATCGGATATTTTCTGTGCACGTATTCCCTCAACTCCTGCGTCATGGATAGACATATCCGTATCTCTTGTTGTTACGGTATTATATCCGAAAAGCTGAGCCATATCCCTTACCGATAAGGTGATATTGAGATTAATTCCTTTTTCGGGTACTCCGTCAGCGGTTGAACAGCCTCCGTCCATACCTCCGTGACCGGCATCAAGAACGATAATAAGCTCCTCTGTATTTTGTGGCACGGCAGACACATAAACCGCTGTATCGATACGGCTTACGGCATAGCATACAACTCCGATACCGAAGCAGAGGGTGATTGCGGCAATGATAGAATCAAATCTGTTTTTTCTCATAATTAATACTCCAATCCTGTTACAGCTTTTTTTATATAATATGTGCAAAAGGATAAGCTTATGATAATATATACAGATATTAACTGAAATATAGTATATCATGAATGACAGAATAAGTCAATCCGTTTTTGTGGACAGTTACCATATAAAACGGTTTTATAATGTAATATAATAAGCATTGATTACTGTATAAATAGCAATTTATGTATAATATATAAAATCTGCACAAAACACTTGATTTTTTCAAGAAAATATTGTATAATAATTACTATTAAGTGCGTTTGCCCTGTGCAGACGCAAATTGGGGTGAACCGTTTGTATAATGTAATGGCTTTTGACATATGCTCAATATTGATAGGTATAATAGTGATCGTTGTCAATATACATAAAAAGCATCTGGATATGCTTCAGCACAGAATGTTTCTTCTTAACGGACTTGCTTTGGTGCTAAGCTCGGCAGTACGTATAATCAGCTGTATCGCAGCGATGAACAGCGGAATTTATGGAGAAAATCATATAAATGCAGCAATTTTTGCGGCATTTGCCATTTCTGCATTTTTCCCTTTCGCCTATGTACTTTACGGTATGTCGGTCTCAGATGTAAGTATTACCGATTGTCCCACAAAAACAAGGCTTTTTGTCACTGTACCTGTATCCTTTATTTTTCTGATATGCATGCTTTCTGCAGGCAGCACATCAATGATAAGCTTTGACGGAAAAGTAAATGTTCCGTTTACATGGCAGAACACTACTGTTACTGTAATCGGTTTATATTATGCGGCATATGCGGTAGCTTTTGCATATTCAGTAAAGAATGCAGTAGAACACAGAACGCTCAGATCACTTATATGTTCAGGAATACTTGTTGCAGTGGGAATGCTGTGCAGAATGCTTTTCTTCGCTTATGTATCGCCAAATCTTTTCTATGCAATGGCACTTCTGGTAGTTCAGCTTACAGCACAGAGAACAGAGGAGTATATCGATACAGTTACCGAGGTACCCAATGCAAAGGCATTCAGAAGATGCTTTGAGATCAATAAGAAAAACAGAAAATATAATGAGGTGTATGTTCTTTATGTAGAGAATATACGTCTGTTAAATCTTACAATAGGTTTTTCAAAGGTAAATTCGATGCTTAAGAAAATAGCGGATTATCTTGAAGTCTTAACAGCACAGAATGTTTTTTACTGTGAGCTTGGCACATTCATGCTTATGCCCAAGCTGTCGCCCACCGAAAAGGAGGCGTTTTTCAAGGAGCTGAAAACACGATTTTCAGCACTCTGGGAAACGGGCGGATCTGAGATACTTGTTTCTGTACGTCTTATGGAAATAAAGCTTCCCACAGACGCTGACCATACCGATAAGGTATATGCCTATGCGGATTATCTGAGAAACAGCAACAATATCACCTCTGAGGTCGTACAGGCAAGCATGGTTGCTCTCAGAGACAATTCACGTATACTGACAGTGGAAAGCTGTATAAAGCGTGCGCTTGAAAATGACGGCTTTACCATGTATTATCAGCCTATATATTCAACTTCTGAAAAGAAAATGGTATCGGCTGAGGCGCTTATCCGTCTTATAGATCCACAGTACGGATATATATCCCCTGCGGAATTTATTCCTATTTCCGAGGAAAACGGAAGTATAGTCCAGATAGGAAAAACAGTGCTGAAAAAGGTATTTGAATTTATCTCGGATAATGATATCGAAGAAATGGGTCTTGATTATATTGAAGTAAATCTTTCGGTTATCCAGTGTATGCAGAAAAATCTTGCTGATAATATAATGGAGCTTGCCGATTCAAAATCCGTTGACAGCAAAAAGGTAAATCTAGAAATTACGGAAACAGCTGCTGCAGAACGACCGTTTATGCTTATGCAGAACATGAAAATGCTGGTGGATAATTCCTATACATTTTCCCTTGATGATTTCGGCACTGGATATTCAAATATAAGCTCAATGGTGGATATGCCCCTTGATATCATCAAGTTTGACAAGTCCATTATAGACAGAGCCAAAATGAACAAGGACGGAAAGATACTTCTTGAAAGTCTTACAGCTATGGTCAAAAAAATGGGGAAACGCATTGTTGCAGAAGGTGTTGAAACGGAGGAACAACTCCGTGAGCTTGAAAAGATAGGAATAGATTTTATTCAGGGCTTTTATTTTTCCCGTCCTCTCCCGGCAGATGAGTTTATAGACTATGTAAATGAATTCAATAATGCTTCATGATCAAAGGATATTGTCCGATCGGGCAATATCCTTTTTTATACAGAAAACTATTGACATTTGTCTATCTCGGTGCTATAATATAAATAGTTTAAGAATACTTAACAGAAAGGAAAATAAAAATGAAGAATTGCAGAAAAATACTTTCCCTTGTTCTTGCAGCAGCCATGACCTTTAACTGCGGAATAACTGCAAATGCAGAGGAAGCGGTCCATAATGCATATGTATCCGCATATGAGGCATCTGCCAAAAAAGGCTTGAAAACACCCTCAGAAAGCTTTCTTAACAAGGTATATGATAAATCCAAGGACAGCGATGCAGCGGTAATATGTATGGATAAGACAGGAAAATATTCAATGGGCAATTATGACGAGCTTGTAAAAATGACCGAGCTTGAATATTATTATGAAATTGCGGAGCTTATGCTTTCAGAAGATTATTATAAGGAGTATTACTCCGATTATTTTGAAAGCTATTCCGAATATAAGGCATATATTCTTGAAGGCTTTGAAGAGCTTGGCATAAGAGAATATTTTGACAATAACGGAAAGCCAAAAAAGCAGCAGGAGAAAAACCGTCTTTTTATTGTGGTGGATAATCAGAAAAATACTGAAAAATCCAAATATACGGGAAAAGAGATCTACTCAGTTGCAGTTGACGGACTGATCGATTATATAAACGATAACACTGAAATATATAATTCTATCGTCAAAGCTCTTAAGAGCGGCAAAAGCTACTATGTTTCCGTTTCAACAAATATGGGTGATGACGGCTTGCTTGATGTAAGCTTTATGTTCACCTCTGATATTGACGGAAAAATTGAATTTTCATACAGCGGAAAGCTTTCAATGTCAGGCGAGGAAGGCTTTATGCTTGGAAATACCTTTGTACCCTACAGCACAACATCATTGTTTATTTCCAGCAGAGATGAAACAGTTGCAGAAATGCTTGCAAATGATTTTGTGCCGGAAAGCTGTTTGAAGGTCTGTGCAGACAGCGATTCGTATTATAACGATGAGATTACCTTTGATATCAAAAAGCTTTATGAAAAGCTTCCGAATTTAAAGGAGCTTTATATGTATCAGGCGGTATGCACCAATACAAAGTATATTTCGAAATTCAAAAATCTTGAAGTATTGTCCTATTATACAGGTTATTACGGAGAATCTGCTGTTGATACTCCTTTTGTAAATCTTCCGAAGCTTAAGACCTTAAGACTTTACGGTGCATATAAAAGCTACAGCTTTCTTAATAAAATGGAAAATCTTAAGGATATCCATGTAGATGTCATAAGCGATGATAAAAAGGTATTAAAATCCCTTTATAAATGTAAAAATGTAACATCTGTTACCATTGACACCGCTGTAAATGATCTTACAGGAATATCTTCAATGACAAAGCTCAAAAGGCTTGAGATAAAAAGAACAAATAAACTTGATTTTGAGGCAATAGGAAAGCTTAAAAATCTGACCGAACTTGAGGTAAGAGCGTCTCAGCAGACTAATATTGATAAGCTTGCAAATCTGAAAAAGCTTAAGGTACTGTATCTGTCCGATGTTGATTGTTATGACTGGAGCTTTTTACAGAAAATGACATCTCTCCGTGACCTGACCTTACAGGATGTAAGAGTATATAATTCCGATATAAAGCCGCTTAAAAATCTTACCGACCTTGCTTTTTACAATGTACCGGTTACATATTCTGTATTAAGTGAATTTCCGAAGCTTAAAAATGTATTTATAAGTGATATATCAGGCAGTATAGACAGCTTTAAAGGTTCAGACAGTCTCGAAAGCTATGGTGAGCTTTTCGGTCACGGCGGAGACTACAGCGTACTTGCAAAATGCCCGAAGCTTAAAAACATTTCGCTTATGGGCTGCAAGGATTCCATAGACGTTTCCAAATTCACAAAGCATAAGCTTAAGGAATTTTCCGCAAACGGTACAAAGGTAAAAAATGCCGCTTCACTTGCGAAAATAAAAACTCTTGAATTTATCAGTCTGGATACTGAAAATGTTGACCAAAAGACAGCCGATAAGATAAAGAAGGCACTTCCGAAATGCAATGTTGTATATTCGGATAAAGCATTCCATAACACTATCTGATAAAAAAACTGACTTCGTTTTATTAACGGAGTCAGTTTTTTGTGTATATTAAAGCTTCACGATACCAAGTGACTGGAGAAGAAGGACAAACAGAAGAATAGGAACGATGAACTTTATCATTACAACATAAAGTCCCTTTCTGCCGAACTTATATTTACCCTGAGTCACTTCCTCGATAATATAATCCGGCTTTACTACCCAGCCGATAAGCAGACAGGTAAGCAGCGCAACAACAGGCATAAGAACATTATTGCTGATATAGTCAAGGATATCAAGTACCTGACCTGTTGAACCGTTGGGAAGTGTAAGCTCAAAATAAAGCCTGTTATATCCCATACATACTATTACACCGACTATTGCTGTATATACAGCAACAATAACGGCACTTCTTCTTCTGGAAAACCTGAACTTATCCATAAGACTTGATACTATCGCTTCCATTACCGATACAGATGAGGTAATTGCCGCAAAGGATACGATAAGGAAGAATACAAAGCCGATTATCTGTCCTACTGTGCCCATAGATGCAAATACCTTGGGGAGAGATACGAACATAAGTCCCGGTCCCTGTGACATTCCGTCAACACCTGTGAAAGCAACGACTGTAGGAATTACCATAAGTCCTGCAAGGAATGCAACGGCTGTATCAAATATCTCTATCCTGTTTATAGACTTGATAAGATTTGTATCCTTGGGAACATAGGATCCGTATGCGACCATGATACCCATTGCAACGCTTATTGAGAAGAAAAGCTGTCCCATTGCGTCCATAAGTATCATAAAGAATTTCTTTACTGTCATTCCCGTAAAATCAGGGATAAGGTATACCGCAAGACCCTGAAGTCCTGTTCTTGTTTCGCCTGAAGCATCGGTATGCTTTAATGTAAGCGAATATATCGCTATGGCAACTATCATTACAAGAAGAATAGGCATAAGCACCTTACTGAATTTTTCTATGCCCTTTTCAACTCCGAAAAATACGATAAGTGCGGTTATTCCGAAATATATCAGCATCCATACGATAGGCTCGGTATTGCTTGTAATGTATGAGGTAAAATATCCATCCTCTGCTGCAGCTGTACCCTGTCCCGTCACGAATACGGACAGATATTTCAGCACCCAGCCGCCGATCGAACAGTAATAAGGAAGAATGATCGTCGGAACAAGGCAGGCAAGTATACCTATTCCGCCCCATTTTTCATGTACATTTTTATAAGCGGTAAGAGGGCTTTGCTTTGTCTTTCGTCCTATTGCGATCTCGGTGGTCAGAAGGGTAAAGCCGAAGGTCACTACAAGGATAAGATAAATCAGAAGAAAGGTTCCTCCTCCGTTTTTTGCCGCAAGGTACGGAAAACGCCATATATTGCCAAGTCCTACAGCACTTCCGGCAGCTGCCATTATAAAGCCTAACTGCCCCGTAAAGCTGCCTCGCTTGGCTGTTTTTTCTTTCTTTTCACTCATTAAATAAATCCTCCCGATCAATATTATAATACGTATTATAGTGTTCTGACTGCATACCATTTAAGTATAGCACATATTACTATAATATTCAATAGCTTTTTGCCATGTTTTATATATTTTTACAAACAAAAAGAAAGCTGTGCATTTTGTATATAATGCACAGCTTTCAGAAAAAATCACAATTATTTCCAGAGATGCTCAGGGTATACTCCGTCCTTTATCATTCCAAGGATCGCATCCTTTACCTCTGCGGTATCCTCGCATCTTGTCATACCGAACCATCTGCCGTCTGTACGGAGGACCTCGGCATACGCCTCCCCTGCCTTGATCATTCCGTCAATCTCAATGGGAAGGACAAATTCTGCCTTTTCCATATCCTTTGTGCCGTCCTTCAGGAAACGATCAAAACGTTCTTTAAGGCTTTCCATTATCCTTTCGGGACAGCCCCACATATTCATTGATACAAGGCTATCCTCGGAAACCTCGGTACGTACACCATTCTGATTTCCGAAAACTCTTCCGTCCGCTTCCCTGCCTATCTCATAGGTTTCAATAAGCTCGGCAAGTCTGCCCCTGTCATCGGGTCTGCATACACCTCTTGTAACTGTTCCGTTTGCACTCAGAGTATTTTTAAGAACAAAGCCTGCCATGCACATAGGCATAGTGCCGCCCTTATCGGGGTCCTTCAGAAGCTGAGCGTGTACTATCTCAAAAGCTTCTCTGCCGTAATAATCATCTGCATTTATTACCGCAAAAGGCTCATGGATAATATCTCTTGCTGCAAGAACAGCATGTCCTGTTCCCCACGGCTTTGTACGTCCTGCAAGAGACTTTGCAAAATCGGGAAGATCGTCAGATTCCTGATATGCATATTCAATGGCAACCGCATTGTCAAAACGACTGCCAACTGCCTGATGAAATGCTTCCTCGATATCCTTTCTGATAATGAATACTACCTTATCAAAGCCTGCCTTTACAGCATCATATACCGCATATTCGGTAAGTATCTCTCCGTTGGGACCTACAGGCTCAAGCTGCTTTATACCGCCCTTGAAACGTGTTCCCATTCCTGCTGCCATTACCATTAATGTTGTTTTCATTTTTTTGCACTCTCCGTATTTTTTATTCTTAATAAATACCGTTGTCGATTTTTATTACATATTATATATCGGCAGAAAAATCATTTCCTTTAATATTTTCTGCATCAATTCCGAGAATTTTACATACAGTTTTTCCTATATCCGCAAAGGAAGCTCTTGTTCCCAGGTCAATACTCTTTATTTTTGCTCCGTATGCAAGCATGGGGATATATTCTCTTGTATGGTCTGTGCCGTGTGCCTTCGGGTCGCAGCCGTGATCCGCTGTAATGATCACTGCATCGTCCTCCTGCATAAGCTCCATAAGCTCTCCCAGACGCTTATCAAAGTCATTGAGTGCGGCTGTATATCCTTCGGGGTCACGGCGATGACCATATGTCATATCAAAATCAACAAGATTTACAAAGCATAATCCGTTGAAATCCTTTTTGGCATATTCTACAGTCTTATCCATACCGTCGGAATTGTTTTTGGTACGGACAAATTCGGTTATTCCCTTTCCTGCAAAGATATCGTTGATCTTGCCTACTCCGATAACGTCCATTCCCTCTGCTTTTATAAGGTCAAGCATGGTATCATATGGGGGAACAAGGGAATAGTCATGTCTTCCCGAGGTTCGAACAAATGGATGCTCACCTGCAAAGGGACGGGCAATGACTCTTCCGACTCCGTGCTTTCCTGTGAGGATACGCCTTGCTGTCTCACAGTATTTATACAGCTCCTCAACGGGAACTATATCCTCATGAGCAGCTATCTGAAAAACGCTGTCCGCAGAGGTATATACTATAAGTGCACCTGTTTCCATATGCTCCCTGCCGTAATCAGCTATGACCTTTGTTCCCGAATAAGGCTTGTTGCAGATCACTTTTCTGCCTGTCTGATGCTCAAATTCTGAGATGACCTCATCGGGAAAACCGTTGGGGTATACAGGCATAGGCTCTTCGGACACGATCCCTGCTATCTCCCAGTGTCCCGTTGTGGTATCCTTGCCCTTTGAAGCCTCGCTGATACGACAGTATGCACCGATCGGAGATGTTATCGGCTCACCTGTTCCGATACCCTCGATATTGAAAAGCCCCAGCTTTTTCATATTCGGTACATCAAGCTTACCTGTTTCAAAGCAGGAACGGAAGGTGTGTGTTCCCCTATCACCGTAATCTGCAGCATCGGGAGCTTCTCCGATCCCGGCACTGTCAAGAACTATCAGAAAAACTCTTTTTAATCTATCCATATATCTGTACATCTCCTTTCGGGGAATATGCTTTTATTTTGTATATACCTTTACGATCTCACCGATAAACTCGGTATGGATAGGATCTGTACCGTTGAACTGCGCGTTCATTTCATCGGAAAGGGCAGACATATCCATATTCTGTGTGTATATTTTACGGCACACAAGTACCAGCTCTGCCTGTTCAAAGGTGGTTGTATCATCTGTAAACACAGGGGTCAGTCCCGTTTCCTTCGCCTTATCGCAGTCACGGCCTGAATTCTTGCCGCAGAAAGCAAGTGCGGAGCGGTATTCCTCACCGAAAAAGCTGACAGTAAAATATTCATTGTCATTAAGGTAATTATAGGTATGACGGCATGGTCTTACAACAGCCTGAACACAGTTTCTGCCCCACATAACTCCCATAAAGCCCCATGAGGCTGTCATGGTATTATATCCCTTTTCTTCGTTTCCCGCAGTTATCAGGAACCACTGCTTGCCGATCTTCTCAAAGGGGTTGAAGCTTAACTCGTTTATACCGATCTCTTTCATATTCATAATACGTATTCCTCCGTTTATATAGTAGTATATATATTATTATAGCATAAGCATAATAAAAAAGAAACTGTTTTACGTAAATTTGTGCAAAAATAACTATTTTTAAATAATTATATGCCCGATTAACCAAAAATTATGACACATTATTGACAAAACGTTCACGATATGGTATTATTAATAGGTCATTATACTTACTGCTGAGGTTAATTATGCAGATAAACGGCAGTATTTTCAAAGAATAATTAAGTCTATAAGGGGTTTTAATAATGGCTGATAAAATTTATGATATGGACGATCTGGATCTGAGCGGCATCTCTCTCGATGATCTTGCCGAGCTTCCCGATCTTCCCGATGCTGAAAATGACTGGAAACACAAGGAAGTTCAGGCTGAACCGGATAAAACACAGCTTGATATTCCCGGTCTTGATATGGACGTTCTGGAATTTTCAGGTGAAGTTGAACTAGAAGAGGTACAGCCCTCGTACAGATCCTCATCTGCATCTTCTTCCGTTGATGATCTTGATATAGTAATTACAAAGGAAGAGGTTTCGGCACCTGTTATCCCTCCTCCGCCTCCTCCGCTGCCGAAATCTCCCATGTCGGGACTTCCTGCAGGATATGTTCCTCCCACAGGCGGAATCACCGTAAACAAAAGGACAGATGTTCCTTCTCTTACTCCCGTTTCGGGCGGTATCAATGTTGAAAAGAAGTCTGTTACTATCCCGAATACAGCAGGTGCTTCCCTACCTGCCAGCAGCGGCATCTCCGTTCAGAAGAAAACAGATCTTCCTCCGCTTAAGGCTCCTTCGGGCGGCATCAGTGTTGAAAAGAAATCTGTTACTATCCCGGGTGCGTCAAATATGTCTGTGCCTATGAGCAGCGGTATTTCTGTTCAGAAAAAGTCCGAAGCCTCGGGCGGTATAAATATTACTATACCCAAAAAGGAAACCGTTTCCGATTCTTCCATGGATATTGAGCTTCCTCAGATTAAAAAGCCTGTTTCCGTAAATACAGGCAGTTCGGGTAATATTTCTCTTACAAAGCCCACAGACGAGGTACGGACTGCTCCCGCAGAAATAAATATGGACGATGATTATGATATCAACGAGCCTGTTGCTGCTCCCAAGCTGGCAGACATGGACGATATCCCGATGCCCAAGCTTTCATCTATGGACGATACACCTGCAAAGGCTGTACGTGCGATTGATACAAATCATTCTTCGGAGGTAAGAAAGCTTCCTACAGCACCATCTGTGCCTGCACCCACACTTTCAGATCCTTATCCGTCACCCTCTTCATCATCTGCAAGACGCAGAAACCTTGATGAAGGCTTTGATGAGCCTATCAGAGTTTCTCAGCTTAGCAAGCAGGCAATGATCGACGCTCAGATGCAGGATTTTGAAAGAGGTCAGCGTGAAATGTATGAAAAAGGTAAAACTACTGTTTTAGTTATTGCTATCATATATTCTGTGCTTTGTATTGTAGGCTTGCTTATGAACTTTTCAGTCAGAGGACTTACCAAAACTGTTGTAAGAATAGCCATAGCCCGTGAGCTTGTACAAGGCAAGCGTTCCGCAAAATATTGGTTTATTGCCGTAAACCTTCTTCTTCTTTTTGCTTATGTACTGCTTCTTGTTGTTATACCGAATATGGCATCAAGTGCGGGAATGGAAATAACATATGGAGTGGTAGATTATATTTCATACGGAATTGAAATTGCATTCTCACTTTATGCTGTTGTAATGCTTTTATTTAACAAGAATGTAAAGGTTTATCTGAACAATACATAATTCTTAATAAAGCAAATAACCTGAGAAGAACATCACTTCTCAGGTTATTTTATAGATCAATTCATAGGCTTTTTAACGGCACAGAGGAATTTTATCTTCTTTCCTTCCTCGGTGAACATTTTTTCATGCTCGGTAACAAAATTTTCTTCCCAGTCGCTTGCATGAAGGTCACGGGTGATATAGGTTATCTCAAAGCCTGATTCCTCAAAATAAGGGATAGATTCCTCAAAAAGCATATCATCGTCGGTCTTGAAGCGTATCTCGCCGTTATCCTTTAAGAATGTGCGGTACTGCATAAGCTGACGGGTATGTGTAAGACGGCGCTTGTTATGCTTTCCTCTCGGCCATGGATTACAGAAGTTTATGTATATACGGTCAACTGTGTCCTCGGCCGAAAAAGCTTCGGTAATAAGTGATATATTATGTGATACAAGCTTAAGATTATTTACCTGTCTGCCTGCTTCTGTGAAGGCTTTTTCAATGGTACGTCTGCCTACTGCAAGCATCTCGCTTTTTATATCCATGGCTATCCAGTTTATCTCGGGGTGAGCAAGTGCAGCCTGTGCAGCAAAGCCGCCCTTTCCGCAGCCAAGCTCGGCATATACGGGCTTTGAATTATCCTCAAATACCGTATGCCATTTTCCCTTCATCTCCCCTGCCTTCTCTATATAGTAGGGACATTTTGCCAGCTCGGGACGTGCCCATGGCTTTCTTCTCATTCGCATATATTTATCCTCCGATATGTTTTTTATTACTAAACACTATCATTATACCACATATTTATATATTTGGCAAAATAATTTTATAAAATTTCCGTAAACCTGTTGATTTGCATAAAAAAGTATGATATAATAGAAATATATTATTGAATTTGTACTTTAAAATTCAATCCAATAATTCAAAGGAGTTTTGAAAATGAGCTACAAAAACGAATTTATCAAGTTCATGGTGGAAAGCGGAGTTCTTACCTTCGGCGATTTCACCCTGAAAAGCGGCAGAAAGGCACCTTATTTCGTAAATACGGGAAATTATAACACAGGTGCACAGCTTGCCAGACTTGGCGGCTTCTATGCAGACTGCATCAAGGAAAACAATATTCCCGTTGATACACTTTTCGGTCCTGCATATAAGGGTATTCCACTTGCAACAGCTGCTGCAGCTGCACTTTACAATAAATATCAGATAGATGTAAATTACTGCTTTGACCGTAAGGAAGAAAAGGATCACGGCGAGGGCGGAAGCTTTGTAGGCAGAAAGCTTTCAGACGGTGAAAAGGTAGTTATCATTGAGGACGTTATGACCTCGGGTAAGGCTCTTAAGGAGGTTTATCCCAAGCTTAAGAGTGCTGCAGATGTTGATATCACAGGTATGGTCATCACTGTTGACCGTATGGAAAAGGCTCTTGACAGTGAGCTTTCAGCTGTTCATGCTGCATATCAGGAATACGGCATCAAGGTTTATTCCATCGTTACTATAAACGATATCATCAAGGCTATCGAGGACGGCGTTGTTGACGGCAAGGAATACCTTGAAAAGATGATCGAATACAGAAAAATGTACGGCGTTGAATAATTTTTTATAAATTTATATATAAGGTGGTTGTAAAAAATGAGCGTAAGATTTGATCTGACAGTAATTGCCCCCGAGCTTCTGGACGCTGTTGTATGCATGGACAACTCCCCTGCATATGAGGCATTCAAAACCGAAATCGAAGCTATTCTTGCCGATTTCACAAAAACCTCTCACTTCGGTTCCTCCTTTACCATTGATGAAAAGGCTCTGACCGAAAATTCCGTTGAGACCCTTCTCAATATGCATCAGGGCTTCCTGCTCTGGACTATCAGAGATGAGCTTAAGGACGGCAATAATGCCGAAAACGGTTACAGCACATACCTTAAGCTGTTCTTTAAATCAGTATGTGACAAGCTTGCTTCTCTCAACGGCGGAAATACTACCGTTGACGCTTCCGAGGTTGCCGATCTTAAGGCTCGCTTCCTTGCTGAGATAGGAACTGACAAGGCTCTTTATGACAGCATCAAGGATTTCTTTGCAGGCTATGTATACGGTTATTTCTTCAATTATCTGGAAGAACAGACCGTTATGTTCAAGTACGCTGAATTTCTGGTATGCATCGGCGTAATGACAGGTAAGATCACTGCTACTATTGCGGCACAGCAGAAGATCATGCCTAAAATGGGTACACTTTTAGCAAGTGACCGTTTTAAGTATATCAGCGGATATCTTCCTCTCGATGTAATGCTTGATCTGGTATATGACCGTTTCTCATTCCCTAATCTTTCCGATGAGGAGATGACAAAGGTCAAGGATATCATCAAGAATTATATGACAGAAAATTATGATATGCAGACCGATGACGAGCAGACTGTTCTTATCTCGGCTAAGGTAACTACATCTGTTATGACAGGTCTTAACAGCACTTATGTGAATGTTCCCGCTTACTCTGCAGATACTTATGATAAATGCTTCAGCGGCGTAAGGGTATTCCTTGACGCTGACAAGGACGATACAGGCGAGTTCAATACAGATAAGATCATAAGCATCATCAACAAGAAATGCTCTGCCGATTATAATGAATATTTCACAACTGAGCGTGAGCCTAATCTTGATGTTGCTCTCGGTTCGGGTCTTATCGGATATAAGTATCCTCTGGTATTCAAGGACGCTTCCGATTTCTGGTATTCCTCTACATATCAGTATCTTATCAATGATCTGCTTGATATGAAGATCTATGCTATTATTGATACAGACAATCTTCCTATGAAGGAATTCCCCTTTGCAGACGCTGTTCTTAAGACAAATGCTATACGTACGGTTACAGGCAGCAAGGTAGACACTTATTCTATCCGTGCTGATAAGAAGGCTGTTCTTATCGCACTCAGTGAGATCTACGGAAACAAGATGCTTTCCGAAACAGACCGCCGTATGCTCATGCTTGAGCAGATGCTCTATATTCTTTCGGGCAACTGTTCAAAGGAAAAGTACAGTGATCTTGTTACCGAAAATGTATTCGGTACACGGCTTTATGAGGAGTATATCCGATTCCGCATGAACCGTCTCTGCGACAAGGGCATGGAAAGCCTTGATACAAAGAAAAATCTGCTTGATGAGATCAACAAGATCAAGTAAGATAATATTTGCTTAACATTGCTAAGTAATAAATCCCCGATTGATATGGGTATCAGTCGGGGATTTTTGGCAACTGCTGATTAAATCTTTTCAATACCCTCTCAGTAAATGCTTTTCATGTATCTGAAACGATACCTGCGGCTTTAATCAGCACTTACATATAAAAAATATCGGAGGTACAAAATGAAATGGCTTGACGGTCAGGAATTTGATACAAAAGATTTTACAAGTGAAATACTCTGCGGCAGGATCACGAAGGAAATGTATAATTATGATCATGAGCAATGGCTTGAATGTGATGAACCGCTTAAAACCGCATTATTTATTATTGATTTTGATACAGAGCTTACAATGGGCGGAATTTATGCATTTCTCGAAAATTCAATAGGACATTATGCTCCGCAGATAATACGTTCATTCAGAAATATAGGCGATAATACCGATGCTGAAATACTTTCGGAAATATGCAGACTTGCACCTCCTGATATGATAAGAGGAGAATTGCTGGAAACCGATCATAAAGAATATGATATCTACATATTTGATGAAGTACATGGATTAAAGGAAGAAATTGCCGATAAAATATCAGAGCTTGAAGAAAAGCTGTATCTGAACAGTGATTCTGATATTTGGTCGCTTTTATTTGCTTATATGGATTCTTATATAATGAACAAGTAAAACACAGAAGCCGCTATACAGCAAATGCTGTACAGCGGCTTCCGCTTATATATCAAATTCGGTACTTGATATAACTGAATTATTCAGCCTTGTAATCTGCGCCGTAGTAAGCCTTCAGATAGATCTCCTTCATTTCGCTCATGATGGGATATCTGGGGTTAGCTCCTGTACACTGGTCGTTGAATGCCATTTCTGTCATTTCATCCAGAGTATCAAGGAATGCCTTCTCATCTACGCCGTAATCCTTGATTGTTTCCTTAATGCCGATCTTGACCTTAAGGTCGTGAACAGCCTTAACAAGGCTCTCAAACTTCTCTTCTGTTGTCTTGCCCTTAAGACCGCAGAAGTCAGCACACTCTGCATATCTCTCCATTGTGTGAGGATACTGATACTGAGAGAATGTACCCATCTTTGTGGGAACGGGATCAGCATTGTAACGGAGAATATATTCGATAAGAAGTGCGTTTGCAATACCGTGAGGCAGGTGGTGATATGCACCGAGCTTATGAGCCATAGAGTGACAAATTCCGAGGAATGCATTTGCAAATGCGATACCTGCGATAGTTGCAGCGTCTGCCATCTTCTCACGAGCGATAGGATCGTTTGCACCGTTCTCATATGCACTGGGGAGATACTCGAAGATGTTCTTCATAGCCTTCAGTGCGAGACCGTCTGTGTAATCGGAAGCCATGATAGATGCATAAGCCTCAAGAGCGTGAGTCATAGCGTCGATACCTGATGCAGATGTAAGACACTTAGGTGCACTCATCATGTTGTCTGCATCAACGATAGCCATGTTGGGAAGAAGCTCATAGTCAGCGAGAGGATACTTGATACCGCTCTTCTCGTCTGTGATGATAGCAAAAGGTGTACACTCGGAGCCTGTACCTGCAGATGTAGGAATAGCAACGAAATATGCCTTTTCGCCCATCTTGGGGAATGTATATACTCTCTTACGGATATCCATGAAGTTCATAGCCATATCCATGAAGTCTGCATCGGGATGCTCGTACATTACCCACATGATCTTAGCTGCGTCCATTGCGGAACCGCCGCCAAGTGCGATGATAACATCGGGAGCAAAGCTTGTCATAGCCTTTGTACCCTCGATTGCACAAGCAAGTGTAGGATCGGGAGCAACATCGCTGAATACAGCGTACTGGATTCCGAGCTGATCGAGCTTATCTGTAATAGGCTTTGTATAGCCGTTCTGATAAAGGAATGTATCTGTAACGATAAATGCCTTCTTCTTATTCATTACTGTGCCCAGCTCATCAAGAGCAACAGGCATACAGCCCTTCTTGAAGTATACCTTTTCAGGTGTTCTTAACCACAGCATATTCTCTCTCCTCTCGGCAACTGTCTTGATATTGATAAGGTGCTTAACGCCGACATTCTCAGATACACTGTTTCCGCCCCATGAACCGCAGCCCAGTGTGAGTGAGGGAGCAAGCTTGAAGTTATAGATATCACCGATACCGCCCTGTGAAGAAGGTGTATTGATGAGTACACGGCAGGTCTTCATAGCAGCTGAGAACTTATCGATCTTAGCCTGCTGTGTGCCTACGTTGATATAAAGTGAAGATGTATGACCGTAACCGCCGTCTGCAATAAGCTTGCAAGCCTTGTTTACTGCGTCATCAAAGTTCTTGGATCTGTACATAGCCAGTACGGGAGAAAGCTTTTCGTGAGCGAATTCTTCCTCAAGCTCAACGCTTTCAACCTCACCGATGAGGATCTTGGTTGCAGGATCAACTGTAACACCTGCGAGAGAAGCAATAGTAGCAGCCTTCTGACCAACGATCTTTGCATTGAGAGCACCGTTGATAAGGATAGTCTTTCTTACCTTCTCTGTTTCATCTGCTGTAAGGAAGTAGCAGCCTCTGTCAGCAAATTCCTTCTTAACCTTATCGTAGATCTTGCCGTCAACGATAACAGACTGCTCGGAAGCACAGATCATACCGTTATCGAAGGTCTTGGAGTGAATGATAGAGTTTACCGCAAGCTTGATATCAGCACTGTCGTCGATGATAGCGGGTGTGTTACCTGCACCAACACCGAGAGCGGGCTTGCCCGAAGAATAAGCCGCCTTAACCATTCCGGGACCGCCTGTTGCGAGAATGATGTCTGCTTCCTTCATAACAGTATTGGTCATGTCAAGAGAAGGAACGTCGATCCAGTCTATAATTCCCTCGGGTGCGCCTGCCGCAACAGCCGCCTCAAGAACAAGCTTTGCAGCCGCACTGGTGGAGT
>JAFUOZ010000112.1 GCA_017481565.1 Oscillospiraceae bacterium | reverse complement strand
GCATCGGGAGCTGATAAAAACATTACTGCGCTTAGTATCAAAGATGATAAAAGTGTCATAAAAATCGTCCTTTCGTTATGTTAAATATACGCCCCATTCGTCAATAAGCTTCATATAATAAATTATCTGATTATATGGCATAAGGCTTTTTAGAACAAGATGAGGTTCACATATTTCAAAGGTTTCGGAATCAGCATTAAAATACAGCCGTTTGTTTTCACTTTCAAGCAGATTTCGTATATGTTCGGGAGTATCTTCTTTTAAAGTTTTTTTTCCGAGCAGTCTGAAATTTATTGAAAGCGTTGAAATGTATTTTGCTGTATCATCGACAAAAATAATAATGCAGTTTGGGTGAAAATCCACCAGAAAATAAACAGGTATACATTTTACCTTGTGGTTCTTTTCGCCATTTTCATAAAGAAGTCTGCCGATATTCTGCTTTATACATTCGCTTGAATATCCGGGGTCACGGTTTAACCAGCCGCCGAAATGGGTTCCGTCAAAAATGGTGTCGATAGTAATTTTATAATTACCAATGCGCATTTCGCTGCCGTATTTGTATTCGGGTTCAAAGCAGTAATACCTGTTTTTATATATAAACCCTGAATAAACGGTGTTGTTTTTGGTGATATACCAGTTATAATATTCTGTATCTGCCACATTGGAAAGAACATCATCATATTTGGCGTTATATTCACAGGGAGAGTATTTTTTGTAAAATGTATATGAAGAGATCTTATTCGGATCATTAAAATCAATATCGGATAATGTTAAATGCTCATAAGCTGTTTTATATTTCTGATTGTTATGTTCAACAGCGTTATTTATAAAATCCCTGAATTCCGTCTTATACTCATTAAGCTCCTCCGCAACCATAGTTCCTGCAATTTCGCCTATATCAATTTCATAACCGTAAAAGTTTTCCTTGCAGGGTGTTTCGGTAGCTTCTTTTTGGTTCAGCGCATCGGGCGTTGATAAAAACATTACTGCGCTTAGTATCAAAGATGATAAAAGTGTCATAAAAAGCGTCCTTTCGGGGTGTTATATACTTTGTTTTTAAGCTTTGGGTCAAATTATCTGATATTTCATAACAAGCGGCATATAATACATTATCTGATTATATGGGAACAACGTTTTTATAATTCTATCGGGGTCAGTGCTTTCATAAGGTAGATAACCATTGAAAAAATGACGGTCACGAAAGGCAGTGAGAGTATTTTTTATATGCTCGGGTGTATCTTCCTTAAATTCGACAGATAAGCTGTCAAACAAGTCAAATCGCGTACCTTCAGAGCATATATATTTTGCTTTATCATCAACAAAAATTATTATGCAGTTGAAACGCTGTTGATTTAAAATAACATTCAGGGTTTTTATATTCTTTGATTTTTCGCCTTTTTCGTAAAGCAGACGTGCAATATTTATTTTCATGTGGTCACTCAGATAATCTACATTTCCCTTAGACCAGCGGTTATTGTTTTCGATAATTGTATGGTCAAGCTGAATTTCGTAATTTCCCACGCAGAGTATATCGTGTTCATAACCCTTACCGCCTACAAAGTCGGTTGCTTTTAATTCGAAATCATGGTAAAATTTATCGCTGTGTCGGATAAAGCCTGCATATATGCTGTCGCCTATGCGCATATCCCATCGCCAGTATTCCGTGTCGGAAACCTCGTTATAAACACTTTCATAGTCAGCATTATATTCATAAGAGTTGTATTTTCCGCTGTAGCGTTGTGTAGATATTTTTTTATTGTCATTAAAATCTATATCCGATATTTTAGGCAGTTCATAATTTCGTTCCTCTAAGCTTGTCACATTTATCAGCTCATTTTTTACAGCATATTTTATAAAATCCCTGAATTCCGTTTTATATTCATTAAGCTCCTCCGCAACTTCTGTTCCTGCAATTTCGCCCATATCAATTTCATAACCGTAATAGTTTTCCTTGCAAGGTGTTTCGGTAGCTTCTTTTTGGGTAAGCGCATCGGGAGCTGATAAAAACATTACTGCGCTTAGTATCAAAGATGATAAAAGTGTCATAAAAAGCGTCCTTTCGGTGTGTTGATATACTTTATTATATCACTGTAACATAATATATGTCAATGACAATATGTATAAATAATCAACGCAATATAAATTATATATTGTCAAAAAAATCTGTCTGTAATCAAAAGTTGTTTTTTAGTCTCGTATTACTGTAAAAACCCCGAATAAAAAAGCAGACCTGTTACCGTATTGTAACAGGTCTGCAAAAAGCTTAGAGAAGATTCCACTCATGAACAATGCGCATGTAATATACTATCATGTTATAGGGATATAGTGCCTTAAGGTGTTGTCCAAGCTCCTTGTCGCCGCTTTGTTGATCGGCGTTATTATAAAGTCGGCTGTATTCTGCAAAAAGCCTGTCTTTAAGCTCTTGCGGCATAGTATCTGATACAGCATATTCGTTGAATAGTAAAAAGTTAATACCATATGTACAGATATATTTAGCTTTGCTGTTTACAAAAACAACTGCACAACGGGTCCGTTCCCAACCGAAGTCTGTAATAATAACATTGATATCTTTGCATTGTTCATTTTTATCATAAAGCAGACGGGCTATATTTTGTTTGAGATAATTGCTGTTTGAGGCTATATATTCCCAATTATCTGTAGGGTTTTCGGAAAAACGACCGTATATTCTGTCGATTATAAACAAGTAATTGCCAATATACATTGCATCATTTCCGTATTGAGGATCGGAAATATACTTGGTTTCAGAATAAAATGTGTCTGTTTCATAGATCCAACCGTTAAAAGCACAACTGTTTTTTATTATGCACCAACGCCATTTGTTTGCAGAATGTACTTCTTCCAAAAAAGTATCGTAATCAGCGTTATATTCAAAAGAGGTATATGAATCATAGACTTTATGTACAGCGATTTTATCAGGATCATTGAAATCTATGTTTTCAGTATTCAGATATACATATTTGGATTTGGGAAAGATATTGCGTTTGTGTTTTTTATCATAATCTACAACACTGTCAACAGCATTATTTATAAAATCTTTAAATTCCGTCTTATACTCATTAAGCTCCTCCGCAACTTCTGTTCCTGCAATTTCACCCATATCAATTTCATAACCGTAATAGTTTTCCTTGCAGGGTGTTTCGGTAGCTTCTTTTTCGGTGAGCGCATCGGGAGTTGATAAAAACATTACTGCGCTTAGTATCAAAGAGGGTAAAAGTGTCATAAAAAGCGTCCTTTCGGGGTGTTGATATACTTTATTATATCACTGTAACATAATATATGTCAATGACAATATGTATAAATAATCAACGCAATATAAATTATATGTTGTCAAAAAAATCTGTCTGTAATCAAAAGTTGTTTTTTAGTCTCGTATTACCGAAAATCCCCGAATAAAAAAGCAGACCTGTTACCGTATTGTAACAGGTCTGCAAGCAGATCAAATGAAATTCCACTTGTCAGCAAGACGCATATAATAAATCACCATATTATATTGATAAAGATCTTTTAAACATTCGTTAGGGTCATCCTTATCGTAATCCATGTTGTTAAAAAGGCGGTAATTTGCGGTTAAAAGCTCATTTTCTATATCCTGCGGTACATCTGATGGTATTAAATAGTGGTTAAACATAACAAAAGTAATGCCATAGGTACAGATATATTTTGCCTTGCCTTCGACAAACAGTACAGCGCATTCTGAACGATTCCAACCGAAATTTGTTATAATAACCTTGATATCCTTGCACTTTTCGTTGTTTTTGTTAAGCAGATATGCGATATTATGTTTAACATAATTACTGTTTTTTTCTAACTCTTCTAAATCGCTCGCAGGGTAATAATTGTTTATTATAGAATGTATTTCAATTACATAATTACCTATGTAAAGTGCTCCGTATCCCTGAGCCTTGTTGCGCCATTTGCATTTGGGAGTGAATTTGTATAATCTTGCTTCGTATATTACCCCTTCATAAGCAGTGTTGTTTTTGGTTATGCGCCAGCGCCATTCGTTTCTTAAACATACTTCTTCCAGAAAATCATTGTAGTCTGCGTTATATTCAAAGGAAGAATATTCTTCGTAAACCTGATGAACGGATATTTTATAAGTATCATCAAAATCTATATCATCTAAATCAAGGCGTTCATAATTATCTGTTCTATTAGGATCGATTCCTTTTGAATGTTCAACAATTCCGTCAACAGCCTCGTTTACAAAATCCCTGAATTCAGTCTTATACTCATTAAGTTCCTCCGCAACCATAGTTCCTGCAATTTCACCCATATCAATTTCATAACCGTAAAAGTTTTCCTTGCATGGTGTTTCGGTAGCTTCTTTTTGGGTAAGCGCATCGGGAGCTGATAAAAACATTACTGCGCTTAGGATTAAAGATGATAAAAGTGTCATGTGTGAACCTCCTTAAGCTTTATTTGTATTTGTATAAACACATGCATTATTTGCATAGTTGATAGTAGTACCATTATCCAATTCAAGTTTATATTGCTCGTATGTTTGGTTGTTTTTATCTACATAGCCCCCTTTATAGTATAGCTTACCTGTAGAGTTTTCAAATGGGTCATATACATGCAGGATATAGTTATCTTTTTCATCTTTCTCATATCCAAAACATAAAATAGCATGCTGACTTGGAACACTGTTAGGGTCTGTTTTGGAATATTGACCAGACATAATAACGGGACAATTATTATCTATTTTATTATGAATAGCACTATAATTAAGTTGACCGCTTATATAAGAACTGTCTCCTGTTGTATTTTTTATGTATGAGCACATTTGTGCACATGTGGCACCGTTGCATTCAAAGACTGAGCGGTTTTCTATTGCTTGTGTTATATCGTTTTGATTAACACGTATGTTTTGTTGACCTAATAAGGCTTTTGTACAACTTGCATAGCATGAGTTTTTACCGATTTGTTTTTGGCATAGTCCTTCCATTTTTAATATCTTTTTATTTGGTGTATTTACTTCGCTTGGAAGCGTGGGTTCTGGGAATGTTTTTTCTATTACCCAATTTATTGCTTGATTTATTGATTTGTTAAATATCTCACTTATTTCATTACTTGTATAATTATAATTGGCATTATTGTTTGAATGTGTTAAATTGTACAGAATATTCGTATTATTAGCAGAGCTTTCCTGCGAATAAGCCGCCGCATTTCGATAAACAGCAGAAGTATTCTGAGCTGCCTGTTCAGCCGCAGACATCGGTGTCGAGGGTGTATAAGTATCAGTATTGCTGTTTGAATTTGAGGGAACAGCGGGCGGAGTGTAATTCGGAGAATTTGAATTTCGTGCTGTGAGTAACCAATTAGTGTTTGTTTGCTGGGGCGGAACATAATTGTTTGAATTTCGCCCTGCAGTTATCCATGATGTGTTTACTGCCATATTTAAAAAGTCCTTTCGTATTATGATTGTCATTATGCCGGCAAAAAATGACTATACTTTATTATATCACTGTAATAACATATATGTCAATGTAAAAATTCACAATTTCTTATTTATATGTACTATAAAAATCGTCATAAAATACTTATTGTAACCGAATTTTGTTAATTTATTGCGTATTACCGTAAAATCCCCCAATAAAAAAGCAGACCTGTTACCGTATTGTAACAGGTCTGCCGATCATTTAATTATAAGCTTAAGCGGATATAAAATTACTTAGCTTCCTCGCCGTACATCTTGGTGAGTCTTGTAAGATAATCATATCTGTCCTTAGCGTTTTCAACAGCAGCATCGAACAGCTTTTCAGCTCTTTCGGGATTCTGCTTAGCAAGAGCGTTGTAACGAACCTCGCCCATGAGGAAGCTCTTGTACTCGTCCACATTGGGAGCCTTGCTGTCGAGAATGAAGGGATTCTTGCCCTCTGCCTTAAGAGTAGGATTATATCTGTAAAGGTGCCAGTAGCCTGCCTGAACAGCCTTCTTCTCTTCCTCCATGCTCTTAGCCATACCTGCCTTGATACCGTGGTTGATACAAGGAGCATAAGCGATGATAAGTGAAGGACCGTGATAAGCCTCAGCCTCGGAGATAGCCTTGATACACTGGTTCATGTCAGCACCCATAGCGATGTGTGCAACGTAAACATAACCATAGCTCATAGCGATACCTGCAAGATCCTTCTTCTTTGTTACCTTACCTGCAGCAGCGAACTGTGCGATAGCACCTGTAGGTGTGGACTTGGAGGACTGTCCGCCTGTGTTGGAGTAAACCTCTGTATCGAATACGAAGATGTTGATATCCTCGTTCTGAGCGATTACGTGGTCCAGACCGCCGAAGCCGATATCATAAGCCCAGCCGTCGCCGCCGAAGATCCACATAGACTTCTTGGAGAGATAATCCTTGAGCTTGAGAACCTCCTGAGCCTTTTCGCAGCCGCAAGCCTCGAGAGCAGCAACCATCTTAGCTGTAGCAGCCTTGTTTTCTGCACCGTTGTCGATAGTTGCAAGATAATCTTCGATAGCAGCCTTTACATCTTCCTTTTCAGCTGTCTTAACCATGTCGAGAAGCATGGAGATAGCTCTCTGACGGAGTGTGTTCTGTGCGAGCCACATACCGTAGCCGTACTCAGCGTTATCCTCGAAGAGTGAGTTAGCCCAAGCGGGACCCTTTCCTTCCTTATTTACTGTATAAGGAGTTGAGGGAGCGGAGCCGCCCCAGATAGATGAACAGCCTGTAGCATTTGCAATGTACATTCTGTCACCGAAGAGCTGTGTAACGAGCTTTGCGTAAGGTGTTTCGCCGCAGCCTGCGCAAGCGCCTGAGAATTCCAGGAGGGGCTGCTTGAACTGTGAACCCTTGACAGTAGTTTCCTTGAACTTTTCGAGAACCTCGGGCTTTTCAACAAGCTTGAGACCGTAGTTGAAGGTTTCCTGTGCTTCAGCCTGCTCTGCGAGAGGAGCCATTGTAAGAGCCTTTGCGCCCTTCTTGCCGGGACATACATTTACGCATGAGCCGCAGCCTGTGCAGTCCATAACGGATGTAGTCATAACAAAGTTCATTCCGGGCATACCTGTCATCTTGACAGCTGCCTTCTTAGCGTATTCGGGAGCTGCTGCAAGCTCATCATCAGTCATTGCAACAGGTCTGATTACAGCGTGAGGACATACGTAAGAACAGAAGTTACACTGGATACAGTTTTCGCTGTTCCAAGCGGGAACATCTACTGCGATGCCTCTCTTCTCGTAAGCTGCAGAACCCTGGGGGAATGTACCGTCGGGCATATCCTTGAATGTGGAAACGGGGAGCTTGTCACCCTGCTGAGCATTAACGGGGATCTGAATGCTGTTGACATAATCAACAACTTCCTTTCTTCCCTCTGTAGCCTTGGGCATACCCATAGCTGTATCCTCAGCGTTCTTCCATGAATCGGGAACTGTTACTTCGTGAACTTCCTTAACGCCTGCGTCGATAGCGTCGTGGTTCATCTTAACGATATCGTCACCCTTCTTGGAGTAGGAAGCAGTAGCAGCGTCCTTCATGTACTTGACAGCCTCGTCGATGGGGATAATGTTTGCAAGCTTGAAGAATGCAGCCTGGAGAACAGTATTGATTCTGCTGCCGAGACCGATCTTCTTACCGATATCAACACCGTTGATAGTATAGAACTTAACGTTGTTTTCAGCAATATATCTCTTTACCTGACCGGGGAGATTTGCTTCAAGCTCGTCATCGCTCCACTGTGTATTGAGGAGGAATGTACCGCCGGGCTTGATATCCTGTACCATATCATACTTGTTGATATAGGACTGGTTATGACAGGCAACGAAATCAGCCATGTTGATAAGGTATGTGCTCCTGATAGGAGTATCACCGAATCTCAGGTGAGAGATAGTTACGCCGCCTGACTTCTTGGAGTCATATGCGAAGTATGCCTGAGCATACATATCTGTGTGGTCGCCGATGATCTTGATGGAGTTCTTGTTTGCGCCGACTGTACCGTCTGCACCGAGACCCCAGAACTTACAAGCCTTTGTACCCTTGGGAGCTGTATCGAGCTTGCCCTCGCTGGGAAGTGAAAGGTTGGTAACGTCATCAGTGATACCGATTGTAAATCTTGCCTTGTAGCTGTCCTTCTTGGCATCGTTCCAGTAAACAGCCTTGATCTGATCGGGAGTTGTATCCTTTGAGCCGAGACCGTAACGGCCGCCTGCAACAACAACATCGCCGAACTTTGTGCCCTTGAGAGCTGCAACAACATCAAGATAAAGAGGTTCGCCGAGAGAGCCGGGCTCCTTTGTTCTGTCCAGAACGGAGATCTGCTTAACTGTATCGGGAATAGCCTCGATAAGCTTGGAAGCAACGAAGGGTCTGTAAAGTCTTACCTTAACGAGACCGAGCTTTGTGCCTGCTGTGGAGTTGAGATAATCAATAGTCTCAGCGATAGTATCACATACAGAACCCATAGCGATGATGATATGATCTGCATCGGGTGCGCCGTAGTAGTTGAACAGCTTGTAATCTGTACCGATCTTAGCGTTTACCTTGTTCATGTACTCTTCAACAACTGCAGGGAACTTGTCGTAGTATTCGTTACAAGCCTCTCTTGCCTGGAAGAAGATATCGCCGTTCTGAGCTGTACCTCTGAGAACAGGGTGCTCAGGGCTTAAGGAGCGGTTTCTGAATGCCTGTGCAGCATCCTTGTCCAGCATTTCTTCAAGATCGCTCTTGTCCCATGTTTCGATCTTCTGGAGCTCATGAGATGTTCTGAAGCCGTCGAAGAAGTGGAGAACGGGAACTCTGCCCTTGATAGTGGAAAGGTGAGCAACTGCGCCAAGGTCCATAACTTCCTGAACGTTGGAAGCACAGAGCATAGAGAAGACTGTCTGACGGCAAGCGTAAACGTCGGAGTGATCGCCGAAGATGTTGAGAGCGTGTGAAGCTACGCATCTTGCGGAAACGTGGATAACACAGGGGAGAAGCTCACCTGCGATCTTGTACATATTGGGGATCATAAGGAGAAGACCCTGTGATGCTGTATATGTGGTTGTAAGCGCACCTGCGGAAAGGGAGCCGTGAACTGTACCTGCTGCACCTGCCTCAGACTGCATCTCTGCAACTCTTACAGGCTGACCGAACAGGTTTGTCTCGCCCTTTGCGGAGCGGATATCGGTATCCTCAGCCATTACTGAGGAAGGGGTGATGGGGTAGATGGCAGCAACGTCGGTGAAGGGGTATGATGCCCAGGCAGCCGCGTGGTTACCGTCCATGGTTTTCATTTTTCTGGCCATTTCTGATAGTCCTCCTAAAAATTTGTACTTTATTGTAATGTAACATCTTTCAGGGAGCGTCCTCCGCAAAAGATGTATGCAAATACTTAACATTATTAATATACCACAAAAAACGCAGCTTGTAAAGCGGCTTTTTGTATAAAAAATATGCAAAAAATTATGTCAATCAGTGTAAAGGCTTTCAGTCAATACCTGCAGCGGCAGCCTTTGGAGTATGGTTTGCCGCTTCATAATTCCTGCATCTGTCCTCAAGCAGAACATCGTTGTCAAGATCATATATCCTGTCGTAGAGAACGGTGTATTTTTCGTTTATCTCCATATCGCAGTGGACATGACCGAAAAACCAGCGTCTGAACTTGGTGGTATCGGCTATGTACTGGAGATATTCATTCAGAGGTTTTTCCTCCTCCTTCATGTAGAAGCGGCTGATTATCCTTGTGGGAGCGGTATGGGTTATGATATAGTCAACATCATAGCCTACCTCGCTTAAGCTTTTCAGTCCTTCCTTATATTCGGCTTCGTCGGGCATTTCCTGAGGCCACCATGATTCTCCGGGAGTACGGAAGGCTTTGTCCTTGGAGTATGCGCCGCCCATTACAAAGAAGCATTTTCCTTCTATAACATAGACCTGACCTCTCATAAGGTGGATGATATTAGGTGCTATGAACTGCACCTTTCCGCCGTTCCATTCGGTCACCTCATATTCGGCGAGCATATCGAAATTTTCGTGATTTCCGTCTGCGAAAAGTATGGTGAAATTCCGTTCCGAAAGCCAGCGGAGCCAGTGTGCATGGCGCTCCGAGTTATCCCATACGCCGCCGAAGTCGCCGCATACGATAACATAGTCATTCCGTGTCATGCTCAGCTGTTCGGGGAAAAGTCTTTCGTTGAGCTTTTCGATGTCAATAGGTATATGAGTATCGCCTGTAATGTAAATCAAAAAAACTTCCCTCCGATTTCGTTTATGGCGCAGTATATGTACTGACGACGGCATAGTGATGCATATTACTATGCTTATTTATTATATCATACTTTTATTCATTCTGCAACTATTTTTCATTGAAAAACCGAAATTTTTATCAAATTGTCATAAATGCAACTGTGTGATGTATGTGTTGCACAGTTTGCTGTTTAAAATTTGTACAAATTGATCAGCGCATAGCTGACAGTAGGTTCGGACAGTGAAAAAGAACAGAAAAAATACACAAGGTAAAGCACACAGCCTGATAATTTTACATTGTGAACGGATTTTTGTTTATTGTGCAATAAAATCGACTGCTTTTTTTAGGATTAATTTTCTTTATTTTTTGGCAGGGGTGTTGCAATTCGGGCGAAAATAGTGTATAATTATTGATGTGGCGGCAGATTTGGGTGTGAAGTGGTGACAAGTGGTGATTTTCAACCGCTCATTCAACACACTGTTGAAAATACGTATATATCGGCACATCAGCCGATAACCATAAAATGTATCGGGAGGTGAACAGAGTTGTCACAGCTTCTTATGGGAACATATACACATACGATAGACGCAAAGGGGCGTATGGCATTCCCCACTAAGCTCAGGGAACAGCTTGGTGACAGCTTTGTTGTCACTGTTGATACATCAGGCTGTCTTTCCGCTTATTCCGAGGAGGAATGGCAGACAGTCACCGAAAAATTAAGGGCGCTGGCAGGTGCGGCGGCAAAGGCGGCGGTAAGACGGCTTTATGCAAACGCCGTTCAGGTGGAGCCTGATAAGCAGGGACGTATACTTATCCCTAAAGGCTTAAGGGAATATGCCGCTCTGGAGCATGATGTGACCGTTATCGGAAATCTTAATCATGCGGAAATATGGGACAGCGCAAGATATGCCGAGCAGGACGCAAAATTTTCCGATGAGGAGCTTGCGGCAGCTCTTGATGAAATATGCTTCTGAGTTTTTACATAATATATACTTGATTTTTAGTCAGATATGGTATATAATTATAGTGTATCTTTCATATAATAACTTAAGGAACGATCATTTAATGGAATTTTCACATATTCCCGTGCTGCTTTCGCAGTGCCTTACGGGACTTGATATAAAACCTGACGGAGTATATATGGACGGCACCTGCGGCGGAGCGGGTCATTCACGGAAAATAGCGGAGCTTCTGGGTGATAACGGACGGCTTATAGGCGTTGACCGTGATCCCGATGCAGTGAAAACAGCTTCGGAAAGACTTTCGGTGTATAAGAATGCACAGGTGGTACACGGAAATTACTCCGAAATAAAGGATATATCCGACAGACTTGGTATTGCGGAATATGACGGGATACTTCTTGATCTGGGAGTCTCTTCATATCAGCTGGATAACGAGGAAAGAGGCTTTTCCTATCACGGTGATGCACCTCTTGATATGAGAATGTCACAGGAGGGCGTTTCGGCGGCTGATATAGTAAACAGCTATTCCGAAGCACAGCTTTCTAAGATACTCTTTGAATACGGCGAGGAGAAATTCGCAAGAAAGATAGCCGCAAATATCGTAAAGGAACGTGAAAACGATCCGATAATGACGACAGGCAGACTTGCGGATATCGTAAAGAATTCATATCCCGCAAAGTTCAGACGGGATAAAAATCCTTGTAAAAAAGCTTTTCAGGCAATAAGGATCGCTGTAAACTGCGAGTTTGATCATCTGGACAGGGCTCTTGATGATGCCTTTGATATGCTTTCGTACGGCGGCAGATTATGTATAATCACCTTTCATTCACTGGAGGACAGGATAGTAAAGCAGAGATTTGCGTCCTTCTGTACGGGCTGTACTTGTCCGCCCGATTTCCCTCAGTGTATATGCGGCAATAAGCCAAGGGGAAAGCTTATAAACCGTAAGCCGATAGAAGCAGACGAAAACGAGCTTATGCAGAATAACAGAAGCAGAAGCGCAAAGCTCAGGATAATCGAAAAAATCGAAAGGAAGTGACGGAAAATGTCAGACAGAAGAAGAAATACCGCAAGAGAGCTTGATATAGGTCAGGTAGAGGAAAAAATAAAGCATACAAATCCGTCGCAGTCATCGGCGAAAATAAGATATACAAAACGTACCGATGAAGAGCCGGGTACTTATGCAAGGATAATGATAGGCGTTGCGCTCAGTATACTTATGCTTTATGCAGTTATAAACAGCAAGGTACAGGTAACAGCCATAAAGAATGAGATAAACAAGCAGCAGGCGGAGGTTCAGGTGCTCAGGAACGAGAACAACCGCATGAAAACGGAAATTGAAAAGAAAAGCTCCACAAAGGCAGTAGAAAGCTATGCCGAGAATGTTCTGGGCATGCAGAAGCTGGATAAGGGTCAGTGCGAATATATCCGCCTTGAAAGCGGAAATGTTATAGAAATTCCCGAAGCAGAGGAGAATTTCTTCGTAAAGATCGTCAGCGAGGTTGAGGAGTTCTGGGAATATTTAAGGGGATAGAAAATCGGTGTTCCGTTGGGCTACCCCTGACAGCGGGCGGCGGAGCATTTACGCAGCCCGTTTTTTAATGTTATTTATATTTATAAAGATAAAGAAAGGAACAGCACATGGGTTCAAAGAAGGTCACACTTAAACGTAAGGATACACACCGTCCCGATTCTACCATGAGAATGAGAATGCTCCTGGTAAGCGGAGTAATGCTTATTGTTGCACTGGTGATAATAAGCAATCTTATTACGATATCTATCAAGAATAACGCAAGGTATGAAGCGCTTGCAAATGAAAATCAGTTCAAGGGCAAAAAGGTGGAAGCCAACAGAGGAAGTATATATGACTCCGACGGAAAGATACTTGCTCAGTCGGCTACGGTTTATACTATAGTAGTAGCTCCCAAGCTGCTGAACGATCTTGATAATGAAAAGGTAGATACCGCAACAGGTCTTACCGAGCAGAAGCGTCAGAAACAGACCGTTGCAAGAATACTTGCGGATAATCTGAAGGATCAGGGTGTTACATATGACGGAGTTATTGCCGATATTGAGGATACCATAAAGGATAATCCCAATTCACAGTGGCTCAAGATCGCTTCTGAGATCGAAAAGCCCAAGGCAGACGCTATTCTTGCGGCTGCAAACGAAGCGGCTCTCGCATTCGGTGTTATCTATACCGAACAGGGTACAAAGAGATATTATCCTCAGGGCGACCTTGCAGCGTCTATCGTCGGCTTTACCAATTTCGACGGCGACGGAGTATACGGCGTTGAAGCATATTACAATGAATATCTTGCAGGCGTTGACGGTAAGATAATCACCGCTACCGACGCAAACGGAAACGAAATGCCTTATAAGAATGAGGAGAATTATTCCGCTCAGGACGGAAGCTCCGTTTATCTTACGATAAATGAAAAGCTTCAGTACAGCCTTGAAAAGAATCTTGCTCAGGCAGTAGAGGATTACGGTGTTGAGAACAGAGCCTGCGGTATCATCATGAACGCAAAGACAGGCGCAGTGCTTGCAATGGCAACCGCTCCCGGATATGACCTTAACGACAGAAATGCCATTTATTACGAGGACGACCGTAAGGAGCTGGAAGAGATTCAGGAGCTTATCGACAAGGAGAAAAAGCGTGACGATGATGATGAGCACGAAAGCGAACCTGATCCTACAATGATGGGTGAATATGAGCTTAAGGCGTATGAACAGGGCATAACCCTGCAGGAGCTTTACGATCAGACATATTCTTCCATGCGTGAGCAGCAGTGGAAGAACAAGACTATCACCGAGCTTTATTATCCCGGTTCGGTATTCAAGGTAATAACAGGTTCGGCAGCACTTGAAGAAAAGGCGATCAGTATAAATACGTCCTTCGGCTGCAATTATACATATACCGTTGTTGATACGGACTTCCACTGCTGGTCAGCCCGTGCTCACGGTATGCTTGATTTTACAAGAGCCATGACCACATCCTGTAACCCTTACTTTATACAGACGGGTCAGGCTCTCGGAGGAACAAATTTCTGCAACTATTTCAAGGCCTTCGGCTTTACCGAGAAAACAGGTATAGATCTTCCCGGCGAGGTAGACAGTATCTATGTAAGCGCTGAGAATATGGGACCTGTTGAGCTTGCTTCATGTGCATTCGGTCAGTCAAATAAGATAACCCCTCTTCAGATGATAACAGCCTATGCGGCGGTTGTAAACGGCGGTTATCTGCTGCAGCCCTATGTTGTAAGCAAGGTGGTTGATGCAAACGGAAATATCGTAAAAACAGCGGAAACCACAGTCAAGAGACAGGTCATCTCGGAGGAGACCTCCGCACAGATGAGATCTGTTCTTGAAACCGTTGTTAATGCAAACGGCGGTTCTAACGCATATATCAAGGGTTATAAGATCGGCGGTAAGTCGGGTACGGCTCAGAAGCAGGATAAGAATATCCAGGAAAAGAGAGAGGACCTTTATGCTTCCTCATACTGCGGATTTTTCCCTGCTGACGATCCTGAGATAATCATGCTTGTAGTTATCGACGAGCCTCTGGGATATGACGCAAACGGCAGCCATATCTATTACGGAAGCGTTACGGCGTGTCCCGTTGTAAGAAATACCTTCAAGGAGATCCTTCCCGCACTCAACTATTATCCCGAATATACCGACGAGGAGCTTGCGGCTATGGATATAACAGTTCCTTCCGTTGAGGGTCATACCTGCGAAAGAGCGCAGGAAACTCTTGAGGAGCTTGGTCTTACGGTAGAGGTTATCGGCGAGGGCGATTCAGTCGTTGCGCAGATGCCTGCAAGAGGCTCGGGCGTTCCCAGAGAGGGAAGAGTTATCCTCTACACCGAGGAGGATTATGAAACGGAATATACAACAGTACCCAATGTTCTCGGTTATTCCGTATCAGATGTCAATCTGCTGCTTTCACAGGCAGGACTTAACTTCAAGGTGGGAGACGGTGCGGCAAATCATTCGGGCGCTGTTTCCAGTGCGCAGAATTACTACTACGGCGACCTTGTTCCCAGAGGAACGGTTGTGGAGGTATACTTTACCATTAAGGACGAAGGATAACATATAATATATTCAACAGTTGACAGAAAACAGTGAATAGCTGTATGTCTGTATGGTTAATAATGTATATGACCGTGCAGGATATCAATCTGTATACAGAGGTGCAATATGAGATTAGGCGATTTATTTAATGATGCGGGAAAGTCAATGAGCTTTCAGGCAAAGGGGATAGACCCGAAGGCAGATGTAACGGGAATAACCGATGATACAAGACAGCTTCAGCCGGGTATGGTCTTTGTGTGCATAAAGGGCGCAAGCTTTGACGGACACGACAAGGCTAAGGAAATGCTTGCAATGGGAGCGGTATGCGTTGTATGCGAGCGTGATACGGGAGTACAGCCACAGCTTATCGTAGAGGATTCAAGAGAATTTTACGGTCATCTGTGTGCTGCATGGTACGGTCACCCCGAAAAAAAGCTTAAGCTTATCGGTGTGACGGGTACCAACGGAAAATCCACGATGACAGCTATGATAGCACATGTGCTTGAGACCGACAGAAAGAAAGTGGGACTTATCGGAACAACAGGAATATTCATCGGCGGCGAGGAGATAGACCGTGACGGTTCAACTCCCACAACACCGAGAGTTTCCGAGCTGTATTCCATATTCGACAGAATGGTGACCGCAGGCTGTGACTATGCGGTAATGGAGGTGACCTCCTTCGCCCTTGAACAGAACAGGATAGGCCCTGCGTTTTTTGAAGCGGCAGTATTTACAAATCTTACAAGAGATCATCTTGATTATCATAAGACCATGGAAAATTATTATCTTGCAAAGAAAAAGCTTTTTGCAGGCAGATGCAGGGCGGCTTATGTAAATATAGATGATGAATACGGAAAAAGGCTCTATGATGAAATATCGGGAGAGAAGTATGCCTATTCGGGAACAAAGCAGGCATCTGTCTATGCAAAGGATATACGTCCTTCCGCAGACGGAATGAAGTTCTGGTTCTGTACATCGGGTTCAAAGCCTGTAACATATCCTGTTACACTTAATATGGTAGGACGCTTTAATGTAGTGAATGCGGTTGCGGCGGCGGCGGTATGTATCAGACTTGGCATACCCAAGGAAAAGGTGGCTTCTGCATTTGCGGAGTTTTCGGGAGTAAGGGGACGCTGTGAGATAATTCCCGTTGACGGTGATTTTACCGTTGTGTGTGATTATGCACATTCACCCGATGCACTTGAAAATGTACTTCCTGCTGTCCGTGAGAATACAAGAGGCCGTCTTGTGTGTCTTTTCGGCTGCGGCGGCGACAGGGATAAGACAAAGCGTCCCTTAATGGCGAAGGCAGTTGAAAAATTTGCGGATCACATTATAGTTACATCGGATAATCCAAGAAACGAAGACCCTGACGATATTATAGATGAAATTGCGGCAGGCTTTTCCGCAAAGACCTCATACGACCGTATAACCGACAGAAGAGAGGCTATCTTCCATGCGATACAGCAGGCGGAAAGCGGAGATGTTATCCTTCTTGCAGGAAAGGGTCACGAGGATTATCAGATACTTGCAGATGATGAGCATATACACTTTGACGAGCGTGAGATCGTAGCGGAGGCTATGAGAAGCGCAAGAACTGTAGTTTCCCCCTCAGTCCGCAGAGAAACTCTTACTTTGGGAGAGATATGCGAGGCTGTAAACGGCAGAAGCTACGGTGCGGCGTTTGACCCCGATTGTAAGGTCTATGTGGACGAAATAAGCTCAGATACCCGTACTATAAAAAAAGGAAGTATATTTATCGCAATAAAGGGCGAGAATTTTGACGGAAACGCATTTGCGGCACTGGCGGTTGCAAAGCTTGGAGCGGTATGTGCGCTTACCGAGCGTATTATCGAAAATACCCCCTGCATCGTGGTAAAGAATTCAAGGAAAGCACTGCTTGATCTTGCAGGCTACTACAGAAAGAAATTCGGTCTTAAGGTAGTGGGTATAACAGGAAGCGTAGGCAAGACCACATCAAAGGAAATGGTCGCATATGCTCTGGGCTCAAAATACAAGACCATGAAAACAGAGGGCAACAGAAATAACGAGATAGGTCTGCCCTTTACGCTGTTCAGGATAAATTCCGCAACGGAAGCGGCGGCTATTGAAATGGGAATGTCCGATTTCGGCGAGATAAGAAAGCTTTCAAGAGCGGCACAGCCCGATATCTGCATCATTACAAATATCGGACATTCACATATTGAGAATCTTGGCTCACAGGAGGGTATCTTAAAGGCCAAGCTGGAGATTCTTTCGGGAGCAAAGGAGGGCGCACCTCTTATCATAAACGGTGACGACCCCTTGCTTATGGCTGAAAAGTCAAGACTTTCCTTTGACAGAGAGGTAATAACCTGTGCTATTGATAATCCTCAGGCGGATTATCGTGCAGTGAATATCACAAGCAGCGAAAACGGCGTGGAATTTGATATATACTATAACGGCATGATATGCACAAAATGCCGTCTGCCCGTTATCGGTGTTCATCATGTTTTAGACGCACTTTTTGCGGTTGCGGCGGCATATAAGGCAGGCTGCGGCATAGATGAAGCCGCTGAAGCACTCAGCAACTATATCCATACAGGACTTCGTCAGCATATCGAAAAGAAGGGCGGTCAGACGGTGATCGTTGACTGCTACAATGCAGCGCCTGCGTCAATGAAGGCGGCTATCGATGTTCTCTGTGAGATGAAGCCCGAAAAGGACGGAAGAAGAGTTCTTGTATTCGGCGATATGCTGGAGCTTGGTGAAATGTCCGAAAAGCTTCATGAGGAGATCGGCGAATACGCTGTAAATAAAGGTGTTGACCTGCTCATATGCTACGGAAAATTTGCCAAGTATGCAGCTAAAAAAGCAGACGAAATGGGACATCATTCGGGAAGCACCGAGGACCCCTCAATGCTTTCGGGCTATCTGAAAATGAAGCTTAAGGAAGGCGATGTGGTTCTCTATAAGGGCAGCCGCGGAATGCACATGGAGGATATAATCAAGTCAGTCTACGGAGATAACGGCTGATGCAGATGTGGGTCATAATGCTTACGGCACTGGCGGCATTCGGCATAGCTTCCTTTTCGGGAAAAATGCTGATACCGCTGCTTCGCCGTCTGCGTTTTATCCGTCAGGAGAACGGCACGGCTGATGCGTCGGGGAAAAATAACCTGACAGGCGGCGGTGCACTGCTTGATACAGGCACATTTACAGCCTGTGCGCTGGGTTATATCGTTATGAGGTATATATCCTCACAGCTTGTCTATGAGACAGATATGACTCTGTTTACTGCAGGACAGGCGGCAGTGCTTATAGCGTCGGCGGCAGGCTTTTACATTGACCGTCTGGAATCCGCAGGAAAAAAAGGCGGTCACGGTTACAGCATAGGACTTATGGTATATGCTGTAATGTCAGCGGTATATCTGCTTGTAATGTTTATTGATAAGGGTATAGGTGAACACTGTACACTGGGAATACCCTTTTACGGCAATATAAAATGCGGTATATGGTATTATCCCGTGATGCTTGCGCTGATGATACTTACAGCCGATATTGCAGGCTCAGAGGGTTCGGAAAGCTCTGTGACCGCAATAAGCTCAGCTGTTATGGCGGCGGCTGGAATACTTATACTCTGTACTATGAAAAAATATGAGGAGAGTATATTTTTTGCGGCAGTATCGGGAGCGTTCATGGGCTTTCTTGTGTGGGGCTTTCCTCCTGAGAAAACCTTTCTCGGAAAAACAGGACATTATTTTTCGGGAATGGCAGCGGCATTGCTTACGGCATGGACCGGTGAGCCTGTGATAATATTTATATTGCTGCTGCCGCAGCTTATCGAAAGGATATCGGAAGCGGTGCTTGGCGCAATGGGAAAAACTGCGCCCTTAAGCAGATATTTATCGGAAAGGTACAAAAAGGCATATACCGTGCTGATGTTTTTCATGACTGCTGTGCTTTCGTCACTGGCAGGGACAGCGGTTTTTATGAAGGGAGGACAATAATTGGCAAATTCAAATGCAAGGACGAATACCAATACAAATAAAAAGAATGGGTACAGATTATTTTCAAAGGGTGTAGTTCCTCCGAAGAATGATCTTCAGGTAGGAATGGACGCACCTATGTTCCTGATAATCATGGTACTGCTGGTATTCGGAATAATAATGATGTTTTCGGCAGGCTATGCATGGGCGATAGACGAGGGACTTGAAGGCTCATACTATGCGGAAAGACAGCTTTTCATGGCAGGAATAGGACTTGCGGGTATGCTGGTGATATCCGTTCTGGATTATCATCTGTGGCAGAA
This sequence comes from Oscillospiraceae bacterium, assembly GCA_017481565.1. Lineage (GTDB taxonomy): Bacteria > Bacillota > Clostridia > Oscillospirales > Ruminococcaceae > RGIG4694. The sequence goes on along the minus strand of JAFUOZ010000112.1, from coordinate 24,105 downwards.
GGAGATCATGGTCATGCTTGCATATTTCGGAGGACTGGCGCTGCTTCTAATGTGCTTTGTCCCGGGAATAATGTCGCCTCATAACGATTCAAAAAGATGGATAAAGATCGCAGGAATTGAGTTTCAGCCCTCGGAAATGGCAAAGCTTGCGCTGATACTTGTTGTGGCATATATGATATCCTTGAATTACGAGTCTATGAAAAGCTTTTTAAAGGGTGTTCTTCCCATAGGCATAGTGCTTGGAATATATGCACTTGTAATGGTAAAGCAGCCCCACTTCTCAGGAACGATAATCATGGTTGCGCTGTGTATAAGCATGATGTATATCGGAGGTGCTGCCAAGAGATATATTGCAGCGCTTGGTCTGCTTGCGGTTGCGGCAATAGCGGGACTGATGCTTTTCTATGTTGTAACAGATCAGTTTACCTATATGACAGCAAGATTCAACAGCTGGCTCCGTCCCTTTGATGAAGCCTATGCAGACGACACATGGCAGACAAGAAATTCACTTATAGCCATCGGTTCGGGAGGAATTTTCGGACTTGGACTGGGCAATTCCAGACAGAAATTCCTGTATCTTCCCGAGTCAAAGAATGACTTCGTATTTGCTGTAGTATGTGAGGAATTAGGCTTTATCGGAGCGATGCTTGTTATCATACTGTTTCTTATGTTTGTAGCGAGAGGCTTTACCATAGCTGCAAAGGCGGTTGATAAATCGGGAATGCTTATTGCCTGCGGAATTACTGTACAGATAGGTCTGCAGGCACTTCTGAACATTGCCGTTGTAACGAATACCATACCTAATACGGGAATCTCACTGCCCTTTTTCAGCTACGGAGGAACTGCGCTTATCATGCAGCTGTGGGAGGTAGGAATACTTCTGAATATATCCCGTCATGTCGTTGTTTCGGATGAGGATTATAAGCGTGCAAAGGGTGGTATGGGATTTTTCGCACGTTTATTCAGCAAAGCAAGCTGATGAACTATGCCCGATTAACAAAAGTACAGCCCAAAAGTAAAAAAACTATCCGTTTATTTTGCAACCGTAGATTTACAACGGGCGAGCCTGTCGGCTCGTGCAATAAATGCGCTCCGCTGTTTATTGCAAAATCCGCCCCTAATGAATAACTTTAAGTTGTTTTTTCGTAGCTTTTTGTAAAAAGCGTATTGTTAGTTTTTCTTGAATGGGCGGATTTTATGGAAGCTTTTCATTCTTTTCTTGTCCGTTTACGACTTATATTTGTTACGTGCTAAAGGGGATATTGCGCTCCAAAGAGCGCCGCACTCTGCGGAGTGCGACAAGAGGCGCTGCCCCCTGTCCGCAGACTACTGACCCCCGCAAGCCTTTGTAAAGGCTTGAGCGAAACTTTTATATTGTGTTATTGCTCAGCTGTTGTTTGTTGTTCACTATATTGTTTTTTATTTATTACTTTTTTATTACACTAAAAAGGAGCTTATTATGTTAAAGGTTCTTCTCGCAGGCGGCGGTACCGCAGGACATATCAACCCTGCTCTCGCAATAGCCTCTATTATCAAAGATCATGCCCCCGATACAAAATTCCTCTACGCAGGAACTCCTAACGGTATGGAATCACGTCTCGTGCCGATGGAGGGTATCGACTTCGCACCTATAAAGGTCAGCGGCTTCCAAAGACGGCTCTCAGTGAAAAATATCGGAAGAAATATCAGAGCTGCAGCTTACCTTACTACCGCAGGTCATAGGGCAAAGCAGATCATTAAAGGCTTTGAACCCGATATAGTTATCGGTACAGGCGGCTATGTAAGCGGTCCTATTGTAATGCAGGCGGCTAAAATGAAAATACCTACCCTTATACATGAACAGAACGCATACCCGGGCGTAACTACCCGTATCCTCTCCAAAAAAGTAAATAAGGTTATGCTTACAGTTCCCGAGGCGCTTGAATATCTGGATAAGAATATTGATTATACGGTAACAGGTCTCCCCGTAAGAAAGGGTTTTACAAATTCCGTAAGCAGAGAGGAAGCTAAAAAACAACTGGGCTTTGATAACGGTATGTGTATTCTCAGCTGGGGAGGAAGTCTGGGTGCAGGCGCAATAAATGATATTGCCTCCGCACTTATCAGATACGAACAGGAAAATAATTTAGAAATAAATCATATTCATAGCTACGGCAAAATGGGACATGATACCTTTGAAAAGGGTCTTTCGGATAACGGCGTTGACCTGAAAAGCAGCAGGCTTTCCGTTAAGGAATATATTCATAATATGGATATATGCACCGCCGCCGCGGACCTGATAATATGCAGAAGCGGAGCATCGGCTATATCCGAGCTGCAGGCTATGGGAAGAGCGTCTATCTTGGTACCGTCACCTGTAGTTGCAGGTAATCATCAGTACCATAATGCAATGGTTCTGGGTAAGGCAGGCGCAGCTGTTGTTATCGAACAGAAGGATCTTGATATAGATAAGGTAATTGAAAAGGTAACAGAGCTTTATAATGCTCCCGAAAAGCTTGACTCCCTTGCACAGAAGGCAGGCGAGCTTTATATAAAGGATACTCCCGACAGAATATGGAGCGCAGTTGAAGCACTTATAAAGAAGGATTAAGCTATGAATATCTACATGAAAACAGCCGCAGAGGAAGCGTACGAGGGTATAAGAAACGGTCACGGCGGACCGTTCGGCGCAGTTATTGTAAAGGACGGAGAAATTATCGGAAAGGGTCATAATACAGTGATACGTGATAATGACCCTACCTGTCACGGAGAAATAAACGCCATAAAAAATGCGTGTAAGAATATGGGCAGCCATGATCTGAGCGGAGCACAGATATATACTACCGCTGAGCCGTGTCCTATGTGTATGGGAGCTATTCTCTGGGCAAATATCGGCAGGATATTCTACGGCTGCAATATTTCCGATACAGAGGATATCGGTTTTCGCGATAAGAAATTCTACGGCATGACAGGGCAGGAAAAGTCACAGCTTATGACAGAGACCGACAGAGAGGAATGTCTTAAGCTTTATGAAGAATATAAATCTATTTCAGATAAGAAAGGATACTAAAGAAGTGCTTTCGGCTTTGATCGGCACTTCCTTGATTTAGGCGCATACCATGGATAAAAGACTGAAAAATTCACTTATAGTAACAGCCTTCGGCGTGATACTTTTTGCGGCGCTGATGCATATTGCCGAGCTGAGCGCATTTTTAGGCAGGGTATTTGATCTGTTTCTGCCGATAATTGCAGGACTTATAATAGCGTTTGTGATGAATGTTCCCATGAGAGGCTTTGAAAAGCTTATGGGAAAGATGTTTAAGAATGCAAGGAAAAAGCCGTCACAGAAGCTTACGGACGGTATAAGCCTTACGCTTACGATACTTGTTGTGGTGCTTATCATCGTGCTTATATGCACAATGGTGATACCCGAGCTTGTGGTATCGGTAAAGCAGGCGGCAAAGGAAATTGATGATAAGATACCGCTGTTGATCGAATTTCTGCAGAAAAACGGTATTGACAGCGAATTTATCACAGAAAAGCTTTCCTCGTTTAACTTAGAGAAGATATTCGAGGGACTGAGCGAAAATGCAGGCGGGGTGCTGTCATCGGTGACAGATGCGGCGGCAGGTGCGGTAAACGGCGTGGTAAATGCTGTTTTCGGCATAATCATAGCGGTGTATCTGCTTCTTAGCAAGCGTGAGCTGGCTGTGAACTGCAAGAAGCTTATCAATGCTCATCTTAAGAAAAAGACTGCCGACAGTATCATAAAGGCGGCAAAGGCTGTTGACGATACATATTCAAAATTCTTTTCGGGACAGTGCCTTGAAGCCTTTCTGCTTGCGGCGCTTATGTTCATAGCCTTTACCATAGCAGGACTGCCCTATGCAAGCGTGGTTGCTGTTCTTACCGGAGTATGCTCCTTTATTCCATACGTGGGAGCATTTGTTGCCGTTGCCGTAGGCGTAGTGCTTACACTGTTCACAGACGGTATATATAAGGCGATAATCTGCTTTGTTGTATTTGAAGCAGTACAGTTTGTGGAAAATCAGTTTATTTATCCTTATGTGGTAGGCGGCTCGGTGGGACTTTCTCCCCTTTGGACGCTGATTGCCGCACTTATGGGCGGAAAGCTGATGGGTATAGTAGGAATGATATTCTTTATTCCACTTATGGCGGTCATATCCACATTTATTGAAGCGGATATACAGCGTAGACTTGCCAAAAAAGCCGCAGCGGCAGAGGGCACAGACAATACGGAGATAGCATCGGCTGATACGCCCGATGAAACGGAAATCAGTCAGGCGGCGGTTGTTCGGGATATACAGACACAGACCGGTTCAGGCAGGACAAATAACAGTTCAGACAGCAGACGAAAAGGCAAAAAAAGACGCAGATAATTAAGGAAGCACTGATTAAAGGCGAAGCCATTGTTTCCACCCCTCGAAAATCCGTAACTGAGAGGGGTGTGAAACAATTTAATCGGCACTTCCTTAATGAACCGCCGATCAAATCGATTATCGCCCCTCTCAGTAATATCTTTTCGAGCGGCGTAATCGATGCCTGCGGCTTTGATCGGCGGTTCCTTAAAACAGCGGCGCTGCTTTGGCAGTACCGCTGTTTTTGAGCGGATAACAGAAGTGAAAAAAGAGAAAGGTAGTTGAAATATGTTGAAATACATTGATTCCCATGCCCATTATTACAGCCATGATTTTGATGAGGACAGGGACGAGCTTCTTCCGAGGCTTTATGAAAGCGGAGTGCATCGTATAATAAATATCGGCTGTTCTGTAAAAAGCAGTATAAAATGTGCAGAAATGGCGGAGAAAGCGGAATATCTCTATAATGCGGCAGGTATTCACCCCGAATATGCAAATGACGTTGAGGACGCTTATAAGGATATCATACGGGAGATATGCACCCGTGAAAAGACAGTTGCTCTCGGTGAGATAGGACTTGACTATCACTATGAGGGATATGACAGGGACAAGCAGATAAAGCTTTTCAGGGAACAGCTTGAAATGGCACAGGAGCTTCAGCTTCCCGTTGTGATACATTCAAGGGACGCAGCCGCAGACACAATGGATATACTTAAGGAATATAAGCCAAAGGGCGTTCTCCATTGCTATTCAGGCTCGGCAGAGTACGCAAAGGAGATAATAAGGCTTGGAATGTACATCGGCTTTACGGGAGTGCTTACCTTTAAAAATGCGAAAAAGGCAGTTGAAACTGTAAAGACCATTCCTCTTGACAGAATACTTGTTGAAACGGACTGTCCCTATATGGCACCCGAGCCATTCAGAGGAAAGCGCAGTGACAGCGGTATGATAGTAAAGGTCCTTGAAAAGATAGCCGGATTAAAGGGCATATCTGCCGAAGAAGCAGCGGAAATCACCATGGAAAACACATACAGATTATTTGAAAAGCTAAGGTAAGAGAAATGAAAAGTAAGCTTGGATTTAAACACGGTCTCCGTGACGGTGTACCTATAGGACTGGGATATCTTTCGGTATCCTTCGGTTTCGGAATAATGGCAGTGGGAGAGGGTCTTTCCGTACTGAATGCAACTATATTGTCCCTGTTCAATCTGACCTCTGCAGGACAGGTTGCGGGACTGTCCATAATTGCATCGGGAGGGACCTATGCGGAAATGGCGCTTGCACAGCTTGTTATAAATATGCGTTATGCGCTTATGAGCCTGTCCCTGTCTCAGAAGCTTGATAAAAGCTTTACGCTTTTTCATCGTTTTACAACGTCCTTCGGAATAACCGATGAAATATTTGCCGTAGCCGCAGGAAAGCCCTGCAATATCAGCCGCAGCTATATGTACGGACTTATGCTGATGCCCATAATCGGCTGGACAGGCGGAACATTTCTGGGAGCGGCGGCAGGCGAGATACTCCCCGAAGCAGTGAAAAATGCACTGGGACTTGCAATATACGGTATGTTCATAGCCATAGTTATACCTCCCGCAAAGAAGAACAGTGGAGTTCTTACCGTTGCGGCGACAGCGATAGTACTCAGCTGTATTTTATATTATGTGCCGTTGTTTGATAATATATCATCGGGTTTTTCTGTAATAATCTGTGCGGTTGCCGCATCGGTATTGGGAGCGGTGGTATTCCCCGTCCCGTCGTCAGATGAGGAGGAATCGGAATGAGCGGAAATATTTTCATATACATAGCGGTAATGGCGCTTACCACCTATCTTATAAGAATGCTGCCCACAGTGCTTTTCCGTAAGAAGATAACCTCAAAATTTGTAAAAAGCTTTTTATTCTATGTTCCCTATGCGGTGCTGGGAGCGATGACAGTCCCCTCGGTATTTTATTCCACAGGGAATGTTATGACCGCCGCCGCAGGCTTTATAGTTGCGGTAATACTGGCATTCAGGGAGAAAAGTCTGCTTACGGTAGCCATAGCTGCCTGTGCAGCCGCATTTGCGGTGAGTATGATATGCTGACAGCTGATAGTAAATAGCTTACAGCCGACAGTGCAAAATACGGTAATACGTGTTTTGCACCGTCGGCTGTTTTTATCATAAAAAAATTATATAATAAAAACAGTGCTTTCGGGGTTGTATTTTGTGATTTTATGTGATATTATGGGTAAAACAAAATAACATATCAGCAATCTTGGAGGTATCATTATGGATAAAGCGACGAATAAAAAAGCAATAATTCAAGGTATGATCGCAGCGCTGTATATAATTGCAGGAAATATTATATTTGATGATCAAATAAAATATCAACAGGAATGTCTTGCATTTCAGGCTTTACTTATATTTATCTATGTGTCAGTGGTGGGGTGTATTAATTACAGAGCGGAGAAAAATACCGTTGACAAAAAGTATGCTCAGCAGAAAAAGCTGTTTCTTGTATTGTGGAATATTGATGTAATGATAAAAGCGGCATATTTTTATTATAGCTGTGCAGAGGGACAGCTCAGAAGCATAACAATGCTGATGTCGTTATTCGGTATATTGTCGGGAATTTTTCATGTGATAATTTCGGTAAAGCTTTTTAAGAATGAACGGGAACGGTCTGCTGTTTCGGATATGCATGTCAGCATCAAACCTGTGATAATACATACAATAGCTTTGATAGCTTTTAAAGTGGCTGCGTTTTGGATGAAAGAAGCGCTGATACCATATGACTACAATGATGTATTTTGTGTATGCTGTTTTATTTTGTGTATAGTAGGGGCGGTAATTGCAGAAACGGTCTTAAATCGCAGAAATATCGTATATAATAAATATCTGTTCAGGTGTATTTCAATAAATATTGCAGGTTTTTCGGATTGTTTGATTATAGTACTGTTCTTTTTAGTATTGTAGTTGTTAAGGAAGCGTTGATTAAAGCCGTAGGAATCGTTTCAGACCCACGAAAAAGCCTTTGCCGCAGCGGCGAAATTGATTGAGAGGGTCATGAAACTATTTAATCAGCGGTTCTTTATTACTTCGGCAATAATATAATTTGATTGCTCGGTGCTTGATTTTTCAAAAAAGTCGCAGATACGACAATTATTGTAATTTAGAAATAGTTAATCAAACTGTTTAATTGCCGAAGTAATAATGAACAAGTGAGGTGCATAAAAATGAGCAAAATAAAAGAACTTATTGAAAAAGCGGCATATTTTATCTCCGATAAACTATCGGTAACGGTAAATATCAATATCATCTGCCGGATAATTCTTGCGGTGATTTTGTCGGGCAGCCTGTGTGGTCTGCTGTATTCCATGTATCTTGCAGGCACGGACGATACGATGTATTTGTTTAACCTGATAGGCTCTCTTGGTTTGGTTATATATTGTGTACCAAGCCTTATAGTGGCAGAAGCGGTCTACGGAACATTTTTTGACATAAACTCCCGTCTGATGATATTCAGTACATATTTTATATTTTTACAGATAATATCAGGCGTTATCCTTTTGGTCTGTGCCATAGCCTGCATAAAAACGGATAACACATCGGAAGGTATACGTTTTTTCTCGGATATTGCAAACGGTGTTTCGGGCATTGCCTTTGTTATCGGCGGAGCGGCTTATCTTTTCGTTATAAGAGAAAGCCTGCCTGCTTTTTTCGGAAAATAATAAAATGAGACGGGAGAAATTTTCCTGTCTCTTTTTTTATTGATTCAGGCTTGCTTTTCCCTGTAATTACCAATATATTTTTCGATAAATCTCCTTGAAAAATATTGACATATTTTGAATAATGTGTTATAATAAGAATGGGGTAAGGGGAAGGTATATATTGACGTAAAAAATACTGTAATATATGCCCCGTACACCATATCAAAGCTGAAAACGATTGCAGGTACATTTCAGCGAAACTAAGCATATAATAACAAACATAAAATATAAAAACTGCTTGTGTGCGGAGGGAGGATTTGTATGATGGATAATTTAAATTCAAAGATAACAAGAGTAGCGGAGGAAGCTGCGCAGCTTTGCAGTCCCTTTCAGATATTTCTTGTATCACAGAAGAGCAATTCAAAGGGCGAGCTTGTATCCTTCAAGCTGTGTGCCGTTGTAAGCGATGAAACGGACGCAGCCGCAATGGAAACAAAGCTCCTGATGAATATCGACTGTGATGTGCCCTGTGACTTTATCGTATATAACGTCACCGACTGGAATGACTGTATCGACGATGACTGCTCCTTTGCTTACAGAATAGATAATCAGGGGGTGCTGCTCTATGGCACGAGGTAGCAGAAAAACCGACAGCAAGCGCTATTATGACTGGCTTTTCTATGCGTATCAGGATCATCTTGCAGCACTGGTGCTGATAGAGGATAAGCGCCTTTACAGCACCGCCGCATTCCATTGTCAGCAGTGTATCGAAAAGGCATTGAAAGCATATTTGCTTTATAAGAACAGACGGCTTTTCGACGGACATAACCTTACATGGCTCTGCAAGCAGGCGGCAATGATGGACGATAACTTCATGAAATGGCTTGAAAAAAGCACCGTGCTGAACAGATACTATATCGAGACCCGTTACCCTGCCGATATTCTGCTTGATGTTGACAGGGAGACTATCGACGATATCCTTGACGCAACATCTGAAATGATGAACTTTATCTGTGATCAGATCAAGTTTGATTATAACAGCTATCATAAAAAGAAAAGGAAATAATTGATGTATATTGATTTTCATGTTCATGCATACCCCGATAAGATCGCGGAAAAGGCTGTTTCGGGTCTGGAGGACTGCTATATAAAGGCAGGCATCATCTCCGCCGCCGCATACAGAGGAACGGTAAGCGAGCTGAGACAGACCCTTATCCGCTGCGGTATCGATAAGGCTGTGCTGCTGCCTGCCGCAACAAGAGCGGGACAGGCAGAAAGCATAAACAGCTGGGCATACGATACCATGAACTCGGAGGAAAACAGTGACGGCAGACTTATCTGCTTCGGAGCGGTGCATCCCGATGATGAGGATACGGACAGGATTTTAGAGGGGATCGCGGCATGGGGCATGAAGGGCGTAAAGCTCCACCCGGAAGCGTCGGGCGTTGCTGCCGATGATGAACGGTATATGAAAATATGCGGAAAATGCGCCGAACTGGGACTTATTGCCCTGTTTCACATGGGAGCGGATCCGGCGGCAGCCGATAAGACCGAGGGGAAAAGCACTCCCCGTCAGATCGCTGCCATAGCGGACAGGTTCCCCACTCTTATTATAACAGGAGCGCATCTGGGCGGTATGGGCGCATACGAGGACACAATGAAATATCTGTGCGGACGAAGGAATATTTATCTTGATACGGCATTTGCAGACGGCTATATCAGTGATGAAGCGTTCTGTAATATAGTAAGGGCGCACGGAGCGGACAGAATACTTTTCGGTTCGGATATGCCGTGGCATTTATCCTCACAGGAAAAGAAAATGATCGGAGAGAGCAGTCTTACGGAGAATGAAAAAAATATGATATTTTATGAAAATGCTGTGAGACTTCTCGGACTCGGTCAATAAATAAGTGATTATATCATTTCATATTTTAAATATGTGTGGACTGAAATGTACAATTTTATCTGTTGATTTGCCTAAATTGTAACTGCTTTGTGAAAAATAACAGCTCGATATTACTAATTGTACAATTAAAAATGTTGGTTTTGGGCGTTTTTGGTGAAAAGGCTATAAATATATGCTACGATTTAGTTAAATTCACATATTGCTAATTTTTGGTCTAAATGATATAATATATATTATCTTGGGCGTAGTGTTGTATCTCTGCTGCAATACACGTTCGGTCAGAAAAAATCCATTATCGGAGGTGTCAATTTTTAATGAAGACTTTTATCTATACTGCAACCGATGTTCAGGGTAATACCGTCAAGAATCAGAGGATGCAGGCTGAGGACGTGAATGATTTCCTCGAAAGAATTCACGAGAAAGGTCTTTTCTGCTCTTCTTACAAGGAGGCAAGGGGTGACGCAAGGAAGAACACGCATAAGTTCAATACAAAGGCACTTGCGTATGACAGCCGTCAGATGTCGGCTATGATGACATCCGGTCTTACACTGGTTAAATCCCTTGACATCATGTGCAGGGAGCAGGTAAAGGAAGGTCCAAAGAGAGTTTACAGAGAGATCTATGAGAATGTACAGAAGGGTACTTCATTCTCTGATGCTCTTAAAATGCAGGACGGTGCTTTCCCCAACTTCTTTATATCAATGATCCAGGCAGGTGAAGCCTCCGGTAATCTTGATATGATCATGAAGAAGCTTGAGGATCACTATGCAAACGAAGCAAAGCTTAACGGCAAGATCAAGAGTGCCATGGTTTATCCTATAATCCTCTGCGTACTCTGTATCGCGATCGTTATCGTAATGTTCACATTCATCATGCCTACCTTCAAGGATCTTCTTACAGAAGAGGATATGAAGGGTCTTACAGGTGCGCTGTTTGCTTTCTCGGATACGCTGAAGGCATACTGGTATCTGTTTTTAGGCGGTGCGTTCCTTATCGTATTTATTATCAGATATCTTCTTAAGATACCTGATATCAGACTTAAATTCGATCAGTTCATACTCAAAACTCCTCCCGTAGGACCCCTGATCGTAAAGGTTTATACAGCACGTTTCGGAAGTACTCTTGCTTCACTTTATTCTTCCGGTATCCCTATGGTTGAATGTCTTGAAAAGAGTGCGAACATCGTCGGCAATATGTACGTTTCAAAGTGCTTTGAAACAGTAGTTGACGAGGTTAAGCAGGGTGAACAGCTCTCCGTTTCCATTCAGAGAACAGGAATCTTCGAGTCAATGTTCACATCTATTATCTACGTTGGTGAGGAGTCAGGTGCTCTTGACTCTATCCTTTCCAAGTCCGCTCAGTTCTATCAGGAAGAATCTGACGAGGCTATCACAAGACTTGTAGGTCTTATCGAGCCTCTTATGATCATCATCATGGGTGTTGCTATCGGTGCGGTTATCGCAGGTATCCTCCCCGCTATCTACAACTCCATGGGAAGCCTTACAGGCTGATACGGAAAAAGACGCAATCAGAGACGATACTACATAGTCAGCGGTCATACTGCCGCAGCGGTATCTGCAGCAGTATGATAAAATACAGCTGTTACGACGAATGGAAGAAGAACGGCTTTACCGGACGTTCGCAGAGGGCGGCCGGAATAAATAATAAAAAAATTTAGTGAGGTGACGAGAATGCTTTCATTTGATATTACAGACAGACACATTCGAATTATCCGCGGTACAGAGGCTAACAACAGAATCAAGGTTGCTTCAGCTGCTACCATCGATCTCGAAGAGGGTCTGATTGTCAACGGTCATATAAAAGATATTCCCAAAATAGCAACATTAATCAGTGATGAGCTCAAGAAGAAGAAGAGCGCAGAAAAGGAAGCTGTAGTCAGCATTTCCTCAAACCTTGTTATCTTCAAGGAGCTTCATATCCCCAAGGCAAAGGGTACTCAGCTTCTGACAATGGTTACAAACCAGATGCAGCACACAATGGGTATCGCAGAGGATTATTCAATATCCTACTCTATCGCAGGTCAGGTGGAGGAGGACGGCGTACAGGCTCTTAAGATCCTTGCTACAGCGTGTCCCTTTGAAGTGGTTGACTGCTTCAGAAAGACCTTCCAGATGCTGAACATCGCACTTAAGTCTGTTATGGTATCATGTAACTCCATTTCAAGACTTATCCTTTCCGATAAGAAGAACAGCTCAAAGATGCCTATGCTGGCAGTTCAGATTGACCCCAACTTCATCAGTCTGAACCTTTATGAGAACAACCAGCTTACATTCTCACGTTTTGCTTCTATCGACGCTATCGACTATGATAACTCCGAGGACTATATCTATGAAGCAGTAAACGAGAACATCTTCAGAATGTTCCAGTTCCAGAAGACAAGAGATCCCGAGAATCCCATTCAGAACGTTATCTTCTACGGTGATACCACAGAGTACATCAGACTGACAAACGCTCTGGAATCAATGGATATCTCCACAAGCCTTCTCGGCGTTCCCAATAACATCGGCGGATATGAGAACTTCGAGTTTCAGACTTACGCAAACGCTATCGGTGCCATGTTCAAGAGCAACAAGGAATCCGAGCGTATCAACCTTCTGGAAACAGACGCTACAGCAGGTAAGACAGAAGCAGGTGCTTCCTTTGCAGTAGGCGTTCTTATTGCAGCAGGCGTTTCCGCAGCAGCAGTTGCCGCTGTATGCCTCGGTATCAATATCGGTATCAACAATAACCAGAAGAAGATCGATGAGATCAACGAGTGGATCAACAGCAGCGAAACACAGGAACAGCTGACAAAGGTTGATCAGACTCAGGCAAAGATCGACAGAGTAGGTCAGTTCAAGACCATTATCACAGCAGCGAACGATAACTATTCGTCAAAGAACCAGCTTACCTCCGAGCAGTATAATAAGGCTGCCGATGCATATTTCAATGCAGGCTGTGAAGTTGTAGGATTTGCATATGAAGACGGTATGTACATACTGACAGGTTATACCGACGATCCGACAATTCCTGCACTTTCCGTTGAAAATCTCACAGCTCTCGATATGTTTGATAACATTACATATGTAGGCTATGAGCTTAACAATGATGAGAGAATAATCAATCCCGATGCTGAGCTTGAAGAGGGTTCGCCTCTCACAGACTTTTTCCTCTACAAGTTTGAAGTGCTTGCAAATGTAAGAAGTGAAGCAGTTGTTGCATCACTTGAGCCCGATGAAGCATCGGAAGAAACAGCGGAAGGCGGTGAAGGCTGATGAATATGAAGCTTTCGTACAGAGATAAGATTATTTTTATAGTAGTTATCGTTATACTTGTACTTGTTGTAGGCTTCTTTGTATTTATCAAGGCAAGAATTACAGAGTCACAGGATGTTAAGAATAACCTTACATTAAAGGAACAGGAAAAGTCAGAGGTTGAATCAAAGATCAATACTCTTTCTGACCTTGAAGCACAGCTCAAGAACGACATCAAGGAAGTTGACAGCATGCAGGAGCCTTTCCTTGATGAGCATTATGCATTCCAGGCTGACCAGTATCTCTATGATCTTCTCAAGGATACAGGTATCACATTCAAGAGCATGGAGATCGCAGGTGAAACAGAGGGTATGCTCAGCCAGTACTTCTACACAAGAAATGCTCTTGCGTATGATCTTAAGATGAATGCCGATCTTTCAGGTGATTCACTTGATCAGGAAGTATATGATGAGTACTATGCAACAGTGCCTAGTGCAGCAGATGATGTAAAGATCGCAGTTGATGAGGTTATAATCACATACGGCGTACCTGCAGATTCCGAAACACTTCTTCCCGATTGGGATATAGTGCTTAAGACATTTGATGCAATTTCCAAGGATGACAAGACACTCTATATAAAGGCATTTGAGGCAGGCGAAGGCGATGACGGCGGCGGAGAAGAAGCTAGCGAGCCTATGTCTGAAATGATCATGACAGTTGATGTTTACTCTATCCACCACATGGATACAGCAGCTGTAAAGTAACAGCTTAAACGGGAATCGGCGGCACTAGCCGCCGTGACCTGTAAACTATGGAAAGATTTTTAAGAGAAATTTTTAAGAAAGGGTGGTATGCATGACAGTGAGCAAGCGGCGTCCGTTAAAACTTAAGGGTGCAGTGCTTATTATGGTTATTACAATTCTGTTTGTATTCATATTAATGCTCTTGGCAACTCTTGCGGTAGTTTCATCGACGACCCGGCGAACATATACAAAGTATGAAGAAAACCAGGCATATTATACCGCAAGATCTGTTCTTGAAGTGTATATGGCTGAATATCTGGAAAATGAAGAAGCCTACGGCAACAGCTCAGATGTATCAAAGGTAATTTCCGCAATGGAAGCTCAGGGTATCGAACTTGAGGTTACCGATGAATTAGGTAACGTTACATCCGGTGCGGATGTATTCATTAATGCTGACTACACAGGCGGCTCATTTAACAAGAAATCGAATGAAACATGGAAATACAAGGATTTCGCAGGCGGATATATTTCCAACGGCTTCCTTCATCAGCAGGAGATCTTCGGATATCTTAAGCCCAAGTATGATTTTATTGATGAATCAAATATGTCAAGCGTAAAAGATATCAGAGATGATAAGCACTGGAAGCTTGCAAGTCATTCCGGCGAACCTTATTATATCGAGTTTGATGCATCGGTTCCCGATGTTTCATCAAGCGAAAAGGGTAAGTTTGACTATGACGGAAAGGTAAAGCTCAGAATTGAACTTCTCCGTGTTCTTTATCAGTTAAAGGACGGTTCCGTACATGATACAGTCAACAGAGGCTCAGGCGATTTTGCTGTAGGCGATATTGACTGGTCAAACTCTTATTATCGTATCAAGGTTTCCTCAACAGCAAACCTTGGTGACGGTGCAAAGACAACAGTAGACGGTGTTGATATTCCCGAAAACAATTCCGAGATTACAGTATCCGTTATTCTTGAACCTGCGGTAAAGATTTCTCCCTCAGGCTTCAGCAACGCCATGACATCATTCGACGCAACAAATGCTGACAATAAGATGTTCACAGTAGGCGGTGCGTCCGCATCAAATCCCGGCGGCACAACAAATGCTACCAATAATTCCACTATCTGCGGAAATTATCTTTATGAATCTAATTTCTATGTAAATGCAGGTGCTGAATGGTATCAGGATAAGAATACACACTTTGTATGTCAGGGCGGTATTATCCATTCACAGAACGATCTTGAAATAAGAGGCGACGGTGATATTAACGAAACCGACACCAAGGAGCTTTCCAAGAGACCCTATGTTTATTCACAGGGTATGTATCTGTGGGGCGAATGCGGCACAGGCAATGACGAAGCATGCGACATTGTAATATCCGCAAGGGATAAAGACGGCAACTTTGTAGGTACACTGGGCGATGAAAAGAGCTGGGCAGTTCCTGCTTATATTTCATCTCAGGGTGCAGAAGCACGTATGGCATTCATAGCTGACCAGAACGGCTGTGAGGTTTACGGTGATATGTATGTTGACGGTGATATGTACATAAAGTCAAGTACAATAGTCCACGGCAATATTTACTGCACAGGCACTATTTATGTAGACGGTGAATATAACTTCTGTGAAGGTGAGATCTACACAAATGCAATAGCAAATGCTGCTGACGGTGTGCTTGTAGCAAATCCCGCTGCATATGCAAGCAGCGTTGAAACAGAATCAGCTGAGGTAGCAGGTCTTGAGCTTGCATGGGATGAGGATAAGTATGATCAGAACAGCGGTGAGATGGTTCTTGAGCTTCCCAAGAGAGGCGAGATCCACTGTTCAACAACTGCTTCCGTAACAAGCAACTATGTATATCAGAACGGAGATACAGATATTCCTAAGGGCAAGTCACCCGGAGATATTATTTCTGCTGAGGAGATGTTCGAGGATAATACATCAACGGAAAAGGCTTCTCTTAAGGTATCAGATACAGCACCTTCACTTAAAAAAGATACTTTTATAAACGAAACTATCACATTAGATGATAAATCCTATACAGGTAAGGTGCTTGATCCTGTAACAATGGGACAGTATAACTCCAATACAGATATGAACGAAATGGTTCTGAATGCAACGAATTTTGCGAATTTCAGTGATACCGTTTATATCAACGCAACAGAAAGTAATGTTCATATTGAGCTGAGAGGCGAAATGGACAGTGCAAGACCCAAGTTTGTTGTAGTAGGCGATAAGTCAGTCGTATTTACAGTAGACGATAATACAAAAACAAGCTTTGCAGAGCTTACAGTTCTTACAGCACAGCTTGATGACATGGTAACAAACAACGATGTAATGTATGTAGGAAATGAGCTTAAGCCCGGCACAAGCAATAATCCTTCCGCACCCAATATCACTTTCTATATAGGAGCTGATTCTACATTCGAAATGAGAAACTGCGGACAGTCGATCATTTCGGGATATATTTACGGTCCCGAGGCTCATTTCTACGCAAATACCAACCAGGGTAAGAATCTTAAGTACAGCTATAACGGATCTGATGAAAGATCAACTTCAAACATCAGCTTCTTAGGATCAGTAGTATTTGAGACTATCGGTTCACAGAATGAGATCGGTGTTATATATATCGATCCCAGCACAGGCGACTCAAAGACAAACGCAGGCGGTAATATGGACTGGGATAGAACCAGATACCTTAACGTCAAGTAAGGAGGGCGATGACATTATGAAAAAGAATAAGCTTAAAGGTTTTACTCTTATCGAGTGTATCGTTGCTCTTGCGATCATCGGCATTGCGTCACTGATGATGGCACAGATCTATTCATCTATTGCCCTTATCAATAAGAATAACGCAAAGCTTAATGAAACTCTCAGCAGCCAGATGGTACAGGCTGAAAATGAGATCATAGCAAAAACAGGCGATGTTGATGTTGTAATGCTTACAAACTATAGCGTAGATTCAACAAATGAAGCCTATAAAAAGGTTCAGTCTGAAATAGGAGTAGGCAGCATCAAGCAGAACGTTTCCAACTGTGAGGTTGAATTTGAAGCAACCAAGGGTGATACAAAGGCAAAGTTCACAAAGATCTCAGCTGATATTAACATTGATGTTGTTATCTATAAGAGCAATGACACAGCGATTGCCGGCGGCAAGGACAGCACGATCAGATATATGTTCCTCCGTCCTGCCGAGTACAAGAATAAATAAGGGGGAAGTGCTATGAATAAGAAATTTAAAGCGTTTACCCTTATTGAGCTTCTTGTTGTAATTGTTATCTTCGGCATTATCATGTCGGGACTTATGAATTTCTTCAAGCCTCTGCGTCAGACCTATGTTGACTCAACACTTTATGAGCAGCAGCGTACAGCGCAGAACGGAATTATCGAATATCTCTGTGAAAGCACAAGATATGCCGAGCATATGATAATCTATGATTCCGGTGCAAAGGGAAGTCAGGGCAAGATAGTAGGCTCTGTTGAACAGGCTGTAGATGATTTCAGCACCAATTATGAGCTTGAAGCAGATGAAAAAGGAAACATCCGCGTTATAGTTATCAATCGCGGCGCAAGCTACGATGAAAACGGCAAGTACTTAGGTGCAGGCTCTGTTGCCAACGGATATCAGGGCAGAATTATCACAAACTATCTTGAAAAGGATGCATCAGGCAAATATATCGATACATGGAAGCATTTCATGAACGGTATAGGTCAGCGTACACAGAGTAATACAGGTTATACCTATATGGCTCTTGGCGGCGGATATTACGGCGCTTCTGATTATTCGATCTTTATCGATTATGACAGAACATATCCCGGCGGTACCTACGCAGGCGGCATTACCTTTACTGTACAGAATGCTCTGAGAAATACAGGCAATGTAGTTGAAAGCGGCTATGATATAGGCGGTTCATCACTTACAGTCAAGGATGATGCAGTAGTAGTTACAACATCACAGGCAAACCGTACACCCAATATGCTCAGCGGTGTGACCTACTATACAGTAGTTGCAAAGTCTCCTGCAGGAAGTATTTCTCCCACAGGTTCGATCACAAACGCAACAACAAACACATATATCGTGTATACAGTTCCCGAAGAGGATCAGAGATGATCTTCCTTAAGAGCTGAATCGGAAAACAGAATCAAGGCGTGCCGCATTGCACGACACGCCTTGAATTTTCTGATTTTATTTTTGAATTTTTTATATATGTCGGATATTCCGGCTCCAATTTCCTCCGTTGAGGATAAAAAATACGGCATATGCCTCAGCATACACCGTATAGATATTACATTCCGCCGAACATATAATTCAGGTAGGAATCAACAATACTTCCGCCTGTGTAGGCACCGATAACAAGTCCTAAAATAAGGAACGGACCGAATGCAAATGCATTTGAAGCATCCTCATCATCGGTAACGGCTCTCTTGATGATACCGAAAACCGCACCTGTGATTATAGCGAATACCACAGCTGTAACAGTGGCTTTCCAGCCCAGCATCAGACCGCCTGCCGCCATGACTACGATATCGCCCATTCCGAAACCGAAAACAGGACCGTTTTCGCGGATGGCCTTCTTAACAGCGGTTATCTTCTTGTCAAGCTTGCGGCGTGTTTTTTCATCGTCGGCAGCCTTGTAAGCTCTTGTAAGACGTCTTAAGTCCTTGTGATCCTGACTGATAAATCCGCTGTAAATAAGAGGAGTTATCACAAAGCCTATCAGAAGAAGCGCGCCGCTTACCGAAACCATTCCGATAAGACAGCTTTTTAAATCGGCAGGCATTGTAAGAAGAGGATCGCCTGTGCTTGAATCAAATAAAGTAAGTACATGAGTTGCAGCCGCGATCAATCCCGTATAAATCAGAACGGATACACACATTTCCTGAGTATCCAGATCCTGAAAGGCAAGAACAATAAGTCCGCTGATGAAAAGCGCAAGCATTGCAAAGTATATCCCGTTTGAAGTATAGGGATAGAAGAAATAACAGAGGACGAAAAGTATTCCCGTAAGGGCTTCGATAAGCATATAACGGGGAGTGATCTTGGCACCGCACGCACGGCATTTTCCTCTGAGTATGAGCCAGCTTAAAACAGGGATAAGGTCATATCGCTTGATCTCAGTTCCGCAGGTCATACAATGTGAGTTGTTTGCGGTCAATGATTCGCCCTTAGGCAGACGATAAATGCAGACATTGAGAAAGCTGCCGATCGTAATGCCGAACAGAAAGACGAACACATAGACCATGATGTTGAAAATCAGTTCAATGGTTTCAATGTTCATAGGGTCAGTCCTTTCATATATAATAAAGTTACATTTATAATAGTAACATATAATTCTGTTTTTTTCAAGTTATTTTTACATTTTTATTTAAAAATGTTAAAAATGACACAATAAGGTAATTGCGGTCTTTTCAGATCGTTCAATCGGCTGTCTTCCGCAGCAGGCGCCGTTATGCTCAGATGCATAAAATATAAAATATTATTCTGCGGAGATAGGAGCATACAATGAAAAATATTCCTGTAGGCCAGTATATGGTCAATGAGGGCATTATCACAGAGGAACAGCTCCAGAATGTCCTTGATGCCAAGAAAAATGAAAATGTCCCCGGAAAATTCTTCGGTGACTATGTAATCGAGCTTGGCTATGTAACAGATGTACAGTTCGGTATGGTACTGGCAAGAAAGCTTAATGTACCCTTTATCGATCTCAACGACCCCAATACCGTTATCGATCTGGACGCTGTAAACAAGATCCCTGAGGCACTGGCTAAGAAGCATAATATCATTGCTATCAAGGTAACAGGTAAAAGACTTACAGTTGCTACAAATGACCCTGTAAACTTCTATATCTTTGAGGATATCAAGGTTACAACAGGTATGGACGTTGTGCCTGTGCTTGCAACAAAGCAAGCTATCGTCAAGGCTATCGGTAAGCATTACTCCATGCAGAACGTAGGCAACGTTATCGACAGCGTTGAGAGCCAGTTCGGTCAGGAGGAGGAAGAGGATCAGGAACGTATCAACGATGCGCCTATCGTAAAGCTTTGTACAACTATCGTTGAAAACTCCTTCCGTGCAGACGCAACCGATATTCATATCGAGCCCTTCAAGACCTATACAAGAATACGTATCAGAGTAAACGGCGAGCTTATCGAGCTTATGAACGTTTCAAACGTTGTACATAATTCACTTATCACACGTATCAAGATCATCTCAGGCATGAACATCGCCGAGAAGAGAATCCCGCAGGACGGCCGTTTCACACAGGTCGTTGACGGAACCACTCTTGACGTCCGTGTATCTAACCTTCCTGTTGTATGCGGCGAAAAGTGCGTTATCCGTATTCTTGCAACGGGTGACGTTGGCGTAAGAAAGATCACCGACCTTGGTATGAATCCTTACAACTATGACGTATTCTCCCGCTGCTTAAAAGTACCTCAGGGTGTGTTCCTTGTAACAGGACCTACCGGTTCAGGTAAAACAACAACTCTTTATGCGGCTCTCGGTGAGCTTGCAAAGCCTAACGTAAATGTTATCACCGTTGAGGACCCTGTCGAGAAGAAGATCGACGGTATCAACCAGTGTCAGATCAACGCCAAGGCAGGTATGACCTTCGCTGCTGCGCTTCGTTCTATTCTCCGTCAGGACCCCGATATCATCATGATCGGTGAGATGCGTGACCAGGAGACAGCGGATATCGCTATCAGAGCCGCTATCACAGGTCATATGGTTCTTTCAACACTTCATACAAATGACGCTGCTTCCACGATCACCCGTCTGGTAGATATGGGCGTTGCGCCTTACATGGTTGCATCATCGCTTATCGGAATATGCGCACAGCGACTTGTAAAGAAGCTTTGCGGTGAGTGTAAGACTCCCAGATATTCCACAGAGGAAGAAAATGCACTTATGAGCATTGAAGAATCGGTTACAGTATTTGATGCCTGCGGCTGCCCCAAGTGCAACAACACAGGTTATACAGGACGTACCGCTATTCATGAGCTGCTTGTATGTACACCCGAAATGGCTGCGCTTATCGCAAACGACGGTAAGACCGTAGAAATTGCCGAGCTTGCAAAGTCACAGGGTACAAAGCTCCTGAGAGACAACGTATCCGAGCTTGTACAGGAAGGCATTACCACAATGGACGAGCTGGTTCGTGTAACCTACGCTGTTTAAAAAATGTAATATTAATTTCTTTGCTTATATCATTCATATGGTATAAGCAGAGGAAATACTCTATAAATATATTATCGGAGGTATGATTATCATGGATATCGATATCGAAAAAAAGCCCGGCGCCGACAGAATAGTCATCAACATTGACAAAATACTTGATGAAGCCCGTGTACTCGGCTGCTCCGACGTTCACTTCACAACAAAGATCTCACCTGTTGTAAGACTTCACGGTTCCTTAAGAAAATTAAGCTCCTACCCTGAAATGACAGAGGGAGCTATCATGAAGATCGTTGAGCAGATGACAGGCGGAAGAAACCTTGAAAACATCAAGAACAGAATTGATACCGACTTCTCATATATCACAAGAAGAGGTTACCGTCACAGAGTTAATATCTATCACCAGAGAGGCGATACAGCTATCGCTATCCGTCTTCTGAGAAATGATATCCCCACACTTGAGGATCTTGATCTTCCTCAGATCATCGGTGATATGTCCCTTCGTCCCAGAGGACTTATCCTTGTAACAGGACCTACAGGTTCCGGTAAGTCAACAACACTTGCCGCAATGATCGATTACGTAAATGTAAACAAGAGCGCACATATCATCACCATTGAGGACCCTATCGAGTACGTTCACGAGCATAAGAGATGCATGGTCAATCAGAGAGAGGTCGGCGACGACGTTGAAACCTTCGCACTTTCGCTCCGTGCCGCACTCCGTGAGGACCCCGATGTAATCCTGGTAGGAGAAATGCGTGACTACGAAACTATCAATGCTGCCGTAACCGCTGCCGAAACAGGTCACCTGGTTATGTCCACACTTCATACAACATCTGCGTCCGATACTATCAACCGTATCATCGACGTATTCCCCGCTCACCAGCAGGGTCAGATCAGAACACAGCTTGCGACAGTTCTCGTAGGTATCATCGCCCAGACCCTTATCCCCAAGGCCGATAACACAGGCCGAGTTGCAGCGCTTGAGATCCTCAATGCGACCGACTCTATCAAGGCTATGATCCGTGACAATAAGGTTCACCTTATCCAGACCGCTATCCAGACAGGACGTAACGTGGGAATGGTATGTCTCGATCAGGAGCTTGCAAGAATGGTAAAGGAAGGCATTATCGACGAGCCGCACGCAAGAGAAAAGTCTCTTGACGTTAATGAATTTGAAAGATTCCTTAAGGGCGGAAGATAAGCTTAAAGAAAACAGTACGTGCCGCCGTGTTTTCGGTGAACTGCGATTCACCGTAGCGGCGGTATTTTTTCTTTGGATATGATTCCGGACAGCTCAGATGAGAGGTATAAAAAATGCACTTTTTATACCTGTGTAAAATCACACATTTTTATATTCTGCCTGTAAAAACTATAAAAATTGCATATATAAAAAATGTGTACTCACTTTTTTAAACACCAATTTTATGAATAAAACGTTTAAGCTGCATGAAAGGTTTATCGGATTTTGTTTTATAAATTTAAAAATGCGGTTATTATTCGCTTTAGAACCGTTATTTTATTAACGATATTGTGCACAATAACGAAAAAGGTATAAAAAAGTGAATAAAAAAGCAAGGAATGCCAAATTCACAAAATTAGAGAAAAAAATATCAGAAAACTATTGACATTTTGGAAGACTTAGTATATAATATAATCAAGGTCAAGGAAAGAACAGCAAAAACAAAGCGGTTCTTCCTTAGGAGGAGTTAAACATGAAGAATTCATATCCCCGCAGACCGAAAAAGCTTGCAGGCTTCACTCTGCTGGAGCTGATAGTTGTAATAGCAATAATCGGTATTCTTACATCAATAGCTGTACCAAGTACAGTATCAATGGTAAGAGATTCAAAGATCGAATCGGCTAATACAATGGCTCAGGAGCTTTACTCTGCGGCTCAGAATTACCTTACCGATAAACAGATCAAGAATCAGAGTGTCGGAGGGGTCGAATCCGGAAAAGCAGTTGTCTGCATAAAAGGCAGAGACACATGGGTGCCGCTTAATTCAATAGGTATTTCATCTCCCGCAAAGATCACCGATGCTGACGGAACAAGTGATATTGTTCCCGGTATCAGAAAATATGTCGGTGATACCATTGATGAAGAAAAAGGGTTCTGGGTGTTCCAGTTCGATGCAGATACCTATACAGTTGATTACGTGCTCTATTGTGATCAGGATAATGCAGAAGCACAGCTTATGCTTGTCAACAATTCCAAAAAGTTCTATAAAGCTATTTTTGGAAACGGTTCAGAAGGTACAACACAAGAGGTTGACGCAAGAAAAGAAGGTATGTATGTAGGACAATATCCTATTCCTTACCAGAATTAATTCACGTTAAAACTCGGCTTTGGAAAGATTGCCGGTTTTTATAAAAAAATATTTTATTTTAAAGAAGGAGGAATTTCCCATGAGAAATTCAAAAATGAAGGGCTTTACCCTTATCGAACTTATCGTTGTTATCGCAATCATCGGTGTACTCGCAGCTATCCTCGTTCCCTCAATGATCGGTTACGTAGGTGACTCCAAGTACGGCACAGCAAACTCCAATGCTAAGCTTGCTTACACAAACACAGCTACATGGTGCACAAAGTGCGAAGTTTCCGGTAAGTCTGTACAGGATGCTAAGTTTGATGTTGCTGACCTTTCTGCAACTGTAGCAGTTGATGAAATCGCTTATGATGGCGGCAAGACAGATGACCTCGGTAAGGCACTCTGCAACCTTATGGGTGGTAAGACAGGTTCCGGTATCGCTTGCGGCGAGCTCAAGGGTCAGTCTCCTAAGTGGACACAGTGGGCAAAGAGCAAGGATGATCAGTATATCGGCAGCTATCCTACAGAGGCTTCTGCTAAGAACAAGGCTACTTGGGGCACAGAGCTTACTCCTAAGGCTGCTTCTGGTACCTAATAATTAATTGAATAATTAATTACATAGCTTAATATGAGAGCCGCTCTGAAATATCTGGGCGGTTCTTTTTTG
>JAFUOZ010000111.1 GCA_017481565.1 Oscillospiraceae bacterium | reverse complement strand
GCCCGTTGTAAATCTAAGGTGGAAAAATAAACGGATAAGGACAAAATATATCCTAACCATACTATAAATAAACGGATAAGCTTATAATTTCTTAAAGTATATCTGATATTATCGTTACTTTAAAAATTTATAAGCTTATCCGTTTTGTTTGCAACCGTAGATTTACAACGGGCGAGCCTGTCGGCTCGTGCGATAAATTCGCTCCGCTGTTTATTGCAGCTGCTTGCTGCTATAAGCCGCCCGTGTCGGATATGGTTCAACTTAAAAATAAGATGAAGTTATTCTTTCACTTACTTTTAGTTTTTATCCTTGTCGGGCGGCTTTTATTTCGCTTTTCATTCTTTTCTTGTCCACTTACTGCTGATACCTGTTACGTGCTAAAGGGGGTTTCGCTGTCTGCGGACAGCGACAAGGGGCGCTGCCCCCTTGACCCCCGCAAGCCTTTGTAAAGGCTTGAGCGAAACTTTTATATTGTGTTATTTCTCAGAATTTGTTCGTCTCATCCTTTTCCCGTATCTCAACTCGTCTTATTTTTCCGCTGAATGTCTTGGGCAATTCATCAACAAACTCAATTATTCTCGGATACTTATACGGCGCAGTGGTATTCTTGACATAGTTCTGCAATTCCTTAACAAGCTCTTCCCCTGCCTTATCCTTATACGCATTCGTAAGAACTATCGTAGCCTTAACAACAGTCCCTCTGATCGGATCGGGTGCACCCGTTACAGCACACTCCATAACCGCAGGATGCTCCATAAGTATACTCTCTATCTCAAAAGGTCCTATCCTGTATCCCGATGATTTGATAACATCATCTATTCTGCCTACATACCAGAAAAATCCGTCCTCGTCACGATAAGCTGTATCACCTGTGTGATAAAGATGATTCCTCTTTGCCCTTCCCGTGTTGTCCTCACTGCCGTAATAGCATTTGAAAAGACCCCAGTTGGGCTTTGTGTCAAGTCTGATACAGATCTCACCCGTTTTTCCGGGAGGTACTTCATTGTCCTTTTCATCGGCAATAATAACATCGTACATAGGAACAGGCTTTCCCATAGCACCGCAGCGGATCTCCGCACCAGCTAAATTACCGATAACAATAGCGGTTTCAGACTGACCGAAACCTTCCATAAGCTTAAGTCCCGTATATTCATAAAACTTGCTGTAGACCTCTGCATTGAGTGCCTCACCTGCGGTAGTTGCATATTCAAGCGAGGAAAGATCGTAATTTCCCATTCCCTCCTTGATAAAGAAACGGAACATTGTAGGCGGACAGCATAAAGAGGTTATCCTGTATTTTTCTATCATGTGCAGCACACGGTCGGGATGAAAACGCTCAAAGTCATATACAAAGACAGTACAGCCCAGAGCCAGCTGACCGTATATCTTGCCCCAGAAAAACTTCGCCCAGCCGCTTTCGGAAATGGTAAGATGCAGACTTCCGGGCTTAAGATCGTGCCAGTGCTTTGCGGTAAAAATATGAGCCGCCGCATAATGATGCGCATGAAGCACCATTTTAGGATATCCCGTAGTACCCGACGAAAAGAACATAAGCATATCATCGTTTACATTGCTTTCGATCCTTTCAAGAGTATCGGGATATTTTTCTATCTCCGAGTCAAAATCAGTCCAGCCATCACGGCTGCCGTGAACCATAAATTTCTCGATAATGCCGTCATAATCCGCAAGACCTGCCTCAATGCTTTCGGGAACACCGTCAACACCTGTTGCAATGATAAACTTAGCACCGCTTTTTCTGAAACGATAGGAAAAATCCTTTTTCTTAAGCTGATTTGTAGCAGGAATGATAACTGCGCCTATCTTGCAGAGAGCAAAGACGGTAAAATAGATCTGATAATGCCTTTTCAGCACACAAAGCACCTTGTCGCCCTTTTTAACACCGTGATCCAGAAGCATATTCGCTGTCATATCCGAATATTTTTTCAGATCGGAGTATGTAAAAATTCTTTCGTTTTCATCATCATCGACCCAGATGACTGCCCTTCTGTCAGGCTCGGTCTCAGCAATTTTATCTATCAGATCATATGCAAAATTAAAATTTTCGGGAAGCCCCAGATCAAAATCGGAAAGCACACCGTTTTCGTCATAGACTTCCTTTACATATTTCAGATGAATCTCACCTGCTGTGCAGCTGTGCACATTTTTTTCATTCATATATACACATAGTCCTTTCGTCGGCTGCGTCACCGTTTTTTATGCTGTAATTATAGCATACAGAAACGGAATAAAATGTCGTAATCAAACAAGTAAAAATATACCACCTTATAAGTATATCATACTCTTATACAAATAATAAATATTTATTTAAAAAATATATGCTGATTTATATTACACTTTTATGAACACATTTACTAAAGCACAGGTTTTACGCATATCCGTCAATAATCAATCACATGATTTACACAATAGATTTTTCCGTAAAAATTTTAATAATTATCAAAAACCCCTTGACAAACGGGAAAAACAGGAATATAATTATAATATATAAATGTAAAAGCGATGACGGGGACGGAACAGGAGCATATTTCCATTCAGAGAGCTGTTGTACGGTGAGAAACAGCGGAAAATTCCTTTTCACATCACCCCCAAGCAGTGCTGCTGAACAGCTTTAGCTGACAGGCGGCAACGGGTTCTCCCGTTACAGAGACTTCTGCTGACAGGCAGGAACGAGCGGCTGTATATGACCATATACAGCAACAGGAGTGGTACCGTGGACGCTATTATCAGCCTTCACCTCTTGAAAAAGCGATCGGCCGTGTAATTCGGACGATATGCGCTCAGAGGAAGGCTTTTTTTATTTACTGATTATATTATAAAGGAGATCATTGATATGCTTACTCTTGACAGTGTATACAAAGCAGCCCATAAGCTTAAGGAGGTTATAAGGACAACTGACCTTATATATGCCCCCAAGATACGTTCTGACTGCAAGGTATACCTTAAAACAGAAAATTTACAGGTAACAGGCTCATTCAAGGTGAGAGGTGCTTACTATAAGATATCACAGCTTTCCGATGAGGAAAAGGCAAGAGGCGTTGTTGCCTGCAGTGCGGGAAATCATGCACAGGGCGTAGCTCTTGCTGCTGCAAAGAACGGCATCAAGTCGGTCATCTGTCTGCCTGATGCGGCACCTATCTCAAAAATCGAGGCTACACGCTCCTACGGTGCGGAAATATGCCTTGTTGACGGTGTATATGATGACGCTCACGCAGAGGCTATCCGTCTCCGTGACGAAAAGGGATATACCTTCATTCACCCCTTTGATGATGACTATGTTATCGCAGGACAGGGTACTATCGCCCTTGAAATACTGGATCAGCTGGACAAGATCGACGCTGTTGTAGTACCGATCGGCGGCGGCGGACTTATCTCAGGCGTTGCCTTTACCTTAAAGAGCTTAAAGCCCGATATCAAGGTATACGGCGTTCAGGCAGCAGGCGCACCCAGCATGGTAAGATCCCTTGAAAGCAAGAAGATAGAGTGCTTAAGCCATGTATCTACCATTGCCGACGGTATTCAGGTAAAGGAGCCGGGCGAAAATACCTTTGAATATACAAGCAAGTATGTTGACGGCGTAGTTACTGTTACCGATGACCAGATATCCTCTGCTATCCTCACTCTTATCGAACAGCAGAAGCTTATCTCGGAGGGCGCAGGCGCTACAGCAGTCGCAGCTGTTATGTTCGACAAGATCCCCGATATCAAGGACAAGAATGTAGTATGTCTCGTTTCGGGAGGAAATATCGACGTTACTATCCTTTCAAGAGTTATCAAGAGAGGTCTTATCACCTCAGGACGTACCGCACAGCTTTGCATCGAGCTTATAGACAAGCCCGGTCAGCTTAAGGGCGTTTCAAATATTCTTGCCGATCTGGGCGGAAATGTTATTTCTATCCACCATGAGCGTTCGAACGAAGGCTCCGATGTTATCGGCTGTTATCTCAGGATCGTTCTTGAAACACGTAATTTTGACCACATCAACGAAATACGCAATGCACTTATCAGCAAGGGTTATAAGCTGGTAGACTAACATCAAAAGAGGGGGATAAACACTATGTTCACCTTAGAATATCCCAATCCCGAAAATATCAGTCCCGACACTATACACGACGCAATTTATGCAAGACTTCGCAGCCAAAAACCAAAATATTACTGTAGTTTTTTCAACAGGAATGATGACGGTACAATAAAAAGCATATATATGCTAAAAAAGCAAAAAGCACCGTGCATAGAGGTAATTATCGAAAAGGATAAAACAACCATCAATTCCGAAAATGATCTTTCCCTTTGCATGAACGAGCTTATGACCGATGCAGGAAGATACGCTCCCCTTACATTTTCAAAAGCACTGAAAGCAACTGCATTATCACTTTTTTATTGGATATGGATATTCTTTTTCGCATTCAATGAAGCGTCAGTTTTGAATACCGTTCTGCCAAAGGATATTCATGCAGACTTTCTGATTATTGAATTGATAAGCTTTATAGTGTATTTTCCCGGTTATCTGTATATGAAATATAAGCTGAATCTGCGTTTAAGAAGAATAATATTTATTCAGGCAGGGGGATTTTTTATAGTTATAGCCCCCATAATACTGTTTTCCGGCTTATTATTGTATTATCGCATGAAGGATATCATACTTGCAAACTTCTCCGAGGAGTTTATATGTCACCTGAGAGAATACTACTATAATATTATGAATATTGAAACGATAATAGCAATGCCCTTTTTAATAGCTGCCCATGTTTTCCCTTCATGCAGCTTTGAACTTCTTGCAGAATTTATATATACCGAAATTAAAAAACAAAAAGCAAATTATATATTAAAAACGGAGGAATAAAAATGGAAAAGGTATACACAAAAAATGCTCCCGATGCGATCGGACCCTATTCACAGGCTGTAAAGGTAGGCGGACTTGTTTTCACATCGGGACAGATCGCTATCAATCCCGCAACAGGCAATGTTGAAGCCGAGGGCATCGAGGCACAGACAAAGCAGGTATGCGAAAATCTTAAGGCTGTTCTCGCCGAGGCAGGCACATCTATCGAAAAGGCTGTCAAGACAGTATGCTTCCTTGACGATATGAACGACTTTGCCGCTTTCAATCAGGTTTACGGTGAATATTTCACCAACAAGCCCGCACGCTCCTGTGTTGAGGTATCCAAGCTCCCCAAAGGCGTAAAGGTAGAGGTTGAAGTTATCGCCGAGCTTTGATCATCGGAATAAAAAATCAAACGGATAAGCATGATATGATGTATATCATAATGCTTATCCGTTTTTTTATTCTTTATTATTGCTTTCCTTGCTTTCGCCGAGAGCCTCCGTCAGATTTTTCAACGCACCAAGCCCGATATTTGACCCCACCGCAATAATTGCGGAAAGAATACCCGTCAGAAAATGCCCCGAAGCTATACACAATAACAGCGAAAGCACCCCTCCTGCGATAACACCGATTATAGGTATATATGATAATATATACAAAACAAAGCCTATGCCATAAGCATATTCCGAGCCGATAAGATATATCACCGCAGCTGCCGCAAAAGCACATACAGGAGCAAGCAGCCAGCATTCCCCTATTTTATCCATAGCGATAACGCCAACAGCCTTTCCTATGCCGATATCCTCATTTTTATCCCTTACAGATATATGCTTTACCGCGTATATTGCGGAAAATACCGCTCCCGATACTGCGGAGGATATACCGAATGTGATAATTCCTCCATCTGCTGAAAATGCATCACTGACAGCCTGCGGAAGCTTTGAAACATAATACGCAAGCGTTGCAAACAGCGATGTTACCCAGCCTACAGGCACAGTAAGCCAATGAGGAAGAAACTGTATACTGTCGATCCAATCGGATATTTTCTTTCCGCACATTGATATATCGGGAGAAAACTGAAGGATCTCCTCAGCCGCTCTTTCCGAAAAACTCAGTATACAGCAGACTGCGGCAGTGTATAAAATAGCGGCAGCGGCTGCACATACAGCCTTAAGCTTTTTATTTTTATCGGGAAGAGGTACAGCCGTGACCGCCATGAATACCACAGCCGAAAAGATAACTCCGCCTATAATAAAACCTGCCATAAATACTCCTTAAAAAAATCACTCTGCCGTAATTCCGACAGAGTGATGAGTTATTCTTTATTTCAAGAATTAGTTTCTCTTCTTGCTTGCTACAGCTGCAGCACCTGCAACAGCCATAACTGCAACGATAACATATGCGGAAGCATTGCCTGTTGTAGCGGGAGCTGTTACGTTATCGGAAGCAGGAGCTTCTTCTGTTGTTTCGGGAGCAGCTTCTTCAGCAGCAGCTTCTTCAGCGGGAGCCTCTTCCTCAGCAGGAGCAGCCTCTTCAGCAGCAGCCTCGCTGAAGCAGTATTCCTTACCTGCAGCGTCATCTACACGAGTAACCTCGCCCTGCTTGTCGCCCAGCTCATATGTAGCGGACTTAACGAGAACGTTCTGAGCAGAGAAGCAAAGACCGGAATCACCGAGAGCGGGGATAGCGTCTGCGCTGAGTACGAATTCAAGGCTTGTGTCGCTCTTGCGAACGCAGATCCAGCCGTCTGTCTTAGCAACGATTGTATCGGAAGTGATGTAATCAGTCTGAGAAACCCAGCCGTTATCATAGTCGATAGGGTTTACAAGGAACTGATCAGCAAGACCGTAAGGATCGAGTGTTTCAACCTCGAGAACGATCTTTACATCGCCGCCTACAGCCTCAAGCTCAGCCTTTGTGATACCCTTACCGCTGGAGCTCCATGATCCGGGAGACTCAGTGTCGATTTCAACAGTAGTAGCTGCGAATGCATTGAAAGCTGTCATTGTGAGAGCCATTGCGCCTGCTGCGATAGCAGAAACGATTTTCTTAAGATTCATTTTTTGTTTCCTCCATATAATTATGATTCGGGAAAAATCCCATAAAATCAGTGCATAACTGCACTTTTAATATACTTACATTGTATCACTGTTCAAGTCATTTGTCAATAGTTTTTTTAACCGTTTTGTAAACATTGTGTATTTTGCACACTAATTTTTTGGTTTTTTCACAATATTACTATATTTGTAAAGTATCGCCTGCTTAACCCTCCTTAAGAAAACATTTACATTCACTTAATGAAGCACTGATCAAAGCCATAGGCAGCAGTTCCTTAAGAAAGCTCTGCTCTGACAGGCTTGCTGACATACTCTTCAAAATCCGTCTTATCGGGATATGCGGCACAATATTCAATAACCGTGGGAGAAACCGCCCTGATAAAAATATCTGCCTTTTCATCTGTACAGGATAAACGGCATCTCTTTTTAGATATACCCTCTATCATCATTTTGTTGGTAGCCGCTTCGGGAAGATTTGTAAAATAAAGCTCAAATATATCCTCATCGGCAGGCAGATTGATATTCACCCATTCGTTATATTCAGTTTCACGGTTCATCACCACAGTAAATTTATTCTTGATATTAAGACCGATATAATACTTGAATTTTGTTTCATCATCAGCCTTTATTTCGGATATCACCTTTACGGGACCTCCCCTTCTTCCCTCAAGCAGACCCAGTGCAACACCTGTTTTTCCTGTAGGAGCATAAAGATCGTCCGCATCTACTGAAATACCCTTTTCCATCTGAATAACATGTGCTTCTGATGTACCCAGCGGCGGATAAATAGCAAAAAAGTCCTTTACGCCCTCTTCTCCGCCGAACTCGGACAAATGCTTTTCGATATACTTTTCAAAGCAGCTGTTTACTATAGGAGATCTGCATGAATTTCCCGCAAGGAAAATATTTATTTTATCAATATCCTTATTTGAATGTGTTCTCATAGTAAACTTAAGCGCTTCAAAAAAGTTGAATACCCCCTTTTCGATACGTCTTTCAAATAATCCGACGATTTTTTCCTTATCAAAATTCAGCTGAACATTTTTTACAGACTTACCTGTTTTATCAAAAAGATCAACGCTAATAGTCTCACCGAAGGAGATATCTTTATTAGTGAACATATATTTTCCGTTTATCGAAGATTTGTCCGAGACGGATTTTTCCTTGTCATATACCGTAAGTCCCTCCCACAATGGACGAAGCTTTTCCATAAGCTGCTTGATATTTCTTTTTGCTTCCTGCGAATTTGAAATAAGAGCCTCGCTGCCGGGGAAGAAATCACATTCCGCAGGTTTGGAAAAGGTAAATCCCTCGGAGGTATTGTTTTTCAGAAGCTTTTCCTTATTATCCCTGAATATTTCAAAGGCGGCAATTTCCAGAAGATTTTCTCCGCCCAGATACTGATCTCCCTGTGAACCGAAATGCTCGATAACATAGTTATAGCGTCGTTCCTCTCTTGTATTAGCGGCACCTCTCCACACACCGAAATCAAAGTCTGCAGTACCTCCGCCGAAATCGAATATTCCGTAAAAGAACTTGCAGTTTTCGTCCTCAGGTTCAAAACCATAGGCTCTCAGCGCACTTATGGCATAAGCTGCAGGCTCGCTTACACCCTGCTCCACAGTGAATTTTTCCATTGCGTCGGGATTATCCAGAACAGCACAGGGAAGTGATTTTTTCAATCCCTTCGTGAAGCTTTTCAGAAGCTTTTCCTTTACATTCTTTTCGTATGCAACAGGGAACGAAAGCATATAATTCAGGAAAATTCCGCTGCGCATATTATTTATATAAAGTCCCAGATAATATGCATATATCTCAACAGGGTCAATATCATCTTCCGAAAGCTGCAGATAGGGCGGCAGGATATAGGTATTCTTATGCTTGTCGATAAGCTTTATCTGCTTGTGTCCGCTGCTGTCACCGCACCACTGCTTAATATCATAAAAGAAGGAATAAAAATCGTCGCTGCTGTCCGAATTGCTTTTCAGGCTGTTGTACGCCTTATGGGAAACGGTAAGGTCGGAAAGATGTGTATGCGGTCTGCCCGCTTCCGAATTGTATTCCGAAATGAATTTTTCCAGGTTGATAAATTCCATGACAGTTGGATTTTCATAGTGTGAAGCCTTTGCTTCCGTGCTAAGCTTTCCTATGCCTATGCGGTGAAGTCTTTTTATGTCGTTTCCTGCCATAAATGATACGATCGTGCTTTTTGTGCCGAAGTCTATACCTACCATTCCCTCGCCGTTTTTGTCGATATCCGCATTGGGATCTCTTGCAACAAGAGGAACTGTAAGCTCAGGTCCGTGCTTATCCGAATTTTCGGTTTCTTTCCACAGCTCCCAGTGAC
Source organism: Oscillospiraceae bacterium (assembly GCA_017481565.1). Lineage (GTDB taxonomy): Bacteria > Bacillota > Clostridia > Oscillospirales > Ruminococcaceae > RGIG4694. Next base: position 22,312 of record JAFUOZ010000111.1, on the reverse strand, counting down.
CCATGTTTACATCGTCCAGACATTTTGCATCATCTGCCTCAAGTCCCGCACGTTCAAGATCGGCTTCCAGGATCATTTTTTTGAAAGAAGCCGCCTCTTCTTCCGAAAACTTTGCACAGTCCAATTCAGCCATGATATCATCAGCGGGAATATTCAGTTTTTCCGCTGCTTCGGCGTATGATATAAATTTTTCCAAAAACTCAAATAATATCTCTGCATTTTCTATATTCAGATCTTTATCCAAAGAAACTAATCTCTCAGCGGAAATTTTTCGGAAAAAATCTGTTTTTGACAGCTTGCACATAGGGATATTAATATAATAACCGTTGCTATAGAAGCCACCCGTTCCAAGATATACACATCCACCACTACAATGCACATAACATCTATTAAAACCTCTCGCGCCCTCATAAACATAATAAGTATCATTATATGGACGGATAAACGGACATATATCTCTGTTGCTGTAAAACAAATCTTTAACCGGATCAGAACTAAGTGCTGTTGTTTTCATACCCATGAAGCAAACGGGATATGAATCATAGGAAAACTCATTTACCTCAGGGTCACCTATTATAAGCTCATATTTCGGAACATAATAACAGCCTTCAAGCTTTATCCATTCCACATGATCTGTATCCAGAAATCTGTAGTATTTATCGGAAATAACTTTTTTGCATGACTCTTCATACTTATCCTTCCAAAGTTTTCCCTGAGTAATACGGGAAATAAGCTGTGTTTCCATTATCTTACCTCTCTTTCTGTTTTTTGCCGCTGTACAAAATCCTTATCGGAAAGTAATTATACTGTAATTTTACCACATTTTCCCGTACATGTCTATAGCAAACGTCAAAAAAAGACGGAATATCTGTTTTGTCCACATGCCTATACAAATAATATCATAGCCATATTCATAAATTCTTGTTACAAATTAACAACATAGTCTTGATTTTTAACATACGATATGATATAATAAGTACAAAAGACAGAGAACGGAGGATCAGACATGAATGAAATGAGCTTAAAGCTTCTACATGAGCTGATAGAAAAAACAACAGCACTTCAAACCCCCAATGAGCTTGAAGCGCTCACGGCAGAATATGCCGCAAAGCTTGAAACAGATAAAAACGAGCTTGTGAATATACTCTGGAATGATATAAAAAAATTAGGCTCCGAGCTTATTTCACTCCGCAGTAAGAATGCCGCCGATAAGGCAGTACATACCGAACAGGAGCTTCTTGATCTTGAAGAGGTCATCAGGGTAATAAACGAAAATCTTTTTGATTACCATTTTCAGCCTATTATAAGGGCGTCAGACGGTGAGATATATTCCTATGAGGCACTTATGCGCCCTAAAAGCAGTCTTTGCCCCAGTCCCTTCCATATACTCAAATATGCGGGACTTACAAACAGGCTGGACGACGTTGAACGTGCTACCTTTATGAATATACTGGCTATCATTGACGAAAAGGAAGAGCTTTTCGGAGACAAGCCTGTATTCATCAACAGTATTCCCCGTGCAAAGCTTACAGACAGCGATACACAGCACGTAAATTCTCTTCTGAAAAAACATTCGGGACGTGTGGTCGTTGAAATGACCGAGCAGTCTGAAATGAGCGAAAACGAATTCGGTGAGCTTAAGGAGACTTATCGTCATCTTAATGTGCGCACTGCCATTGATGATTACGGCGCAGGCTATTCAACGGTGAAAAATCTGCTGAAATATATGCCCGACTATGTTAAGATAGACCGTTCACTTTTAAGCGATATACAGAATGACGACAAGAAGCAGTATTTTGTCCGTGATATAATCGAGTTCTGTCACGCAAACGGTATACTTGCTCTTGCAGAGGGCGTAGAGACCGCCGAGGAATTAAGAACTGTAATTCATCTGGGAGCGGATCTAATTCAGGGATATTATACCGCAAGACCCTCCGCAGAGGTAATACAATCTCTCCCCTATGAGCTTAAACAGGAGATAAAGCATTACCGTCAGGAACGTGAGGAAGGCAGAGAGCTGCATATATATACTGCCGCAAGTACCGAAAGAATACTGCTGAGCCGACTTACAAGAGAGGAATACAACTGTATTATAATAGGCAGGAACGGCAGCGGTGATGTGACGATATCAGGCTCACAGAGCTTTGATACACGTATACATATTGAAGTGGTACAGGGCTTTAAGGGCTGTATCATGCTTGAAGATACGGTTCTTTCAAATGAAAAGGACCGTCCCTGTATAGATATAGGTGAGGACTGCGATGTAAGGATCATTTTAAGCGGCTCAAACCGTCTGAGAAAGGGAGGCATAAGAGTTCCCGAAAGCTCACAGCTTACAATAAGCGGCGAGGGCAGACTTTCAATATATGTTGACGGCTCCGCATTTTATGCTATAGGAAATGATGTGGGATCAAGACACGGTGAGCTTATCTTTGAACAGGGTATTACCATTGACAATCACTGTGCAGACGGTATCTGCATAGGTTCGGGTCTGGGCGGAAGGATAAGCATACGCCAGGGACAGTTTGCCATCAATATGACAGGCTATCGGGGAATAGGCATTGGCGCATTTTTTGCCGACACCGAAATTGATCTGTTTGCCTGTGATATCACAATGGATCTTAATTTCCGTAACGGTGCCGCTTTAGGTACTCTTGACGGAAATGTAAATGCTCATATACACAGTGCTTCAACCAAGCTTTATATGAGTGGAAGTGATGTTGTGGGAATAGGTACTGTCAACGGTAAAAGCGCCGATATTATGGTATATGAAGCAAGTGTACTTTTTGATATTTCAGCACTTAAATGCTCCGCAGCAGGTGCGCTTGAAGGAAATACCTGTTTTAAGCTGAACAAGGCAAGTATGCATGCCACAGTAAAGGGCGATGAAGCTCTGGGTCTGGGCGGAATGAGCGGAGATACAGAGATCAGAATACTCAATGCGGATTCCTCCGTTAATCTTGTTACCAAGCTTGAACACAGGGATTATCTTGTTAAGGAAAAAGTTGAAATAACAGGCGGAAGGTCACGTTTTATCGTAAACGGTCATGAGTATAAATATGATCCCAAGTAATATAGCTCAGCTGCAGCTTTACACTGTTATTGTACCAAAGGACAAACCACACTGTTTTCCGAACTTACAAAAAAACTCTCGAAGGAGCATTGCTCCCCGAGAGTCTCTTAAGGCAGCACCGAACGAACCGATCAGACAAGGTTTGTACGGTGCTGCCTTAACGATTAAGGAAACGCTGATTAACGCCGCAGCCATCGATTACGCCGCACGAAAATACTTTGCCGCAGCGGCAAAATTGACTGAGTGGGGCGATAATCGATTTAATCAGCGGTTCCTTAAAGGCGCATTCATCGTTTCCGACGCTCAAACCCCATCACCGCAAGTATCGGGAAACGATTTGGTCAGCGTTTTCTTAAAGTGATCCGATACCAATAACAGCTGCGCCGAGAAGGACAAGAATAATACCTGTTGCACGGTTTAAGGTTTTCGAGCTTACCTTGTTTGCTATAACTGCGCCGATTCGTGCAAAAATAAATGTAAACATCACACACAACGCAAGAATAAGCAGATCAGGTGATTTATCGTCAATAATAAAATGACTTGCCGCACCTGTAAAGGCGGTAAAGGTCATTATAAATACACTTGTTCCGACTGCTGTTTTCAGTTCATATCCAAGTACGGAGGTAAGCACCATAAGCATCATCATTCCGCCGCCCGCACCTACAAAACCGCATACAAATCCGATCAGCATACCGAATATCACAGACATCACAAGCCTTTTTTTAGGCGAAACGGAATTCATTGCTTCCTTTGTGGTGTTTACGGGCTTGACGATAAATTTTATGCCCATTAATGTAGTCATAAATACCGATGTTCCGCCCATTGCACTGTTTGAAACATGGCTTGCGGCGGTGCTTCCGATAAGTGTGAACAATAAAATTATAAGCATCATGACAATACCGTTTTTTATGTCAATATTTTTGTTTTTATGATATGTATATGCACTTACTCCGCTTGCAAGTACATCGCTTGCCAAAGCTATTCCTATTGCACTGTAGGCAGGCATACCCAGAAATGTTACAAGTATCGGTGTAATAACAACAGCTGCACTCATTCCTGCAAAACCTGTTCCCAGCCCTGCTCCGCAGCCGGCAAGCAGACAGCATATAATTTTAATAAACAACTCCATTATCAATTACTTCCCTTCATAAGATGGCCATAAAAAAACACAATTTCCCCGAGAAAAACACCCCTGAGAAATTGTGAATCATTTTATAAGTCGAGGTGACGGGATTCGAACCCACGGCTTCCACGTCCCGAACGTGGCGCTCTACCAAACTGAGCCACACCTCGATTAACGTTAATATTATATCACAGCCGCCAAAAAAAGTAAAGTCAAAAAAGTAAATTGAACGATTTTCGTGATTTTGCACATACTGATAATAATCATTTCTTTTGATTATTGATAAATTGTATAATCCCAAACGATCCAATTTATGCATATTGCACTTGTATTTTATCTATGACTATGCTATAATCAGAAAAAGGAGAGTGATAAGCTATGAGTATCGGCGTTGGCGCATACGGTACTAAAGTTTCCGAGGACGATATCCGTGCTGAATATTCATATACCTCATATAATCTGAATAATAAGCTATATCGTAATCCCGAAAAAATCGAAGACGGTCTGATAATTATAAACAAGAAAGCTCTTGCTGAAAAGGAAAACATCTTATCAGAAGAGTGTATAAAAGCAGGTGAACTTACTATAATAAACTGCAGCAACACATGGAAAACCTTCGGCAGATATGACTGTGCTGCCTGTTGGCTTATCTGCAAGCTGAGAAGAGTATATTTGCTTAACGGCACTTTCCCCGACAGCCTGAGCTTTCATAAATAAATGTAAAGGAGTGACTTGCCATAAAAGTATACATACAATCAAAAAACGGTATCCCTGCGGATACAGACCATTTCAGCGCATATACAGGATTTCGGGAAATGGGCTTTGAGACAGAATTATTTGATTCCCTTGATACACTGTCAGAAAGCGAACCCTGTGATATTACCGTAGGATATATAGGAACAGTCCGCCGCAGGCTTGATATGCTTGGAAAGGAAATAACGGATATTGATTATCCCGAACAGCTTATGAAATATACAGGCAGAAAAATCTGGCGGTCAACGGTTGATACAGTCAATTCAAGTCCCGAAATGTGGCCTGTGTTTATAAAGCCAGTAAACAACAAGCTTTTCAAAGGACGTGCGGTATATTCTCCGAAGGATATGATCGGCTGCGGCTGCTGTGACGGAGATAATGAGGTATGGTGCAGTGAAATTGCAGAGTTTGTTTCCGAATATCGTGTATTCGTGCTTTACGGCGATATCATCGGTGTAAGGAATTACGGCGGTGACTGGAGTATATGCTGCAGCAAAGATACCATATTAAAATGTATCAGTGACTTTACGGACGCACCTGCCGCATATGCAATGGATATGGGAGTTACGGCAGACGGAAAAACCCTGCTCATAGAAATAAACAACACCTGCTCAATAGGTTCTTACGGTCTTGATCCTGTATTATATGCACGGTTTATTTCAGCAAGATGGGCTGAGCTTACAGATACCGAGGACGAATGCAGAATATAAAATTCAGGCCGATGTACAGCAGATCAATGTACATCGGCATTTTCATGTCATATTATAAAAAATCATTCAGCGGAATTGTATTTTTCCAGTGCCTCATCAAGACCCGTTATCATTTTTTCAAGCCGTGATGTAGGTCTTTCCAGCAGAGAGGTATCTACCCTTAAAATACGCTTGTTCTTTACTGCGGAAAGCTCAGAAAAATCCTCCCTGAATTTTTCTCCGTCAACGTCCTTTGAAAGAAAAATAAGATCAGGGTCTGCCGCTTTGATATCCTCTGCGGGAATATAATATCCCGTATGCTCCTCAGCGATATTTTCACCGAAAAGGGACATAAAGCGTCCCGTAAAGGTATCGCCTGTAGCAGCGCTCATATTGCTGTTCATTATGTAGATAAAGCTGCCTGCGCTGTTATGGATATTCTCAACGGCTGTATACATATCGTTTACCGCTCCCCTTGCGATGACCTCCGCATTGTTTGCACCGCTCATAAGAAGTGCAGCACCGTAATATATATCATATATATCATATATATCCTGCGGCGGACTTACACTTATCACCCTTATCCCCGAATCATTAAGATCGGTAATATCCTTTTTTGCAACAGGACTTTCCGTAATTACGATTTCGGGATCGGCGGCTGTTATCAGCTTTATATCGGGATTTACCGATGAGCCCGTATCGGGGATATCAAGCACCTCAGGAGGATAATCACAGTAGCTGCCTCTGCCTATGACCGCATCTCCGTAGCCAAGCTCAAAAAGTATCTCCGTAAATGCGGGAGACAGACAGACTATCCTTTCGGGAGCCTTATCAAAGGGTTCTCCGTTCAGCTCAATGGGATAATCGGGTATCGTTATCTCGGTCACTGCCTCAGTCTCCGACACCTCTGCCATAGCAGGCGCTTCTTCTATCTTATTGCAGCCGCACATTGCCGATACGGCTGTTATGCATAGTATAATATAAAATAACCTTTTCATTTTCCACCATTTTTCAATCAGTATAGTTATATTTATATTGTACTACATTTTTCGGCAATATGCAAGTGCTTTATTCCTGATCCTCCAGCTGCATATCCACCAGCTCTGCAATATAATCACCTAGATCATCGGCGATCTGTTCAACATACTCATATCCGTCCTCTGTAAGTGACGCAACGATAATTGCAGGCTCGCCCTCTTCATTAAGCTCATTGTAATCCTGAAATACCATTATACCGTCGTCCTCAAAGCGGACAGGCACCCACTTGCTGTCCAGACCGTTTTTCTTACGCTCACTAAGCGCCCATTCCACAATATTTCCTTCAAGACAGGTGCTTGAAAAATCCTCTTCGATTATACCATAGATCTCAACTCCGAAAAATTCGATATATGCATAATCGGAAAGATACTCCCTCATCTGACGTGAAAAACTGATTCCCAGAAGCTCCTCAGCCTTTTCAATGACCTGATCGGAAACGCCCTCGCCTGCATCATAGCCGTCACAGTCCTGTGCGTCCTCCATTGCTCTTACATAATTTTTATAGCTCATGTTTTTATCCTCCTTTGAGTATTTATTAATGAAGCGCTGATCAAAGGCGTAGCCAGTGATTTATTAACGATCTGCATACATATATATCATATTTTTGAACAAATGTCAATACATACACATATATTTCACATACGCAAAAAGTATTGACATTTGTGTCCCGATAATATATAATAGGATTGATCAAAAAGCTATGGGGGATATATATGAAAAAATATGAATTGACAGCACCTCAGAAAAATATATACGGCTTACAGCGTTTTTACAGTAATACAAGTATTTCCGTTCTCTGCGGAGCGGTCATATTCAGCGATATGCCCGACTGCGATATACTTATACAGTCGGTAAAGCAGCTTATAAAACGGCATGAGGCTTTACGGCTGCGCTTTATCACCGAAAAAGGAAAGCCTTTGCAGTATGTGAGCCCCGACTATGAGGACGAAATCAGTTTCATGGAATTTAATTCCCATGAAGAAATGAGAAAATACTGCATCGGACAGGCTGATACTCCTTTTTCCGCTGACGGCTCTCCCATGTGCAGCTTTACCGTATTCTGCACAGAAAACAAAACAGGAATAATCCTCCGTGCAAGTCATCTTATAGCAGACGCATGGACCTACAGCATTCTTGCGGAGGACGTTTCATATATATACCATAAGCTTAAAAACGGCGAAATGCCCGATGAAAATATTTACCGCTTTACCGACACTATCGGAAAATACACAAAATATATCTCCTCGGAAAAATACAAAGCCGACCTTGAGTGGTGGTCAGAGAAATACAGCGGCGGCATCGAACCGACCTGTGTCCGCAGCTGCCGCAGAGAAAGCTCCTGTGCCGCAGAAAGATATATATCCTCTCTTTCCCCGTCCCTTTCCGCTTCGGCGGATAAATTCTGCACCGATAACGGATTTTCATCTGCCGTACTTTTTGAAACGGCTGTGCTTATTTATCTTTCGCATATAAACAGAGAAAACAGCACTGTAACAATAAACGTTCCCGTTCTTGGACGATCGGGCGCATATGAAAAATGCACTGCGGGAATGTTTATCTCACATATCCCCCTGACCCTTTCGGTAAATACAAAGGAAACCGCAATTTCCATGTGCAGAAGAGTCTCTGACGCACACAGAGAAATATTCAGACACAGAAAGCTGCCCTATGAGGCTATCATAAGCGGAATAAGAAAACAAAACGATCTTTCAGGACGGCTTTCCGATGTTATGGTAAGCTGTCAGAATGCTCAGACCAATATTTCCGCACGGACAGAATGGTTCTCAAACGGCTGCAGCGAGCTGCCTCTTGCTATACATACCGATAACCGTGACAGTCGGGACCGATATACAATAACCGTTGACTATCAGACCGACTTTTTCCCCGACAGCAGAGAGATCAGGCTATTAACGGAAAGGATAAAGCATATTATCGGTCAGATAATAAACGGTCATGGTGAAATATCCGTAAAAAGCATTTCTCCTCTTCCTCAAAGTGAATATGATATGCTTATACATGACTTTAACCGTACCGATACCCCCTATGACAGAGACAAAACCGTACAAACCGCATTTTCGGAGATTGCAGAAAAACATCCCGATAAAACAGCTCTTGTTTTCAGAGGAAGAAAATACTCATACTCAAAGCTGGATAAAATGTCCTCTGCGGTTGCGGGATTTCTTTATAACAAGGGCATCGGAAGAGGGAATATCGTACCTGTAATATCCCGAAGAAGTCCATATATGCTCATAGCCATGCTTGGAATACTTAAATCGGGAGCCGCATATATGCCAATATCTCCCGATTTCCCCCGTGAGCGCACGGAATATATGATAAACTCGGTCAATGCCTCCGTTGTACTGACCTGCGGCTATGAAATAAAAAACGGAACAGCACTTGAATCTATTGACTATACATACACCGAGCATACTTATGAAAAAGGCAGTCCCGACGATACCTGCTATATTATATTCACCTCAGGTTCATCGGGAAAACCCAAGGGTACCGCAATAACTCACCGTAATGTATTGAATTACTGTGCATACAATAAACTGAATGTGGCAGGAGGTATACTGACAGAGGACATAAAAAGCATCGTTTCGGTAACCGATTTTGTTTTTGATATATTCGTCACAGAAAGTATTCTTTCGCTGTTGAACGGTATAGTCATATATCTTGCCGATGATGAACAGGCATTTTCGCAGATCCCGTTCGGCAGACTTGTTTCCGAAAGCAAGGCCCATGTACTCCAGACCACTCCGTCAAAGCTGCGCAGTCTTATGCTTGATAAAAAAAAGCTTGATTTTCTTTATTCGTTTAAGATAATAATTTTAGGCGGCGAGGAGCTGCCGCCTCTGCTGTGCACCGAGCTGAAAAGGTATACATCAGCAAAGCTCTATAATATATACGGTCCTGCGGAAACTACCGTATGGTCAGCCTTTGCGCCTGCCGATGAAAAGGATATGACCATAGGCAGACCTGTTGCAAATACACATATTTATATACTTGATGAAAATATGTCCCCTGTGCCTGTCGGCGTAAAGGGAGAGATATGCATATCGGGTGACGGCGTTGGAAAGGGATATATTGATAACGCCGCGCTTACAGAGGAAAAATTCCTCCCCGATCCGTTTTTTAAAGGTAATATGATGTACCGCACAGGCGATATGGGACTTATTTGCTGTGACGGAAATATTGAATTTCACGGCAGAAAGGATAATCAGATAAAGCTGCGGGGTCTCAGGATCGAGCTTGGAGAAACCGAAAATATCATGAACAGCTTTGATGGTATGGGGCTTTCAGCCGTTGTATGCAGAACAGACAGCAGAGGTGAACAGTATCTTGCAGGCTTCTATACAAGCACTGTTCCTGTAGATGAAAAAGCTCTCCGCCGCTATTTATCGGAAAAGCTTCCCACTTATATGATACCGAAGGTATTTATGAGACTTTCCGATATGCCCATGACAAAAAGCGGAAAGCTTGACCGAAAATCACTTCCCCGATGTTCAGCCGCTGCGATATCCTCCGATAACAGCTGCACCGCACCCACTGATAAAACAGAAAAGCTTCTCTGTTCACTTATATCAGAGGTACTTTCCCTCTCCCGTGTAAGCATGGATGATAACTTCTTCGAGCTTGGCGGAGACAGCTTTTCCGCATTGGAGCTTTCCGCTCTTGCAGAGGAAAACGGACTTTCCCTTTCTCCCCAAAGCATATATGAAAATCCCACTGTAAAACAGCTTTGCTCCTCGGTCTCAGATAATACTCCCTTAAAAAAGACATACACCGCATACGGCAGATATCCTATGAAACGCACTCACGGCGATATACGATTATTTGAATTATTCGCTTATCTTTCTGACCGACTGTATGATATCAGTATTTCGGGACTTGATTTTCTTGACTCTTCCGAAAAATATATACTCTGTCCCAATCATGCAAGCGACCTTGACTGTATGTGGGTATTGTCGGCACTTCGTACCCGTGCCGAACTTAAGGACACCTGCGCACTTATTGCCTCGGAGCATCTTGAAAAACCGCTCTCACGGCATATTTTCAGAATATCGGGAGGTATCCCCATTGAAAGAAAGGGAGATTTCATGCCTGCGCTGAAAAGAGCGGTATATATCCTGAAAAAAGAAAAGCGTTTTCTGCTTATACACCCTGAGGGTACACGTACACGGACAGGAAAAACAGGACCTTTCCGAAAGGGTGCAGGTATCATATCCAAAAAGACAGGCATTAAAGCAGTGCCCGTATATATAGGCGGCTCAGGCAGGATATACCCTGTAACACGGCAATTCCCTAAGCTTTTCGATATATATAACATGAAAAAATATCCTCTGCGGATAAGCTTCGGCACACCTGTTGACCCTTTTGATAAAACCCCTTCGGAAATAACCGAGGAGTTAAGACGGCAGATAATCAAGATGAAAAAAATCAGATAATTTCCATGTCCTGCGGAGTGTAAAAATTTTACACTCCGCATTTTTTATTTTACCCCTTGACAAATCCAAAAATATATGTTATTATAATGATATCAAAATGATATCATTTAAATTCAAACCACAATAAAGGCTTTTATGCCGGGAGGACCACATTATGTTAAACAAGGAATTAAGCTCGAAAAAAGTTGAAGAAAAAATTCTCAAAGCGCCCAACGGACTTGCAATGCTTTTCTTATCGATAATCCTTTATATAGTATTATCCTTCGGAGGAATCATCTGCGGCGGATTGATGCTTGACAGTGAAGAATCAAGCACCCTCGGAGTGATACTTCTTGTATTCGGTATACTTTATATGTGTGTCGGCTGGATACCCTTCCTCGGAATAAAAATAATCCGTCCCAATGAAGCACTTGTGCTTACACTGTTCGGAAAATATATCGGCACTCTTAAGGACGAAGGAATTTTCATGGTAAACCCCTTCTGCTCCGCTGTAAATCCTGCCGCTGAAACACTTTCATTACAGGTTACACCTGCGGAAACAAATACTCAGGCTCAGGTAAAGACAGCTCCTGCATTTTCAAAGAAAATATCGCTTAAAGCAATGACCTTGGATAACAAGATACAGAAGATAAACGACAGAGACGGAAATCCCGTTGAAATAAGAATGATTGTTATCTGGCGTATCGTAAATACCGCAAAGGCAGTTTTCAATGTAGATAATTACTACGAATTTATTTCAATTCAGGCAGATTCCACTCTCCGTGATGTTGCAAGCCTTTATCCCTATGACAGCAACGGCGAGGACACAAAATCACTCAGAGGATCATCTGCGGATATTGCCGAGCATCTGAAAAAAGAACTCAGCGGAAGAGTTGCCGAAGCAGGCATTGAGATCATTGAAGCAAGGATAACACGACTTGCCTATGCTCCCGAGATCGCAGCGGCAATGCTGCAGAGACAGCAGGCGGCGGCAATTATTGATGCAAGACAGAAGATAGTTGACGGTGCAGTCGGCATGGTAGAAATGGCACTTGACAGGATCACTGCAAATAATGTATGTGATCTTGATGATGAGCGTAAAGCGCAGATGGTATCGAATCTGCTTGTTGTGCTTTGCGGAAATAAGGACGCACAGCCCATAGTAAACAGCGGAAGCATATATTAATGCGCAATTCGCAATGCGTAATGCGCAATTAATACGAGAAAGCAACAAAAAGCCGCCCGTCAAGAATAAAAGCTAAAAGTAAGTGAAAGAGTAAATCAATCTTACTTTTAACATGAACCATATCTTCATCGGGCGGCTTTTTGCAATAAACAGCAATCGCAGACTAACTGCGATATGCGCCATTTATTGCACGAGCAGACAGGCTCGCCCGTTGTAAATCTACGGTATAAAAATAAACGGAAAAGCTATTTCACTTTAAAGCAGCTCCCCAAAAGGAAGGTGATCCCATGAACAGAAAAATCGTACCGATATTAATACTGCAATCGGTCATCACAGCAGTATTTACCGTTATCATGCTTATTTTCCCATCAGACTCAGAGCTTTGTCTCGCTGCTGTTATTGCGGTCATCGTAAATCTTGCCGCTTCGGTGTCAGTTACTCTCGGAGTATATTTTGCCATATCAAACGGCGGAAAATATCCTCGGAAGCTGAATAAGATTGCTCTTTATACATCGTCACTTATGCTTTTCATGACGATCCCCCTGATTTTTATACCATTATTATATGAGCATATCACCGATATGATGTTCGTTATCTATCAGGGAATCACGGCAATTCTGCTTACTTTCGGAATATTATATCTTGACAGAAAATACAAAAACGGTTAAAATAGTATAGAAAGAGGTGAGCCGATGGCTGAAAGCGATAAATCAAAAGCAAAAAAGCAGGTCCCCTTAAGGCTGTCTGCCACACTGTATGACGAGCTTGCACGCTGGGCAGAGGACGATTTCCGTTCAATAAACGGTCAGATAGAATATCTTCTTACCGAATGTGTAAAAAAACGCAGGAAACGTCTTACCGATGAGGATACCGATGAGGAATGATTATGGCACTTGAAAACAAACTCGGAATAACCTCCTCTGCCCAGCTTGCTCTTACCGAAGAAAAAATAAGCAAGCAAAAAGCATTGGAGCTATTTGAAAAGAATATTCTAAATTCCTTGCAGCCGGGAAGCTTCAGGGCACTTTCGGAAATACACCGTATTTTATTTGAGGATATTTACGAATTTGCAGGCAAACTGCGCAGCGTAAATATTTCAAAGGGAAATTTCCGCTTTGCATCTGCGGTATATCTTAAAGAGGCTGTGGAAAATGTGGAAAAAATGCCCCAGACCTGTTTTGATGAAATTATAGAAAAATATGTTGAAATGAATATCGCCCACCCTTTCAGAGAGGGCAACGGCAGAAGCGGCAGAATATGGCTTGACCATATATTTAAATGTGAACTTGGAATGGTCATCGACTGGAGCAAGGTGGATAAAACCGATTATCTGCTTGCTATGGAACGCAGTCCTGTCAGGGATACTGAGCTTAAAGCACTTCTGTGCTCCGCACTTAACGACAGCATAAATGACCGTGAGCTTTACATGAAAGGGATCGATGCCAGCTATTCATACGAAGGCTATAACGAATATAAAACATCGGAAATATAAAAAGCTTCCGTACCACTTTTACAGGTACGGAAGCTTTTATGTATTCTGTTTTATATTATTTTTTTCAGTTCTTATATAATAGTCCAGCGCCTCACGCCAGTCCCCAAGCGGAGCTATTTTTGCTTTTTCAAGATTATCGCTCAGAAGAACAAGCCCCATTCCCTTACGCTCATAGGGCGTAACGGTTATATCGTAATAATCCTCATGGCCCGCAAGCCTTGTGCATCGGAAAACCTCACAGGCAAAGCCGAACATGGTACAGCTTCCGCCGTTTGCACAGTGATATGCACCGAAACGCCTGCTTTCGATGATATCCACACCAAGCTCCGCCGCATCGGCTGCATATACACAGGAATATTCCAGAGTAGACTCAAATTCAAAGCTCTTCCGCTCTTTTCCCGCATTCATCAGACGAAGTACGATATCACCCTCGCCGCCCTGACCGAAAACGATCGGCGGCAGTCTGAATATATAGCACATAGGACATTTTTCCGCAACTATATTTTCACAGCAGTAAAGTATTTTTGCAGACTGAGTTTTCGGAATACGCTTTACATTTTCGGGGACCGAACCTACAGCCCCGAAAACATCACCCGAGCTTATCAGCATAACGGGGATAATACATTCCGCACAGGCAACCGCTATATTTTCCGCAGTTTTTATCTCCCGTCCCTTAATACTTCTGCAGTGTATAACAGTATCGGGATGATTTCCTCTTATAAATTTATTTACCGCCACAGGATCGGTAAGATCAACACCTGTATCGGTAATGACCTCATGCCCCCGATGTATAAGCTCATTGACAAAGCATCTGCCCAGCCCCTGATCTGAGCCTGTAACAATGACCGTCAAATCAATACTCCCCTTTTACTTCTTTCTGAAAACCAGCACCTTGCTGAGAATATAATTCATTATAACAATAAGAACACTTACAGCCGCCTTTGCTGCAAAACCCTCTATCCCGAAAAGAGACATATCAAATCCCGCATCAAAAAGCATTGTGGGAAGGATTATCCCGATAGCTCCCGAAAACACCCTTGCACCGAAAAATGAGACTATCTCACGTATCAGTACCTTTTTTTCGGTGCTCCTGCTTTCAAATACAAAAAGCTTGTTTGTCACAAAAGCAAACACAACCGAAGCAAACCATGCAGCACCGTTTGCAGCGGTCATTCCCACACCCGTAAAGGTCATCAGCAGACTGTATACCACCCAGTCAACAAGTGTAGTACAGCCACCGATAAATATATACATTATTATTTCTCTGTATTTACTTATAAGCTGAGAAATTTTATTCATCCGAGTTCTCCCTACTGTCTGAGGAAGCCTCGTTGTCCTCCAGACAGCATTTTTCTATATAGATAGGTCTGTTTTTGCCCTGAATATACATTCTTGACAGATATTCTCCGATTATACCCAGCGCCATAAGCTGAATACCGCCCATATCAAGAATAACGGAAATTATCATTGCAAAGCGTATATTATCATCAAAGCCGTTTATCGCCGCCATAACAACAAGCACGATAAGCCAGACAAGACCTGCCGCCGTAATAAAACCGCCTGCGGCAAAGGGGATCTTAAGCGGCGCTGTCGTAAAGGATATCATACCGTCAACAGCATATCTCATAAGCTTTTTAAAGCTCCATTTTGTCTCGCCCGCATTACGTTCCTCAGCTGTATATGGTATATAATGAGTGTCAAAGCCTACCCATGAAAAGATCCCTTTTGAAAAACGATGATACTCCGTCATATCAAGAACAGCCTTTGCCATATTCTGCCTGAAGGTACGGAAATCACTTGCATCGGGATAAAATTCCGTATCGCTGACTTTGTTCACAAGCTTATAGAAGCTTGATTTGCAGAAGGTCATAAATCCGCCCTCACGGCGCTTTTCCTGATAAGCCGCAACACAGTCGCAATCGGGATTTTTATCCAGATAGTCCATCATTTCAAGCACTACCTCAGGCCGCTGCTGCAGATCTGCATCAATTACAGAAACAAGCTGTCCCTTACAATGCTTAAGTGCCGCATATACCGCAGCGTCCTTTCCGAAATTACGTGAAAAGCCAACTACCGTAACATGATGTTCATGAAGCTCATATATTTCCTTAAGACGTAAAAAAGTATCATCACGGCTGCCGTCGTTTACAAATACAAATTCATATTCAAAGCCTTTGTCCGCAAAGACCGAGTTTACCATATCATAAAATGCCTTTACGTTATCCTGTTCATTGAAACAGGGCACGGCAAGGGAAAGCTTTATCATTTTTCTGCGGAGGCTCCTTTACTTTATATTATATAGTAATATATCTGAATGTGCGCAAACTGTCACCTTATATTATATCACAAGCTGCAATTATAGTCAAGAGAATTTCCTGTTATGTACAAAACTTTCACAGATATCATCGGGGTTTTGTCAAATGTGAGAATATGATAATTCTTTTTTGTGCAAAAGGTATAAAATCTAACTATTATATTGACATTATTGTGTATACGTGATATAATAATATTGACTTGAAAACGTATACATACTTATATTAAATAAACCATGAAAACATTATTACTGCAAAGGTACTCTCCGCTGTACGCAAACAAAGCGGAGCAGTACTGCAGAGAGAGAGGAATGATAATCATGAATTACAAAAAGCTTATCGCAGGCGTAACAGCACTTTGCATGACATGCTCAATGGCAGCATGCGGCGGCACCGAGGAGGACACAGGTGCAGCTCCCGCAGATGAAACAACAACCGTCACCACCACAGAGGCAACTGAGTGGACAGGTGATAACATCGAGGTAGAAGCTCTCGATGAGGAAAGTACTCTTGATGTTGATATCAGCGGAAAGACTCTTAAGTGGCTTGGTATCTATGACCTTAACCCCACAAACGATTCACCCGAGAGAAGCCCCGAGCTTGCGCTCTTCGAGGATACCTACGGCGCAAAGATCGAATATCAGCCCACAACCTCAGACAAGCGCTTTGATGACCTTGCAACAGCTATTCTCGGCGGAAATCCACCTGACATCTTTACATATGAGTGGCGTTCCTTCCCCTATGATATCTCCAAGAACCAGTATCAGCCTATCGACTCCCTTATCGACTGGGAGGATCCCAAGTGGGCTGACGTAAAGGATACAGCCGATACATTCATTTATAACGGTGAGCATTATATTGCTCCCCTGGGCTATGCTTTCAATGATACACAGGTTCTTATGTATAATCAGACAACTATCGAAAATGAAGGTCTTGACGATCCCTATCAGCTTTACCTTGACGGCAAGTGGGACTGGACTGCATTTACCGATATGATGAAGACCTTCGTTGAGGGCAGCTCCGACGAGCGTTACGGCATCGGCGGCTGGTGGGCAAACGCCTTTGTTTACACCTGCGGCGATACTATCGTTACATATGACGGTACAACCTTCACAAACAATATCCGCAGCGAAAAGATCGAGCGTGCACAGGCTGTTATTGATGATATCTTCAAGAACAACCTTGTAAAGAGAGGCTGGATCGGCGGCGAGTCTGCATTTGTTGATGACAGTCTCCTGTTCTATTCAATGGGTACATGGGCATACGGTGCAGCAGCACAGTCCCGTCCCGATGATGTTATCCAGATCGTTCCCTTCCCCAAGGATCCCGAAAATGATAATTACTATGTATCCAATAAGGTATTCTCATATATGTGGGTAAAGGGTTCCGAAAACGGCGACTGTGTAAAGGCATGGCTTGACTGCAACCGTACTGTAAACTATGATGAGACCTACAAGCAGGCTACTAAGGATAAGTACCTTGCAAACAACGCAGGCTGGACCTCCGAAATGTACGATCTCGTTATGGAATTCTACGATGATACAAAGTTTGTTCAGGCTTATGACTACGGCTACGGTCTTTCCACAAACATGGCAGATACAGTAATGAGCACTCTCTATGAGGGACGTGTAAACGAGCTTTATGAGAGCTGGATCACCGCTCGCGAAGAGTACTACTCTATCGTTCAGGAAGAGGTTGACGTTTACAACAACACCTGATCCCGTCAGGCACTGATTTAAACCCAAAAGCAAAGGCTTTGCAGAAAATTTTCTGCAAAGCCTTTTTTATTTGCTATAATCGTATTCCAGTACTTTTTCCACCGCTTCAAGCTGTTCTGCTGTAAGGATCACAGTATCAGCTTCTATTGCATTTACAATATCTATATAATACTGAATATCAGGCTCAGTGCTCGTAAAGCTGTCTGCCTTAAGAGTAAATACCGCGTTTTTACCCTGTCCGCAGTCATAGGTATATGTGACTGTAAGTCCCTCAAAATTTACAAACGCATTAAGCTCAGGATCATACTCCGCACCCCTTACGTCTGAGATCTTATCGGGATCAAACCCGGAGATAACATCAGGTGAAAAGGAATCTTTTACATTACCGATACCGTAAACATTTCCGTCCGCAAAGAAATAAATTATCTCGGGATTATCCGTAATATCAATATAAGCAAGGCTGTTATTCTTGCAATGCAGATTGAAAAGCTTAGCATTATCGGAAAGATCAAGAGTTTCTATGTAATTATTATCACAATTAAGAGTCTTAAGTGCCGTACAGCCTGTTACATTCAAAGCCACAAGCTGATTATCACAGCACTGAATAAATTGGATCTGCGGGTTAAAAGAAAAATCCAGGCTTTTTATCATATTATCATTACAATATACCTCAGTAAGCGATGTACATTTATAGATATCCAGCGATGTCAGCTCATTATCATGACAATTAAGCTTTACCAGCTTTGTATTCCCCGTAAGATCAAGACCCGTAAGCTTATTTCCGTAACATACCAGATCCGTGATCTCAGTAAAATATTCTATACCCTTAAGATCAGCGATACCCATACATTTGACATCAACAGATGTTACCGCCTCACATTCCCGCTTTGAAAGATAACCGTTGCTGTTAATATCATAGGAGCTGACAAATTCCCTGAAAATATCATCGGGAAAGCTTGTCTTATCAATACAAACACCGATATCCGACACATTCGAGGTCATAGCCTTGATGCATACATTGCACTGAAGCACCGAATTTGAAGAAGTATCAAGCCATGCACTGCGGCCTGTCGTATCGTAATTTGCAAAGAAGGATACCCCCTTGCATGCCGCATAACTGTCCGCTGTAAATTTAACATTCTCACCGAACAGATCTACAACCACCGAAAATCTGTCACCCTGAGAAAGCTCCACCGTATCATCAAGCATAACCGTATGATATCCCGAATACATTTCACTGCCGTTCTGAGTATGAACAAGCGTACCCGATGTAGGATCGCCGCCCTCGGGAATATCTGTATATATGCTGATTCTATATGATAATTCAGCCATTTCAGTCCAGAACGAAACACCGTTCAATATTTCATCTGATTTTGCGGTAAAAATATTTGCTCCTGATGCTCCCAATTCGGAAGATGACGGAAGCAGCTTACCTCTTTTTCCGTCATACTGATAAACATTATTCCAGCTGTCCTCTGAGGTCATAGTAATACCGCCCACAACTCCGATAGAAGCGTCATAGTATGAAAGATAAAAGATGCCGTCATCGCCCCAGTCTGTGCCCCAGCTGTTTTTGATTATCCATGCACCGTCCCCTGCGGGAGCAGTTCTGAAATTATCCGCACTGTATTCATCGTCCCAGCCGATAAGGGTTACCGCATGATTTGTCGTAACATCATTTGAACAGTAATAGGAAGATGTTTCCTTGTTATAATATAAATTATCATCACTGTAATAGGATAACGAAAGCGCACCATGTTCAACAAGAGCGTTTTTGATAGATGCTCTGTCATCGGGAGAATAATTCTGCATATCCATAATACGATAATCGGCGCAATATCTCAGTTCCTCCGAAAGTGCCGATGTCGTACTGTAGGGAACACGCTCCTCATAAACAGGACCTGACCCTCTCGAAAGCACATAAACAACATAATTCAGATTTCCGCCCCTGTTATATGCACCCGTTCCCAGATCATATATCACATCACCATATAAAGGATCACTCTCAGGCGGCGGTGCACCGTTTGCAAACCACGCCACATATTTTTCTGAAAGATCCACATTATTATCAGCAAATCCCCCTGTTATCAGACTTGATTCAGCCGAAGCCATTCCGGCAAAGCACCAGCACAGCGGATGATTTCCCTGATTTTTAACATCGGTCACTCTGTTTTCGTCATACAGATTAAAATAAGAAGCATAGCAATCCGCCATCTGAATATCGGGAATAAGATCAAATTCCACCTCATTTCCGTTTGCATCAATATATTTGGTTTCGGCATATCCGCTGTCAGATACCGTCTCAACGATCTGTATAACCTCCGATACAGATGTCTGTTCCGTATATGCCGCCGCAGGTATAAGACAGCCTGTCATAACCGCAGCCGAAACAACAGCCGATACCGAGCGTATCATTCTTTTTTTGCCTGTCTGCATACAACTCCTCCTTTGTTCTTTGTTTAAGGAAACGATCTGTAAGGTAATTATAACATAAAAAAAACATAATTACAATATTTTCGCATAAAAAAAACCGCCCCTCCGATACGGAAGGACGGTTTTATCATTGATTTGTCATTCACTTTTCAAAAAGTAAAAAGCTCAGATCATTTGCTGTAATCATAATCAATAACATATTCAACAGCTCTCATTTCAGCAGCTGTAAGAACAGTTCTGCTTGAAGGAATGTTGTTTACAACATAGATGTAATAGCCTGTCAGATCGGTATAAGAAAAACCGTTTCCTCCGCAGGATAAATTATTCAGCTGTGCATTGTTTGAAAGATCAAGCGCCGATAACTGATTATTATAACAATACAGAGATTTAAGAGCTGTATTCTTTGAAACATCAAGCTTAGTAAGCTTGTTCTCAGAACAATAAAGATAAACCAGCTTTGTATTCTTTGAAACATCAAGCGAAGTAAGATTATTCTTATCACAATCCAGACGGGTGATCTCAGTAAAATACTCTATTCCCTTCAGATCCGAAATACCCTGTCCGAAAACAGAAATACCGAGAACCGATCTGCACTCACTGTCAGAAAAATATCCGTTTCCGTCAGTATCAAATTTGCTTACATAGCTTCTGAATACACTGTCGGGGAAATTCACTGCATTTATTGCAATTTCATCTTCAGCGGGATCACTTGCAGTAACCGCAGAAACACTGTCCGAATAATCAGATTCCTTGTCATATCCGTAAGCCTTTACCCAGAAATAATATGTAGTTCCGCTTTCAAGTCCATCAACTGTAAATGATGTTTCTGTATCGACATATGCATGAAGCGCACCGTTAATAGTATTGCTTGTGTTATTATAAACCCAATAGCCTTCTGCCATTGATACAGGATCCCATGTGATCTTTACGCTGTCATTGCCCAAAACCTTCACAGAACTGATAACAGGTGCAGATAATGTAACAGTTTTAGTCACATCGATAACCTTACTTTGAGGACCGTCAGAGATACTGTTATAGGCATAAACCGTAAATATATAACTGCACTCGCTCTTAAGCCCTGTCACATTACAGAAATTGTCCGTTGTTATATAATCATACGAACCGGGGAATATTATTCCGAGACTGCCGGAATCGCCTTCCTGAACAACTATTTTATAGCCGTCCGCACCGTTGACCTTATCCCATGTAAGATATGCCGATGTATAGTCTGTGCTTACCTTAAGATTATTCGGAGCCACTGTTATTTCCTCAGCTGCCGCACTTTCAGTAGCCGCAGAAACACTGTCCGAATAACCTGATTCATCGTTATAGCCATAAGCCTTTACCCAGAAATAATATGTAGTTCCGCTTTCAAGTCCTGAAAGAGTATATGCTGTATTTGCTCCCACATCTATTTCCTTTGCGGAATAAACACTGCTTTGTGTTGAGTAATAAAGCTTATAGCCCTCTGCCATAAGTACAGGATCCCATGTGACCTTTATGCTGTCTGAACCCGATGCTGCCGCCGATCTGATAACAGGCGCATCATAGAATGATTTTTCTACTATAGGCATTACATAAACAGGAGCTGAAAGCTCAGATTCAACTCCGTCTGCAACAGCAGTTACGGCAAAGGTATAAGTCGCACTATTTGTAAGTGTTCCCATATAACGTTCGGTTTCAGTTACAGGATCGCCTATGCTCATCCACTCATTATTATAATACCAGTATACCTGATATGAATCCGCACCCTCTACAGGATCCCAATAAAGTATCGCAGAGCTGTCACCTGCTACCGCACCGAGATTTGCGGGAGCATTAGGCAGATCATCGACTATTTCACCTGATGTAGCTGCAGAAGCCCTGTCGGAATTACCTGATTCATCTCCATAACCATAAGCCTTTACCCAGAAATAATATGTAGTTCCGCTTTCAAGTCCCGAAAGAGTATATGCTGTATTTGCTCCCACATCTATTTCCTTTGCGGAATAAACACTGCTTTGTGTTGAGTAATAAAGCTTATAGCCCTCTGCCATAAGTACAGGATCCCATGTGACCTTTATGCTGT
>JAFUOZ010000110.1 GCA_017481565.1 Oscillospiraceae bacterium | reverse complement strand
GTTCCGAGCTTGACGCATGGGTCAGAATGTTCGATGAATTTGCAAAGCTTACGGGACAGAATTTTGAACGCAGCGATATTTATGCTCTGCTTTACAACAATTCCCTTAAAGGCGATGCTGACTGCGGCGGAATAATCTCATACAATTATCTTTCGGGCGAACCCGTAACAAGCGTTGAAAAAGGCAGACCTATGTATTTCCGTACTCCCGAAAGCAAAATGAATCTGGCAAATTTCTTCCGTTCACAGATATATTCGTCCTTTGCGGCTCTCTGCTCGGGAATGGATATTCTTTTTAAAAAGGAAAAGGTCACTGCCGATCAGTTTACGGGACACGGCGGACTTTTCAAGACAAAGGGCGTTGCTCAGCAGTACCTTGCAAATGCACTGAATACACCTATATCCGTAATGAAAACCGCAGGAGAAGGCGGTTCATGGGGAATGGCTCTGCTTGCAGCTTATATGGTATGCGGCAATGACAAGTCACTTTCCCAATGGCTTGAAAACTCAGTATTTATCAATATGGAATGCAGTGTATTAAAACCCGATGATAAGGATTCACAAGGCTTTGCCGAGTATATGACCCGTTATAATGCAGGACTTGCAGCCGAGAAAAAATTAGGAGATGTTTAATAATGCTTGAAAAACTGAAACAGGAAGTTCTTGAAGCCAATCTGATGCTGCCCAAGCATGGACTTGTCACATTTACATGGGGCAATGTTTCGGGAGTTGACAGAGAAAGCGGAATGTTCGTTATAAAGCCTTCGGGCGTTGAATATGATGGTATGACCGCCGATGATATGGTAGTAGTAAGCCTTGAAACAGGCGAAAAGGTGGAAGGACGCTACAAGCCTTCAAGTGATACACCTACACATCTTGAGCTTTACCGTGCTTTCAGGGACGTGGGCGGTATCTGTCATACCCACAGCCGTTGGGCTACCTCATATGCTATGGCAGGCGCAGGTATTCTTCCTATGGGTACAACTCATGCAGATTACTTCTACGGAGAGATACCCTGTACAAGATATATGACACCCGAAGAGATCGCAGGTGAATACGAAAAGGAAACAGGAAAGGTCATAATCGAGACCTTTAAGGGTATAGATCCTATGACTATCCCCGCTGTTGTTGTAATGAGTCACGGTCCCTTCACATGGGGAAAAAATGCCGCTGAGTCAGTACATAACGCAGTTGTTCTTGAAGAAGCTGCTTTCATGGATTTCCATGCAGCAAGTATCAATCCTAAGATAGGACATATGCAGCAGGAGCTTCTTGATAAGCACTATCTCAGGAAGCACGGCAAGAATGCATATTACGGTCAGGGCTGATATTAAAGAAATGCTGATTAAAGCCGTAGGCGTCGTTTCAGACCCACGAAAATAATTTTTCCGCTGTGACAAAATTGACTGAGTGGGTCGTGAAACGATTTGAGCAACGGTTTCTCAACGGCTGATTACTTTTTTCTGTGATACCCAAGAAACTGCTGCAGGAGGTGGAATATACAATGAATCCCAAAAGAAACGTAAAAAAAGTTGAAAGCCTTTCATTCAGCTTTGGTGTTCTTTTTGTTCTTCTGATGATCATAATACCGCTGATTACAGGAATATACACCTATAACCAAAGTATCTCCGATCATACAGAATATATCTCGGATACATTGAGACATATTTCCGCCATGCTGAAAAACAGCTATACCGAAAACGATAGTCTTGATGAATTTATTCTCAGTGCCGGAACACTGAGAAATGAATTTGAGCTGTCGTTCATAACCTATATCACCGCCTCCTCAGACAATTCACAGATAAAGCTCTTAGCAGAAGTTACTCAGCCAAATGACACCGCAGATAAATACCAAAAGCCCTCCGCAAATTATTTCAAGGATGTATCTCCTGAAAGCACACAGTTGCTTTCAGAAGTAGCTGAAAAAGGTTCTTTAGTAAGTTATTCCGATATTTTTGAACAAAAATACGGAGAAGCGCTTATCTGTTATACATTACTCCCCTATAATACAGATTCAGGGATTATATGTATAGGTACAGATATCTCAGAAGTAAAAAACAGAGCTTTTGTCAATGCACTGATCGTAGCATTGATAACTGCAGCTGTAATTGCTGTCATCGGCTCGGTATATATGAGATATATCGGAAAAAGATGTATCATGCGCCTCAGACGATTATCTGAAAATATTCGTGAATACACTCGGATAAAGGATCCGATAATTGCAGATAATATAAGACAAATTGAAAAGGGCAATGACGAAATAGCTGTTCTTTCACAGCAGACAGCCGCTATGATGGCTGAAATGCAGAATCATGTCAATCAGATAATGGATATTTCAAGCGAGCTTTTCAACGCAAATGAACAGGCTGAAAAATTCAGCAAGCTTGCACACATAGATGCACTTACCGAGCTTGAAAACAAAATGGCTTACTATGAAGCTGTAAATAGGCTTGATAACCGGATAGCCGACGGAACGGCAGAATTTGCATTTATCGTAATTGATCTTAATTACCTTAAACGTATCAACGATGAATGCGGTCATAATTACGGTGACACAATGATAAAAAAGCTTGCAGACCTTATCAGAAGCTTTTTCCATGATTACAGTTCATTCCGTATTGGCGGCGATGAATTTGCTGTAATTATTGAAGGAAATATGTCAGGACGTGCATTGACACTTTCTTCAAATTTTCAACAGCTGCTGAATGAAGGCAGCTCAATGGGATATAAAATATTCCCTTCCGCCGCTGTCGGATGTGCAACCTACAGAGCCGGAATTGATGCGAATGTTAAAGAAGTCTTTGACCGTGCAGACAATGAGATGTACGGCAACAAGGTACGTATGAAGGCAGTACGCAAAAACTAAATAAATTTTTCTATATTTTCTCCTTAAAAAAACAGCAGTATCGCCGAAGCATTTATTGTTTCGGCGATACTGCTGTTTTTTAATCATTCTCTTCACCAACCATCTTCAAAGTCTGAAATATAAACTATTACTTCGGCAATTAAACAGTTTGATTATCTATTTCTAAATTACAATAATTGTCGTATCTGCGACTTTTTTGAAAAATCAAGCACCGAGCAATCAAATTATATTATTGCCGAAGTAATAAAACCGTGAAAAGTGGTATAATAGAAGTGCAATGTATATAATATTGTTTTATGACATATTAAAAAAATCTGATATCCTCTCCGCTTGTGAAAGAGCATTTTTATCCTCACAAGCAGGTATTTTATCTGTATTAAGGCTATATACGGGAGGACAGATATCAAAAGCATTCATATTATGAAGCAGCATGACCGCCGTATCATAAGCCTTATCAGGCTTTCCCATACCTCCGCCGGTAAGAATGACCGCTCCCCTTTTTGGCTTTATCGGTATTTCATTTCCGCCGAAATACTTTGCGGAAAAATACATCTGCAAACGGCTTGCAGCGTCAAGAAGTCTGCCCGTAAGCTCGGAAAAATACAGCGGCGATGCTATCAGAATATTGTCACATTCCTCAATATAGGAATAAACCGTGTTCATATCGTCATTTATTGAACAGCCGTTCTTATATCGGCAAGCACGGCAGTCGATACAGGGAGAAATATTGCTGTAATATGCATTTACAAGCTTATATTCCCCGTCAAGACCGCTTATGACCTTATTTATCAGAAATGATGTATCTCCGTTTTTTCTGGGAGAACCGTTCAGAATAAGTGTTTTTATTGTTATCAGCTCCAAAAATACCGTCTGCATTTGCTTTTGCAGACGGTATTTCATATTTTTATATCATCAACCGTATATCTTCTTGGCACAGTCAACAGTAGCCTTAGCGTCCTTTGCATAAAAATCCGCACCGATCTTTTCGGCATATTCGGGAGTAAGTACCGCTCCGCCTACTACTATCTTACAGTTGACATTATTGCTGCGGAGAAGTGCTATAGTGTCCTCCATAGCCTTAAGGGTAGTCGTCATAAGAGCGGAAAGTCCCACAAGGCGCACATCATGCTCTGTTGCCGCATCAACTACAGCCTGCGGATCAACATCACGTCCAAGATCAATTACATCATAGCCGTAATTTTCAAGAAGTACCTTGACTATGTTCTTTCCGATATCGTGAATATCGCCCTTTACGGTTGCAAGGATAACCTTGCCCTTTGTTTCGGGAGTACCGTTTTCAGCGGAAAGCTTCTGCTTTATTACCTCAAAGCAGGATTGTGCCGCTCCCGCCGAAAGAATAAGCTGAGGAAGAAATCTCTTTCCGCTTTCAAATTCTGCACCTATCTTATCAAGAGCAGGAATAAGTATACCGTCAACTATATCCATAGCGTCAGTGGTTTCAAGCAGCTGAGCGGTTATCTTTGCACATTCCGCCTTAAGACCGTTCTCCACCGCATATAAAAGACTGTTTCCGTCTGAGGACTTTTCTTCCTTTACTGCCGCAGTTCCCGAAATATTGGTAGTAACGGTCACTCCGCTGTATGCATTGATATAATCAACCGAATTCACATCAATGGCAGTAAGCAGCTTATATGCTCTTACAGCGCCTGTCATTGAAGCGGCATTGGGATTGATTATCGGCAGATCAAGTCCGTTTACAAGGCACATCTGCAGGAAATTACTGTTGATAAGCTCACGATTGGGCAAACCGAAGGATATATTCGATACTCCGAGAACAGTTTTAAGTCCAAGCTCCTCCTTGACCCTTCTGACAGCTCTTACGGTCTCCATAACGCCTGCCTGCTCGGCAGATGCGGTAAGGGTGAGACAGTCGATAAATACGTCCTCACGTCTTATTCCGATAGCAAGGGCACGGTTTAAAATACGCTCAGCTATGGCAAAGCGCTCATCTGCAGTCTTTGGAATACCGTTTTCGTCAAGGGTAAGTCCCACAACTGCCGCACCGTACTTTTTCACAAGAGGAAGAACTGTATTCAGTGACTGCTCCTCGCCATTCACGGAATTTACGATAGGCTTTCCGTTATATATCCTGAGCGCACTTTCAAGTACATCGGGCATTGTGGAATCTATCTGCAGAGGAAGATCAGTAACGCCCTGAATTGCCTTTACAGCACGTATCATCATAGCTTTTTCGTCAATATCGGGCAGACCTACATTAACATCAAGTATATCTGCTCCTGCATGAGCCTGCTCGATAGCCTGACCTAAAATATAGTCAACATCGCCCTTTATAAGAGCCTCTTTAAAACGCTTTTTGCCTGTGGGATTTATCCTTTCGCCGATAATCCTCGGCTGATCTATAATAACTGTATTTTCGGGAGAACACACAGCTGATGGTATATTCTTTTCAACAGCTGCATACCTTTCGGAAGAAAGTCTTTCCTTAAGCGCACGGATATAATCGGGAGATGTTCCGCAGCAGCCTCCGAATATCTTTACACCCAAGGGAACAAGCTTTGCCGCACTTTCCGCAAACTCTTCGGGAGTAACGTCATAGCTGCCTGTTTCGGGATCGGGAAGACCTGCATTCGGCTTTACAACTACAGGAAGCTTTGTCCATCTTGAAAGCTCCTCCACTACGGGATAAAGCTCACGGGGACCTAAGGAACAGTTTACGCCTATTGCATCTGCGCCAAGTCCTTCCAGAGTTATCGCCATTGAGCTTACTGAACAGCCTGTAAAGGTACGCATATTCTGTTCAAAGGTCATAGTGCATATAACAGGAAGATCGCTGTTTTCCTTTGCCGCAAGAAGCGCCGCCTTTGTTTCGTAAAGATCGGTCATGGTCTCAATAACGATAATATCTGCGTCTCTGCCTGCGATCACCTCTTCTCTGAAAAGCTCGTAAGCCTCTTCAAAGGAAAGTGAGCCTGTAGGTTCAAGCAGCTGCCCTATAGGACCTATATCAAGGGCAACAAGCGCCCTTCCCTCTGCTGCCTTTCTTGCGTTCGCTATTGCAGGGGGAATAAGCTCAGCAGGGGTTTTTCCGCACTCGGAAAGCTTATAGCGGTTTGCTCCGAAGGTATTTGCATAGATTATATCCGAACCTGCATCAACATAGCTGCGGTGGATATCCTCTGTCCATTGGGGTTTTTGGATATTCACAAGCTCGGGTGTTTCTCCCGGCTGCATACCTTTTGCCTGGAGCATAGTTCCCATAGCTCCGTCAAGTATTATAAATTCCTTTTCTCTGAGAAGCTGTTCAAAATTCACAGCGTGTACCTCTCTTTCTGTATGTGCAGTTTTCTCTCATACGACAGACCGCACAGCCTCGTTGTTTTTTGGGAAGGGATATGTCCGATATACCGCATACTGCTGTTACCGATTTTACGGGAGTAAGCATTCCTGCACTGTTAAGACATATTCCCGTAAGCCGCATTGCATTTAATATATTAAGAAAATCCTTCTGTATGGATATGGGAAGATCACCGTATCCGGGAGAAAATCTCCATGTAATGAATTTATCGGGATATTTTTCACGGAGCATATCATCAAAGGCGGCGCACACCTGCTCGGCTGCCGTGCTTGCAAAGCTGTCTGTTATAACAGCCTTTGTCATATCCTCCGCCTGATATCTGCGGATAAGTCCGTCTGCCGCCGCTCCAACGGTAGCACACATCAGCACAGCCGAATGACAGCCTGAAAGCAGAGCGGAAATATCCTTCCCCTCAAGTATAAGCGGACAGCCCGAAAGGCGCACCCTGCTGCCGTCATTATCCGATATTCCGAATACACGATAGGTATATTTCGGAGAGATCACCCGAATAAGCTCTCTTTCACACTCGTCCGCAAGCTCGGCGATAATGCCCTCGGGAGAATATCCCTCCGCCGCCATATATCTGAATGCTTCACTGCGGTCAATGCTTTTAATTGTTATCCTGTCCATATTACAGCAGCGATGAAATGCTTTCGCTGATCTTACCTGCAACATAGGGATTATTCATCGTATAAAGATGAATACCGTCAACACCGTTTGATATAAGGTCAACTATCTGATCTATTGCGTATGCAATTCCCGCATCTCTCAATGCTTCGGGATTGCTTTCATATCTCTGCATCATTTTTGTGAACTTTGCAGGCAGACTTGCGCCGCAGAGAGATACCATTCTTTCTATCTGGCTCTTATTCACAACAGGCATTATGCCTGCTTCGATAGGAACGTTTATCCCTGCTATACGTGCCTTTTCAATAAAATCATAGAAAATGGCATTATCAAAGAAAAGCTGGCTCATAAGATGCTCTGCGCCTGCATCAACCTTTTCCTTAAGATGAAGTATATCGGTAACTGCATCGGGAGCCTCTGGGTGTATCTCGGGATAGCAAGCTCCGCTTACATGGAAATCACCGTTTTCCTTGATGAATTTTACTAAATCTGTAGCGTATGCAAAATCCTTTTTCGGCTCAACATCTGGTATCCTGTCACCTCTTAAGGCAAGAATATTTTCTATTCCCATCGACTTGAATTCGTCAAGAATTTGAATGATATCTTCCTTTGTATTGTTTACGCAGGATAAATGCGCCGCCGAGGTAATACCCATATCGTTTATATGTGAAGCGATCTGTGCTGTGATGTTATTTGCAGCCGAGCCGCCTGCTCCGTAGGTTACGCTTATAAAATCGGGCTTATATTCCTTAAGCTGATCCAATGCATTATAAACTGTATCTACCGAGCTTGTTTTCTTTGGAGGAAATACCTCAAAGGAAAAAACTGTGCGATCCTGCTTGAATAATTCTGATATTTTCATAATTTTTTCAGTCCTTTTCTTAATATTGCTTATACATCGTCACGTGATGTCCTGAACGGAGCGGCAGGTATGCCGTTTGCACCGAAAAGAGTTACCTCTCCGTAATTTACCCAGCAGTAACGGGCATAAACGGGAGATTTTACCTCTTCAGAGCTTACAAATACATTGTTTCCTCTTATTTCGGCAGCTGCAGGATAATATTTTCTGTTTTCGCCTGCTATCTCAAAGCCGCAAAGCTTATCGGAAGCATACATTCCCTCGCCGTATTCAAAGCTTAAAAGCATACCGCCGTCGGAATATGTACAGCCGCTGTAAACGGGGCCGTAAGCCTTATCAGAGGGTATTTTACCGTAAACATTACACATTGCCTGCAGCTCAAGACGTTCTCCTACAGGCACTTTATCCATGGGGTGAATATTATTAAGCTCGCCCTTGTCAAGAATAACGGCAAGACCTGTATTTGCTATAGTCTTGTGAACACGGTGCTGTGCCTCTCTGATAAGACACCAGTTTGTATTCTTTTCCTCGCCCGAATTTGCAAACATAGGCAGCTGAACAAGCATAAAGGGAAGTGTATCGTCATTCCAGCCTCTGCGCCATTCATCTATCATCATGGTTAAAAGCTTATAATACCCCTCTGCCTTGTGGTCGTCCGATTCACCCTGATAATATATAACGCCTGCAATGGTATATGGCATTACCCTTTTAAGCATAGTTTCATAAAGACCGCCTGCCCTGAATGGCGAACGAGGACCTAAAGGCTCGGGCCAGCGTGATTTGCTGCCTGCATATTCCTGTGCATCGTCCCAGTTTCCGTCGGTCGGATGAAGCGCATAATACTCATTGATCTTAGGCTGCCACTCTGCTTCCCATTCTCTGTATTCCTGCAGCTCACGGAGATACTGCTCCATAGGCTTATCCTTGTTTATCTCATCGTATTCATCAACATATGAGCGTGTATGGTTATCTGTAAGAAGCGTTTCTCTGCTTATCCATGCGGAAGCCGATGTACCGCCCCAGTTGCAGCCGATAACTCCCACTGTACAACCCAGATCGGAAGCAAGCTTTTTCGCAAAATGATAACCGACTGCAGACCAGCAGGCAGAATCGGTCTCCGAGGCTCTTTTCCAGCTGTTCCAACGCTCATCAAAGAAGAAATAATCATCTATGTATGCGTTTTTCTTTGTATAGTAAAAACGCACATTACTGTCGGCACAGCTTTTAAGATGCTCTCTGCCGTCAAGGCTGTTCTGCAGCTCCAGCTCCATATTGGACTGACCGCCTGCAAGCCATACCTCGCCCACTGCTATATCATCAAAAACAACAGTTTCAATACCGTCGGATATAGTCATGGTATAGCCCTCGCCGTATTCATTTACCGCAGGAAGAACAGCCTTCCATTCGTGAGTTCTTACGGGAGCGGTTACCTTGTTTCCCATAAATTCAACTGTGATCTCACGTCCGTCGCAGCAGGTGCCCCATACATTTATGTTTTTACCCCTCTGAATTACCATATGACTGCTGAAAACAGCAGCAGGATTAAGTATACCCATAATATGATCTCCATTCCGTATCAGAAATTTAAATATATATTATAATACCACATTATAGCGGATTAGTCAATAAATTGAGAAAATGTTTTTACGAAAATCTGATGCACCGAAAATGTCATATTATGGATACGGCTGTTTTTGTAACTGAAATGAGACAAAATCATTTTGTAACAAATCATTCATTCACATAATTCATATCGCATATAGAATTAAAAACCATATCAAAAACTTGACAGAAAGCACATTTAATGGTATAATTGTAAAGTGTGTATAATTCAGCTCTGCATACTCATAATATCATAGTAAAACTATGTTTGAGAGGTGCAGAATGAGCGAAAACAAGGATAACACAAGCAGCTCCTCCGATACAGAACAGCAGCTTGACAGGACTGAGCTTGCCGAACAGATCGGAGAGACTGTATCACAGAATTCAAAGCATCTTATCCACTGTCTGACTATCATAGGACAGGTGGAGGGGCATTATATCCTTCCCCCTACGGATAAGACCACAAAATATGAGCATATAATGCCTGCACTTGCAGCTATCGAGCAGGACCGCTCCATAGAGGGACTTCTCATTATACTGAATACTGTAGGCGGTGATGTTGAAGCGGGACTTGCCATTGCAGAGCTTATCTCGGGAATGAAAACTCCTACCGTATCAATAGTACTGGGCGGCGGTCATTCCATAGGCGTTCCCCTTGCTGTATCGGCAGACCGCTCCTTTATCGTCCCCTCTGCAACAATGACCATTCACCCTGTAAGAATGAACGGTCTTGTTCTCGGAGTGCCGCAGACAATGCGCTGCTTTGAGGCAATGCAGGAGCGTATAACAGGCTTTGTATGCCGCAACAGCAGGATATCTCCCGAACGCTATACGAGACTTATGCTCAACACAGGCGAGCTGGTCATGGATATGGGAACTGTCCTTGACGGAGAATCGGCAGTAAGAGAAGGTCTTATAGACAGCCTGGGAAGCCTTTCCGACGCTGTAAGCTGTCTTTATTCACTTATCGAAAAGGGAGAAAAAAGATATCCCGATGACTGACAATATAACCTTTCCGTTTTCGGAGAGGATACATAGGAGGCGTATTTATTTTGAGTATACTTGAAGCAATATTACAGGGCATAATCCAGGGACTTACGGAATTTCTCCCTGTATCAAGCTCGGGACATCTGTCGGTGTTCCAGCACTTTTTCGGCATTGAGGGCGAAGAAGCGGCACTTTCTACCATTGTAATGCATTTAGGAACTCTTGTTGCAGTATTTGCGGCTTTCAGCAAGAAAATAAAAAAGCTTATTCTGGAATTTTTCAGTATGGTAAAGGATATATTCAAGAGAAAATTTACATTTAAGGATATGAATCCAAACCGCAGAATGATCGTTATGATAATTGTATCTATCCTGCCGCTGTTCGGCTTTTACATATTCAAGGACTTTTTCTCGGGTATGTCCTCCGACAGCGATATTATTTTAGAGGGCTGCGCTTTTTTATATACGTCAATACTTCTGTTTATTGCGGACAGACATTCGGACGGTACAAAGCGTGCGGGAGAAACCACCGTTGCATCGGCTCTTACAATAGGGATTTTTCAGGGAATTGCGCTGGTTCCCGGAATTTCACGCTCAGGATCCACCATTTCGGGTGCATTGCTTACGGGAATGAAAAGAGAGGACGCCGTTGAATACAGCTTTATACTGGGAATTCCTGTAATTATGGCAGGTGCGCTGGTTCAGATAAAGGATCTGGGGTCATCGGCGGAAAGCAGTACTATAATCGCTCTTGTTGTTGGCTTTGTGGTTTCGGCGGTTACCGGATATTTTGCGATCAGTCTTCTGAAATGGCTTATAAAGCAGAATAAATTCAAGGTATTTTCCATTTATACCTTGATACTGGGAATAGTTGTTATTTCAGCAGGTGTTCTTGAAAAAACAGGCGTACTTTAAGGTGATGACCCGAAACGGATTTTTCTGCTTCGGGTTTTGCTGATGTTAATATATCTTAAAAAGAAAAAACATAAAAAAGAGGAAAAGAAAACAAAAAGTTCACCGAATTTTCCTATAAAAACAGATAAATATAAACAGGAGCTTCGGCAGCAAAACGGAGGTAATAAAATTGGCGGCGGCTAAGAAAAAAAACACTTCAAAAAGCAAAACAAGTACATCATCCAGAGGCAGCTCGGGGAGAAAAACAAAGGCTCAGGCTGAGCATGACAAGGTGCTATGGTCAGTATCCTTATTTGCGGCAGGTATACTTGTGCTTGCCTTTACAATAATTAAGGGTGAATCCGCATGGCTGGGTATACATAATCTTCTGCTGGGATTGTTCGGCGTCGGAATATGGCTGCTGCCTGTTGTACTTATATATACCTCGGTGATGATATCCAGAGATGAAACAGGTGAGCATATAAAGGGCAAGGTGATCCAGAGTGTAATGGTCATGCTTATTCTTTGCGGTGCCTTCCGCATATTCGGAATGGCTCCGTTTACCTCGGGGGTCTCATTAAGCGGCGTGCTTATCGGACTTTATGACGGCGGCAAGGAATACATCGGTGGAGGTCTTGCAAGTCTTTTTATGGGTGAAAGTCTTTTACGCATTTTCGGAAAGACGGGTGCAGGTATCATCATTGTGCTTTTAGGCTTTGTATGGATAATGTTCATATCAAACAAGACGGTGCTTGACGTATATCATTTTATAGAGGGTCTTTTTATTGCAGCTTCCGAAGCAAGAGGAGAATATGAAGAGATCGAAAAGCCTGTACGCGAAAAAAGAAGCTCCGATGAATTCAGAGAGCCTCCCGGAGCAAAGAAACAGCGTATGCTTGAAAAGCAGAAGGACAACGAGCGTACAGTAAATATCCCCAACAGCGATGTTCCCGAAAGTATTGCAAGGGAAAATCAGAAGAATTTCAATATAGATATTGAGATACCCGGGAAGAAATCTAAGAAGGAAAAGGCTCAGGACAGAATAAACGATGAGGCTAACGAAATAGCTATGGTGGTTGCCGCAAATGAGGCGGCAAAGGCGGCGGCAAGATCGGTCAATGCTCAGCATAAGCAGAATGCGGAAAATGCAAAGCAGCTTATGACCGAGGCTTCGGGCGACCTTGACGACATCATCAAAAAGGCGGCGCTTTCAGGCAGAAACGCAAGGCAGTCACAGGAGGCTGACGCAGAGGCACGCAAGTTCAATTTCTTAAAACCGAAAGCTCCTGCTGCACAGGCTGAGGCTCAGTCTGTTTCTCAGCCTGCAGCTCAGGCAGCGGCTGCTCCTGCGGCAAATACAGTAAATACTTCAAATACAGCAAATACGGCTCAGGTACAGAATATACAGCCTGTTCAGGCAAGACCCTCCGCTCCCGTTCAGGCTCCCGTAAGGAGAGAGCCTGTTCATATATCACAGAAATCCTCTACCCTTGCTTCAAACAAGATAGTAAGCGACGAGGAGCTGAATATGCCCGAAACCATGACGGCACAGGATATCCAGAAGGAGATCATTGCTGAGGCAAAGCCTGTTTATGAGTATAACTTCCCTCCGATAGATCTTCTCCGCATGAGCAGCAATGAGCATAATTCAGAGGAGGCTGCAGCTGAAATGAAAGCCAATGCGGATATACTTGTAGATACTCTGAAAAGCTTCGGTGTTCAGACAAGGATTGTTGATATCCACAGAGGTCCTACCGTTACAAGATATGAGCTTCAGCCAAGTGCAGGCATGAAGATATCCAAGATAACAGGTCTTGCAGATGATATCGCTCTTAATCTTGCCGCTGAGGGCGTAAGAATAGAAGCACCTATCCCGGGTAAAGCGGCTGTGGGCATCGAGGTTCCCAACAAGGTCAAGGATACGGTCACAATGAGGGATATCATCGACAGTGAGGAATTCAAGAATGCAAAGAGCAAGCTTACCTTTGCGGTAGGAAAGAACATTGACGGTGAGATCGTTCTGGGAGATATTTCAAAGCTTCCTCATGTTATTATTGCAGGTACTACAGGTTCGGGTAAATCGGTATGCACTAACGGCATTATCATGAGTATTCTTTATAATGCAACTCCCGATGAGGTACGTCTTGTACTTATCGACCCGAAGGTAGTTGAATTCAAGATATATGACGGTATACCGCATCTGCTTATTCCTGTTGTTACAGATCCGAGAAAGGCGGCAGGCGCTCTTGCGTGGGCTGTTCAGGAAATGTTAAAGAGGTACAAGCTTTTTGCCGATAATAATGTAAGAGATATCAACGGATATAACGAAAAGGCAAACAGCATGGACGGCATCGAGCCGCTGCCCAGAATAGTTATTATCATTGACGAGCTTGCCGATCTTATGATGGCGGCAAAGGGTGAGGTTGAAGATTCTATCTGCCGCCTTGCACAGATGGCGAGAGCCGCAGGTATGCACCTTATCATTGCTACACAGCGTCCTACGGTCGACGTTGTAACAGGTCTTATCAAGGCGAATATCCCATCAAGAATTGCACTTAAGGTATCTTCAAATATCGACTCAAGAACTATCATAAATGAGATCGGTGCTGAAAAGCTTCTTGGTCAGGGCGACCTTCTTTATTTCCCCACAGGCTTTGCAAAGCCTGTCCGTGTGCAGAACTGTTTCACCTCGGACAAGGAGGTATCGGCTGTTGTTGATTACATCAAGAACGGTGCAGGCGATATCGAATATGATTCAAGCATCATGAATGAGATCGAAAACAGTATTCCCACTCCCAAGGGTGAAAAGGGTCAGGACAACGGCAAAAGCTATGAGGGCGGCGATGAGGATCTTATCGAAAGAGCTATTGAATGTGTGGTGGACAACGGACAATGCTCCACATCATATTTACAGAGAAAGCTTAAGCTGGGATATGCAAGAGCCGCAAGAATAGTCGATGAGCTGGAAGAAATGGGTATCGTCGGTCCTGCTGACGGTGCAAAGCCAAGGCAGGTGCTTATGAGCAGAGAGGAATTCCTGCAAAGGCAGATGGGTGCTGACGCACCTGTAACATTGGAAACCGCTGATTAAATCGATTATCGCCCCTCTCAGTAAGTTTTGCCGCTTCGGCAAAGGGATTTTCGAGGGGCGTAACCGATGCCTGCGGCTTTAATCAGCGTTTCACTATTATGACAATTCCGCAGCTGCGGAGCAATAAACGGAGGTAATATATATGAAGCTTGCAGAAGCATTACAGGAACGTTCCGATCTTAATACTGCTATACGTCAGCTTGAAACAAGGCTTATAAGCAATGCGGTATATCAGGAGGGCGGTGAGCCTGCTGAGGACCCTGCGGAGCTTTTAAAGGAGCTTGACTGCTGTACAGACAGGCTTGCGTCTCTTATAGCTCAGATAAATCTTACAAACAGCAGAACAGTAAAAAACGGAAAAACTATCACGGAGCTTATTGCCCTGCGTGATACTATTCAGCTGAAGCTGTCTGTATACAGAAATCTTAATCAGAATGCTGTCAATGCGTCTCAGCCAAGATATACACGCTCAGAGATACGTACGCTTTCTGCAGTAAATATCCGTGAACAGCAAAAAAAGATAGACGAAATGTCAAAACAGTTCAGACTTATTGATTCTGCCATACAGCAGCTGAACTGGGAAACTGAATTGATCACAAAGTAATTATTTGGGTCAGCCGACAGGGTGAATACGATCTCGGCAGAGGAGAGATACTCTGCGCCTGACAACCGAAAAGGTTAGTTTCAGCACTGCGGAGCAGGTGCATCTGATTTATTGTATTGCTCGGACAAAGCACATACGTATTGTAACACCTTATTTTTACTACCATGTATTGACTGTCGGAAGGGTGGGTACGGGGAATATTCTTATATAAAAAATGTTATCATTTATAAAATCTGCATAACAAAAAGGAGAACTGAACATGGTATATACAGATCTTAGTGTACCGCATAAGTTTATAGAAGCCGGCGGTTTTGACAATTTTACCCCAAAGGAAGCAAGGGAATATTTGAAATGGTACACCGGCTGTATTCCCGAAAGAGTAGAATATTTTAAAAAATATGT
Source organism: Oscillospiraceae bacterium (assembly GCA_017481565.1). Taxonomy (GTDB): domain Bacteria; phylum Bacillota; class Clostridia; order Oscillospirales; family Ruminococcaceae; genus RGIG4694. The sequence goes on along the minus strand of JAFUOZ010000110.1, from coordinate 27,828 downwards.
ACAGGAATTTCAGGATAATCCAATGGACTATTCATTAGAATCTCTGTATTTACTTGACGATTGGTTTATAACTCAAATTGAATATGAATACAAAACCGATGAAGAAATACTGGAATTTTGTAAGCGCAACTATTTTTCCGAATCCACTGATTTGCTCAGTTTAAGTGAAAAAACCGTATGGACAGACTATACATATGCACTGATGTATGATATTGCAAGATATTACGGAGAGGTTATGGTCAGAAATATTAATGGCATGAGATGGGGTGTCAAAACCACAAGCAAAAATTGGGTATATAGGAACAAACCCGTTGTATTTAATGACAATGCAAAATATTTTTCTGATTCCCCTGCGGATACTATTGAAGTAAGAATGTGCAATTATATAAATAAATCACGTATGCCAAGTTCATTCAGGGATATTTTTTCACAATATATAGATGAGTTCGGTATTATAGAAGGTATATAAACACAAACGATCTTATACCGCACAAAAGCTGTGCGGTATAACTATATAATTATAAATATATAAATAAAGCCGTTATGGCAGAACGGAGGAGCTTATGCCCTTTTTACCTGTTTCAAAAAAAGATATGGAAGAGCGAGGTATCGAACAGCTTGATTTTATATGCATAACGGGAGACAGCTATGTGGATCACCCCTCTTTCGGAATATCAATTATTTCAAGAATTATAGAAAGCCTTGGATTTACCGTAGGCATCATTGCACAGCCCGACTGGAGAAATGACCGTGATTTTACTAAACTTGGACGGCCTAAGTATGCGTTTATGGTCACGGGCGGAAATATCGACTCAATGGTGGCTCACTACACCGCCGCAAAGAGAAAGCGCTCCGAGGACGCATATACCGCAGGCGGAGTTGCGGGAAAAAGACCTGACAGGGCTGTTACGGTATACTGCAACAAGCTCCGTGAGATATACGGAGATATTCCTATAGGAATAGGCGGACTGGAAGCGTCGCTGAGAAGATTTGCTCATTATGATTACTGGGACGACTGTGTTCACCCCAGCATACTTGAAAGCAGCAGGGCTGATATACTTATGTACGGCATGGGCGAGCATCAGATAACAGAAATTTGTACACGTCTTGCTAATGGCGAGGATATTCATCAGATGAGGGATATCAGGGGAACAGCTTATCTGTGCGAGCCTGCGGAAACTCCTTATGGCTGTGCGGAGTGCGCTTCCTTTGCGGTGATATCCGAAAACAAGGAGGCTTATGCAAAGGCTTGCCGTCAGCAGATGGATCAGCAGGACGAGGTTTACGGTAAAACGGTAATACAGAGACAAAGTGAGAAAATGCTAGTTCAGCTGCCCCCCTCCCCTGTGCTTACCACAGAGGAGCTTGACGCTGTTTATGCGCTCCCCTATATGAGAGCGTGGCACCCTATGTATGACAAGGAGGGCGGTGTCCCCGGAATTGAAGAGGTGGAATTTTCTGTTACTCATAACAGAGGCTGTTTCGGAAACTGCAATTTCTGTTCCATTGCACTTCATCAGGGAAGAAAGATCGCTGTAAGAAGTGAGGAAAGCGTTCTTAAAGAAGCTGAGCTGCTTACGACACTGCCGAATTTTAAAGGCTATATCCATGATGTAGGCGGTCCGACAGCGAATTTCAGGCGTACAAGCTGTGACAAGCAGCTTTCTTCGGGAATGTGCAAGGGTAAAAAATGTCTTGCTCCTGTGCACTGTAAAAATTTAGAGGTTGACCACAGCGAATATCTCAGGCTGCTCAGAAAGGTACGAAAAATAAAGGGCGTTAAGAAGGTATTTATCAGAAGCGGTATAAGATATGATTATCTTATAGAGGATAAAAATGACGAGTTTATGAGGGAGCTTATCGAGCATCATGTAAGCGGTCAGCTTAAGGTTGCACCTGAGCATTGTTCGGCAGTGGTGCTTGATAAAATGGGAAAGCCTCATATTGAAGCATACAAGAAGTTTCAGGAGAAATTCTATCGTATTACGGGTCAGATAGGAAAGGAGCAGTATCTTGTTCCCTATCTTATGTCCTCTCACCCGGGAAGTACCCTTAATGAAGCGGTTGAGCTTGCGCTTTTCCTGAAAAGTCTAAAAATGCGTCCTGAGCAGGTACAGGATTTTTATCCTACTCCGGGTACTATATCTACCTGTATGTTCTATACTGAGCTTGATCCTTACACGATGGAAAAGGTGTATGTACCGAAAACAGCTCAGGAAAAGGCAATGCAGAGAGCGCTTTTACAGTATTTCCGTCCGCAGAATCAGCGCAGGGTCATAGAGGCTCTTATTGCTGCACGGAGAACCGATCTTATCGGAAATACTCCCGATTGTCTTGTAAAGCCCGACAAGGAATATCTTGAATATCAGCGCAGAAGGTCGGACAGGAATGTAAAAAATACCCGGAACGGAGGGAAAAATTCAGCATGGCAAAAAGGAAAAGCAGCTCCGCAAAGGGCAAAGGCAGCTCATCAAAAAGCAGCGGCAGGAGCAAAAGCAGGAGCAAGACCCAAAGCAAATCAGCGGCGAAAGGGGTAGCTAAAAAGGTCACGGGAGCGGCTTTTCTGTTTGTTATCTCTCTGCTTGTATTGGTGGGTGTTTGCATTGAAAAGGGCGTTATATCCGCAGATGTGAAGCTTCCCGATATGCCCGATATTACAGTTCCTCAGGTTGATTCGGGCAGCGGCTTTGAAAAATCAAATGCTGATTTTGATTTCGGTGTATATTATATAGATGTGGGGCAGGGGGACTGTCAGCTGATCGTTTCGGGAGACAGTGCGGTGCTTATCGATGCGGGTGAAGCGGAATATGCAGATAAGGTTTGTGACTTTATCAGCTCTCTGGGGATAGATAAGCTGGATTATGTTATCGGTACTCACCCTCATTCTGATCATATAGGCGGTCTGCCGAAGGTTATTTCCGATTTTGAAGTGGGAAAGATACTTGTTCCGAAAATAACGGGAGATATGGTCCCTGCTTCGGAGACATACGAAAATTTACTTGACGCTGTATCGGAAAAGGGTATGAAGCTTACAGCTGCAAGACCCGGAAATACCTATGAGCTTGACGGTGCGGAGCTTGAAATACTCGCTCCCGTAATGGACAGCTATGATGATCTGAATGATTATTCGGTGGTATGCCGTGCGGTCAAAGGAGATACTTCTTTTCTGTTCACGGGAGACGCATCTCAAACCTCGGAAAGCGATATGAACGGAAGCGGACAGGAGCTTTCAGCCGATGTTCTTAAGGTGGGACATCACGGCAGCAGAAGCTCTTCTACAAAGAAATTTCTTGAAAGAGTTCAGCCTGTTATCTGCGTTATCGGTGTAGGGGCTGACAATTCCTACGGTCACCCTACAGAAGAGGTTCTTGAAAAATTAGGTGAATATACCGATAAAATTTATCGGACGGACATTAACGGAACTGTTGCCATATACTCCGACGGAGAGCAGTATTATGTTAAAACGGAAAAATAAGAGGATAATAAAAATGATCAAGGCTGTATTTATTGATTTTTATGGTACGATAGTTCACGAGGACGGAGCGGTCATAAGCAAAATCACACAGGAAATTTCCGAAAACGGTAATGAAAGCGATAAATCAAAGATTGGAAGCTTTTGGTGGAACGAATTTCAGAATATGTTTATCAATCCATATAATGATACCTTTAAAACACAGCGTGAGCTTGAATATGAATCACTGGTGCGAACCATAAAACAATTCGGTTCTTCATCTGATGCAGAGGTGTTAAGCGAAATGATGTTTGACCATTGGAGAAATCCCCCGATATTTGCGGAGTCAAAGGAATTTTTTAAAAAATGTCCCCTGCCGATATATATTGTTTCAAACATTGACAGATGCGATATAACGGAGGCGGTAAGCTTTCACGGACTTAATCCCGATGGTATTTTCACAAGCGAGGACGCACGTTCCTACAAGCCAAGAGCGGAGCTGTTTCAGCTTGCACTTTCCGAAACAGGCATGAATCCGCATGAAACTGTACATATAGGCGATTCGCTGAGCAGCGATATAAAGGGTGCTTCCGCACTTGGAATCAATACAATATGGCTTAACCGCAGCGGCAGACAGGTTCCTGACGGAATCACTGCGGCAGACGATCTGCTTGATGTTTTTAAACGGCTATAATATAACGGAGGATTTTTTAACATGAACGGAAAAAAGCTGCTTATCATATATTTTTCGGGAACGGGAAATACACGTTCTGTTGCGGAATATATGAGAAAAAATATGAAAAAACACTGTGAATGTGATATTTTTTCAACAGAAAAGCTGCCCGATGATTTTGACATAAATCACTACAAGGCGGCGGTTATCGGTTTTCCTACATATCATTCACAGCCTGCATTGCCTGTTATGAAATGGCTTTCGAAGGTGAAAACAGAGAAAAATATCCCTGTGTTCCTGTTTACTACCTGCGGACTTTATTCGGAAAATTCGCTCCGTCACTTTGCTCTTGAAGCAGTAAAGCATGGACTTATCCCGATCAAAAATTCATCTTATCGCTGTTCGGCTACGGACGGTATGCTGCTTGCGCCGAACATGGAAATATGGTTCAGGCATGAAAATGGTCTTGAAGAAAGGATATCCTCCGACTGTGATGACTTTATGGGACTGCTGCAAATTCATGCGCCTTGCCGTATTCCTGCGGAAAAATGGTACAGTGTCCTCAATGCTCCCAACAAGCTTATGGGCATGAATTACAGGCACAGGATATACCTTGACCATAACAGATGCACAGGCTGCGGTAAGTGCGTCCGCAGCTGTCCTGCAGGTGCTCTCGCTATGACGGAAAGCAAATTCCGTATCATATTCAGTCAGAAGTGTATCAGCTGTCTGAGATGTGTTCATCATTGTCCTTCAAAGGCGCTTTCGCTTTATAAATGGAAAAATGTTGAACGGGTATGGGAAAATACCCTTGATATTTCATAATACATAGAATGTGCTGTGTTCTTATCGTCGGTGACGGAAATCACAGTGCATTTTTTATTGTAATGTAATTGTAACCCTGCGTTTGCTTTACGTTTCTTGACAAAAGCATTGGCAGATATTATAATAAATAATGCTTGAATAAAAAGAGAAAAAAAGCATATAACAGAACAGAAGAATAAGGCAGTTCAATAAAAAGCTGCCATAAAAAACGGAGATGCACATGAAAAATATCATTAAAATCACAGCGGCTTTATCCGCAGTTATCATGCTTACGGGCTGCGGTCAGCGCATTGACGAAACGCCTGCGGAGCCTGTTCAGACTACTGCGGAGGCTGTAACCGAGGCTACAGATGTTACTGAGGAAAGCAGTACCGATACTGCAAAAGTAACAGAAAAAGCTCCTGAGCCTGTAAAAACACTCACTTCAACCGAGGAGTTTTTCACCATATTCAATGGTGCAGACATATCAACGGGACGTATTGCAGACAATATCGACGATGCGATAAAAGCTGTAAATGAGGATATTTCCGTATCTGAGCTGTCACTTGAAAACGTGAAAAAGGCCGTTGAGGACAATGCACTTTCCTCCTCACTTTTCAGCTTTTCAATGAACGGGGCTTCGGGAATACTCCCCTCGGAATCTGCTGACGGTGACATTTTTGCCTGCGGATATACACTTGACGATACCGAATATACAGTTGTTTTCGGCAGCGATAAGGTGACAACATTCTCTGAAACCGCAAAGTATGTAAACACCTGCGGAGAAGCCGACTATCTTGCTTTCTGCTCCGAAAAGGACGGTCAGATAATGCTTATGCCTGTTGCGGCAGGTAATTCAGACTGCGGAATTTACGGCGTTATCCCTGTTGCAGAATATATGGGTTATGATATGACGGGAGTTGCTTCCTTTGACGGAATTCCCGACAGCTTTCATATCCGTATTACCGACATTGAGGACGACGACAACGGCAATACAAGTATTTATTATACCATTGACAGCAGCTTTGAAAATGAAATATATTTCCGCTGCGGAAATATTTTCCTTAACGGTAAGGATATCACCGCAAATATTGACGAGGAGACCTCGGATATTATGAAGGGCTCGGGATATATCGACTTCAACAGTCTTAAAATAAATGACAATGACGCACTTTATTTTACGGGCAAGGTTTATAATGCCGATGATAACAGCGAGATCTGCTCCGCTGCGGTTGCCTGTGTTGCCGATGACGATGATTACGATAACGAAATTGATGATGACAATGACCCCGATGATATAAATGACGATGATGAGTCATACGATGACTGATAAAGTCTTTCAGGCAATACTGTTTAAAACGGTATTGCCTGTATTTATTTTTTGCCCGAATATTCATAATATAAACATTGACATAAATATTACATTATGGTATAATTTTTATCTGTAAAAAAAATTATTATAGATAATTGAAAGGAATTATATGTTATTTACTGAACTTGGATTATCACCCGAAATACTGCGTGCCGTTGAGGAGCTGGGCTTTGAAGAGGCTACCGAAATTCAGTCGAAGGCTATCCCCCTTATGCTTGAAGGCGGAGATATTATAGGCCGCTCAAATACAGGCACAGGTAAAACCGCTGCATTCGGTATTCCGTCCATCGAAAAAATAGAAAAGGGAAACAATACCGTTCAGGTGCTGGTTCTCTGCCCTACACGTGAGCTTGCTATGCAGGCCTGCGATGAGCTTAAGAAATTCTCTAAGTATATGCCATGGGTAAAGCCCTGTGCCGTTTACGGCGGCGCAAGTATGGAAAAGCAGATATTCGAGCTTAAAAGAGGTGCAAACATCGTTGTGGGTACTCCCGGACGTGTTATGGATCACATTGACCGCCGCACTCTTAAGCTTGAAAACATAAAAATTGTTGTTCTTGACGAGGCTGATGAGATGCTCAACATGGGATTCCGTGAGGATATTGAGCAGATACTTGAATTTGTTCCCGAAGAACGTCAGACTGTTCTTTTCTCCGCAACAATGCCTCCCGCTATCATGGCTATAACCGATAAATTTCAGAAGGATCCTCAGGTAATAAAGGTCATCAACAAGACAAGAACTGTCGAAAGCATTGAGCAGTATTATTATGAAATTCCCATGGGCAGAAAGAATGATGCCCTTAAGCTTCTTCTTTCTGCTTATGAGCCTAAGCTTTCCATGATTTTCTGCAACACAAAGAAAATGGTTGACGAGCTTTCCGAGATGCTTGTTTCCGCAGGCTTCAAGGCGGCAGGTCTTCACGGTGACATGAAGCAGCAGTCACGTACACAGGTACTGAATGCTTTCAAGGCAGGCAGAATAAATATCCTTATCGCTACAGATGTTGCCGCAAGAGGTATAGACGTTGACGATATTGACGCTGTTTTCAATTACGATATTCCTCAGGATAATGAGTATTATATCCACCGTATAGGCAGAACAGGCCGTGCGGGAAAAAGCGGCGTTGCCTATACTCTTGTAAGCGGCAGACGTCAGGTTTACGAGCTTCGCGATATTGCAAGATTTACTAAGGCGGAGATCATCAGAAAGGATCTTCCCGAACGTGATGATGTGGTCCTCAAAAAAGTCACTCATGCTGCTGACAAGATCAGATCCGCTATCGACAACCAAAAATATCCCGACAGTCATGAAATGCTTAAGAGCATTATAGATTCGGGTTACTCTGCTGAGGATATCGCTGCGGCTCTGCTTGGAATGAGACTTTCAAAGGATATGAAGAATATCCCTGAATTTATCAGACCTGTTCCGAGAGAATACGGCGGTAAGGGACGTGTAAATACAGTTAAGCTGGAGCTTTCCGTAGGCAGAAAGCAGCGCATCGCTCCCAATTTCATTATCGGCGCTCTTGCTGAGACTACCAATATGCCTGGAAAGGCTTTCGGAAAGATAGATATTTTCGATCATTATTCCACTGTTGAGGTTCCTGAGCAGGAAATGGATTATATCATCGAATCAATGACAGGCACCAAAATTGCAGGTCAGAAGGTTACCGTAAAGCTTCATGAGGGCGGCAGAAAGCGTGACTCTGACCGTGATTTCAGAGGCTCTGACAAGCGCAGAGGCGGCAGAGACTCCGACCGCAGAGGCGGTAAGGGCGGAAGATCATACCGCAGTCCCAAGAAAAGCTATTCAAACAAGAATAAGAGACATCAGTAATTTTATCTGATATCAATAAAGGTCACTGTAAAGGGTTAATTCCCTTTTACAGTGACCTTTTTCGATCATTTCAATACACGGAATATGCTTGGAAGTGCTGATCAAATATGTGCTTATACATTTACGCCATAACTGCGGCAGAGAGCGGCAAGTCCGCCCTGATAGCCTGCTCCCACAGCACTGAATTTCCATTCGCCGTTGCGGCGATATATCTCACATACCACGATAGCTGTCTCAACGGAAAAATCCTCCGCAAGATCGTATCTGATAGCGTCTGCACCTGCAAAATCCTCTGCATGACTCATTTTCGCAACACGTACAAAGGCATTTGATACCTGTCCGAAATTCTGATTCCTTGTCTGTGCATCGTGGATAGTTACTGTAATAGCGATTTTATGGATATTTTCGGGTATCTTTGTAAAGTCAATAAGAATGACCTCGTCATCTCCGTCACCTGCACCTGTCAGGTTATCTCCCGTGTGTCTGAGAGCGCCGCTTTTATGCTCCAAGTTATTGTAGAAAACGAAATCCTCATCGCTGAGCACTTTTCCGTTTTCGCCGCAGAGAAATGCAGCTGCATCTAAGTCGAAATCATATCCTCCGTCATATCTGTTAGTGTCCCAACCAAGACCGATAAGTGCCATTGTCATTGATTTTTCAAGGCTTACCTTCTGTCCTTTTGTAAGATTTACTGCCATACTTTACACGCCCTTTCATTTTTATCAAAGAAATCTTCTTGCCATTTCAGAAATGCCATTATCGTTTGTAGGCTCGCCTACCGCACTGAATTTCCATTCTCCGTTGTGACGGTAAAGCTCACCGAAGATCATTGCTGTTCTTCCATCGTAATTCTCAGAAAGATTATATCTGCAAAGCTCCTTTCCGCCTGATGCGTCAACTATTCTGATAAATGCATTCTGTATCATTCCGAAATGCTGTCCTCTTTCCTTTGCCTGATAAAGAGTAACAACAAATACGATCTTCTCATAGGTCGAGGGTACCTTGATAAGATTTACCGTTACCTGCTCATCGTCTCCGTCACCTGCACCTGTAAGATTATCTCCCATATGTGTGACCGCACCGCTCTTATGATTAAGATTATGATAGAATACCACATCATCATTTGAGGAAAGCTTTCCCCCGTTTGTTATCATGATAGCAGATGCATCACAGTCGATATCCGCCTGCTTCTTTGCGAAAAGTCCCTTTTTCTGAGCTACCTCGTCCCAGCCAAGACCTACGATCACCTTTGTAAGTCCGCTGTTGGTTTTTGTCAGGTCTATCTTCTGACCCTTCTGTAAGCTTACTGACATTTTTATCTTTCCTTTCCGAATAAAATCAGCACCTGCCGCCTGATCAATATCAAACAGCAGGCGCTCGCCATAAATATCAAAATTTTATTACTTCGGCAATAATATAGCTTGATTTTTCAAAAAAGTCGCAGATACGACAATTATTGTAATTTAGAAATAGTTAATCAAACTGTTTACTTGCCGAAGTAATAATGACCTGTCAGCTTATCACTTTCTGTTTACTACAGCCTTTCTGATAAGGTCAACGGGAATTATTGAGATCGCAAGACCAAGTATCACAAGCCACTGTGTTACATTAAGAGGAACACAGCTCATTACCTTGCCGCCTACATAGATCATGAATATCTGAACTATGGCGATGATAGCAAGTATCTTAAGGAAGCCTGTATTGCCCCTGATATTGTCGAAAAGATTGAAGCGTTCTGTTCTTGCATTGAATGCATTGAAGATCGCAATGAAGATGAACAGTGCAAAATAGCCTGAGAACATTACGTCAAACTTGTGGGAAACCTCTCCCTCTGCACTTACGATCTCTGTGTTATGCTCAGGTGTGGGAACATATACAAGAGGTATCTCATCTTCGTAAGCTGCGCCCATGTCGATTTCCTGTGATGCGGGAGGTGTGCTGTCAACGAATACGCTCTGGAGGGGTGAGAGAAGCAGGAAGGACATACTGAGCAGAAGTGCCCATGCCGCACCTGTGAATATCTCTGACCACATATAGCCCGAAACGATCTTTTCCTTTCTGGACTTGGGCTTTTCGTTCATATATCTGCTGAGTGCAGGCTCACCGCCGAATGCAAGTGCCGCAAGTGTATCCATTACAAGATTTACCCAGAGGATCTGTGTGATCGTAAGAGGATTATCCATTCCCAGAAGAGGACAGATAAAGGATACCGCAACCGCTGTTACGTTGATCGTAAGCTGGAAAATAATGAACTTTCTGATAGAGTTGAAGATAGTTCTTCCGTAAAGTATCGCTCTGTCGATAGAATTGAAGTTATCGTCAAGGATAACGATATCAGCCGCTTCCTTTGCAACCTCTGTACCGCCGCCCATAGCAAAGCCTACGTCTGCCTTCTTAAGTGCGGGGCTGTCGTTTACTCCGTCACCTGTCATACCTGCAACAAGGTCAAGCTCCTGTGCGATACGTACAAGTCTGGACTTGTCGGAGGGAAGTGCTCTTGAAATAACACGGAGTCTGGGAAGGATCTTCTTTACCTCATCGTCGGACATCTTTGAAAGCTCGTCGGAGGTAAGTGTAACCGCATCGTCGATATCAAGAAGTCCTGCTTCCTTTGCAATGGCACAGGCTGTATCCTTACGGTCACCTGTGATCATTACTACCTGAACGCCTGCACTGTGAACCTCCTTGATAGCTGTAATGGATTCGGGACGTACCTCGTCTCTGATACCGAGAATACCAACCAGTGTCCATTCGCCCTCGGGAAGCTTTTCGCTGTCTGCTTCAAGACAGTCATCTGAAACTGCAAGGGCAAGAACTCTGATAGCACGCTGTGCAAGCTCGTTTGCCTTTGAATCGATGATCCAGTTGCCCGAAACGGGAACCTTCTCACCCTTTGAGTTATAGAAATACTTACATTTTTCTATGATCTTCTCAGGTGCACCCTTGATGAGAGTGAATTTCTTTCCGTCTGCCGATACTGTTGTTGCCGAATACTTATTATCACTGTTGAAAGGAATATTTGCTATTCTTTCAACGCTTGATGTCTTTTTGTTATTGATAGCAAAGGTAAGGACTGCACGCTCCGTTGCGTTGCCGCCGATTGCTCTGCCCTCGTTGATAACCGATGTGGAGTTATCATGGATAGACATGATAAGAAGCTCCTTCAGCTTGTCCTCGGTCTCGTCCACCGACTTGTATTCAGTGCCGTAGCCGTCAAGGAAGGTCACTACTTCAAGCTTACCCTTTGTGATAGTACCTGTCTTATCGGAGAAGAGAATGTTCAGTGAGCCTGCTGTTTCGATACCGTTTATCTTACGTACAAGAACGTTATCCTTAAGCATCTTGCCCATGTTCTGTGCAGATACGATAGCGATCATGAGGGGAAGTCCCTCGGGAACTGCCATAACGATGATGATTACCGCAAGGATAACCGCATCGAGAATATCTGTGATAAGAGTTGCCGCAAGTGCCTCGCTTGCAAAATATGCAGATGCACCGCCGTCAAATTCAAGGAATATTCTGGAGAAAAGAAGTGCAATGGCAATAGCCACACCGCCGATATATCCGAACTTGCTGATACCGTTTGCAAGGTCGCCCAGCTTTACCTTAAGAGGTGATTCACGGTCATCGTCCTGCTGAAGCTCTGCAGCGATCTTTCCGTATTCCGACTTGTCGCCTACTGTTGTAGCCTTCATAACCGCATTGCCTGAGCATACGATAGTACCTCTGAATACCTTGTATACATTTTCTGTATCAAGTGCCTTTTCCTGATCCTCTACATAATCGGCAGGCATGGTTTTCTTGGTAACCTCTCTGGATTCACCGTTGAGGACTGACTGGTCTACCTTGATAGTACCGTCTGCAATGATACCGTCTGCAGGTATCTTGTCACCTGACTGGAGCAGTATATGGTCGCCTACAACGATATCGTCAATAGGTATCTCCACTATAGCACCGTCACGGTATACCTTACAGAGTATCTTTGAAGCCTCGTCCTGAAGCTTCTGGAATGCACTTTCGTTATTGTACTCCGAAATTGTGGATACGAATGTTGCAAGAACTACCGCAAGTGCGATTCCAAGGGGTTCATACCACTCTACGCTTGCTTCGATAACTCCCACCTGTCCCATGATAAAGATAGCCACATTGACCAGAAGTGCAACGATAAGTATCTTGATCATCGGGTCGTCAAAATTGCCCTTAAGCTTCTGCCAGAAGGTCTCGCCCTTTGTTTCCGAAAGCCTGTTGCTTCCGTGTTCCTGTCGGGATCTTTCAACCTCGGCGGCAGTAAGTCCTTTGAATTCCATTAAAGAATTCCTCCTCCAAAAATAAAAATATTTTATGTCAATGCATATACGTTTTTATTATTGACTGTTTTTCCAAAAATATCCCTTTCGGGCATTTTCTTCTTTGACAATATAATAATACCACACTTTTAAATTAAATTCTACCTGTTTTAGATTAGAAAAAGATTAGAAATGCAAACCGAAGTTTACATTTCCAATCCACAATCTTTATATGCAATATATTATCGGTATCTTTTTATCTCAGCCGTTACAAGCAGACCATGCTCATCGGCAGAGGTAAGAAAGCTTGCACCGTCTGTTATACGTATACTTCCGCTTCCTGCCGGGACGATATTTCCTCCCGGTGAGACAAGACCCTGAATATGCTCGTTGGCGATAAACCAGCCTCCCCTGTGACTGCACACATAAGCAACTCTTTTTTTGTCCGCCTTTTCATCGGGGAATATATTATCCCTTGTATGCCACGAAAACAGCGGAGTATTATTCACCGCCAGCATCTGACCGTGAGGACGCCATTTTCCCTGCTGTCCCCTGATATGCTTACGGAAGGTAAGCCTTACCAGCTCCCTGTCGTCTATACGTGTATTGCAGTAGGGGCACACGGGGCGGTCAAGGTCGTGAAGCACGAACCACTTGTTTTCACAGGAAGGATTTGAGCATCTGTGCATCATATCCCATGTACGCACAAGTGCCCTTTCCCATTCCATAGCGGTAGGCCGTCTGTCAGGGTCGTGAAGTCCGTCCACGAATGCACGGAGAAACAGCTTTTCAAGGTCGGGTCCCAGATCATGTATGGTCATTTTAAGGTCGGGGGGTCTGTTTGAGGTATCGTGAGGGTCCTCGATAAACAGTGCGGCAGGTCCTAAAGCAAGATAATCGTCCTTTTCGGCTGATTCCGCGGAGAATATCTTTGGTCCTATAAGAGGGTGACGCCTTAAAAGATACTCATAGATAAGCACCGCCATTGAATGAAGATCTGTATAGGAGCTTGGATATTTTCTTCTCGGGTCGTCACGGGGAAGCTCTAAGCTTTCAACCACCTCGGGAGCGATATATTTTCTCGTTCCTGCCACCTGCGGAGGATATATACCCGGTACAACAAGCGAATCTATGTCGATAACCACACAGTTTCCGTTTCTCGGGTCGATAAGCACATTGTTATCGGAAAGGTCGGAATGTGCAAGTCCTGCCTGATGAAGTCTGCGGATAGAACGGGCTAAAAGCAGTGCTATCTGCAGCATTGTATGAAAATCCCCCACCTCAGCCGAATTGAGATATTTTCTGTTCTTTCCCGTAAACCACAGGCTTTTCTTGTCCTTGCCCTCAAGCTTTAATATATCCGAGGCATATCTGTCGAAAAAGAAGCCTTTCGGATATGTGGGAGACACCATACCGAATTCAGGCTGCACCACTATATCGGTAGGCCAGCAGAAACGCTTTGCAAAGTATTCAGCCGCACGTTCATCGCCGCCAAGTGCACCGCCTCTGCTTTCGGGCAGAGTAGGGTTATATCTTGTGATTATGGCTTCAAGACGTGCCTGCATACTCATATCTATCTTGTCGGGCTCGTTGAAAAACTGCACCACATATGATTTATCGGGAGCAAAATAGGTGTATTTCATTCCGCCCCTCGGCGGATTATCCTCGATAACATAGGGTATTCTTTTTCCGTTGGCGAGAACCGCTTCCGCAATCCTGCTCATTATAAATACATTCCTTCCATAGTCCAAATTAACCGCACACTATCCATTATCCGTCTGTTCTGATAATAAGAAGTGTCCTGTCATCGAATGAACCTCTTTTAACATAGTTGTCAAGCCATATCTGAAGCTGTTCATGGGGGGTATCTCCGCTGTTTTCAATACCGAAGGATTTAAGTGACGAGGCACTTACCACATCGGGCATACTCCACAGCTGTTCAAGAGAAAGTCCCGTTGCCTCACATACGGCACTTATATACTGAAATTCATAGAATACATCGCTGTCATTTACCCACCGATACTTTTCGGGACGGGGTATCCTACTGATATAGGGACGGTTTTCCTCGGTGATGCATACCTCATTGACAGGAAGTATGCCGTTTGCCTTAAGGTCAAGATAAAGCCTTAAAAGCTGGGGAGAGTTGGGGAAATAGTCATCTGCAACACCGTCTGTCATCATGAGTATATCGGTGCATACCTTACGCTGAATCCTTGTACGCTTCATGACAGCCTCGGCAGTCTGCATGGAAGCGGAGGTTATAAAGTCGGTCTCACCCGAAAATTCTCCGCTGTCAGGCTCGCCCAGAAGGCTTATCGCCGATGGGGCAGCTGCCTCCGAATTTACAGAAGCGGTCATACCGTCACCTATCTGCACCGAAAGGATAAGGCTCTCACGTCTGCCGCTTTCCTCCGCAATAACGGGGATAACGGCGGTTATAAGCAGTGTACAGGCAAAGTCGGACAGCGTAAGCTCACGTCCTGCCGCTTCGGTAAGCTCCTTATCGTTTTTCATATCCTCAAACACACTGACAACAGCCTTTGCGGCAGATATGGCACTGTTCTGGATAAGTCCCGCAAGTGCGGTGCATACCTTTGTAAAGGAAGGGTCTGTAAAGGGCTTTGCCGCCGAGGACAACGCCATGGGATTATTTGCGAAATATTCGGTGAACTGCTCCTTCATGGTCTGTACGGCGGTTATACAGGCTGTCTTTGAGCCTATCCTTGAATAAAGCTTTGAGCCTGCACCGTCTGAAACGGCGGCAAATGCCATGCCTCCGCCGAAGTCGTATTCATACCAGTCGTCACAGTTTGAGCCGTCATGCTTATGCATTTTACCTCTTACCCTTGCGGCAATAACAGATATCCCTGTTTCCTCCTCCTGTCCCGACGAGCATCGGTATTCGGGAAAGGGCACAGGCTTTTCGGGTATGGGATTATATTTCCACAGTGACGATGTATGTGCCGTTACCTGATTATCGGTAAGTGCTTTATCCTCCGCCTTCTCAGCTTCCGTTTCAGCAGCCTGAGCGGCGTTTTCCGAGGGTGTATCGGAAAAGCTGTCCTCTCCGCTGTCAGCCTTGTCAGCGTGGGGCACAGCCTTTTCCTTATCCTCGGATATACTTGCTCTTATGTCCGAAAAGAAGCAGCTTTTTCCTTTTATGACCTTTGCTGTCTTATCATTCATATCATATTCCTCATAAAATAATCAGCTTACGGTACGATAACGAAGCCCTGTGGCGGAGGGGGAAGCTCCATAGCCGCACCCGGTTTTGCGTCAAGGCTCTTGGAGGACATTCTGATAGAGCCGGATACCCATGCAAAGAACTGTGCCAGGTCGCCTGCCGAAAGACTGTTCATCATAAGAACATTGTCCGTTATCTCCTTTAAAACGGTAGTATCTGCATATGAGCCTGCCGCACAGGCTATGATATTGGCAGGCTTTGCGTTCTTAAGAGCGGCAGCCGCCTCTCTCCATTCATCTGTGGGAGCACCGTCTGTAAGAAGGAATACCAGCGGCTTCCAGTCACCCTTCTGGGTCTCGGTGGATTTTCTCACCTCATTGTTGATACAGTCGGTAAGCAGTCTTAAGGCAGCACCCAGAGATGTGCTTCCGCCTGCATTTATGCTGGGTTCCTTGAAGAGCATAAGCTCGGTAAGGGGTGACACCTGCTGAGCCGATGAAGCAAAGGTAATTACCGAAAGATATGCTGTTTCAAGAGCCTGCGGGTCACCTCTCAGCTCGGAGATAAGAGCCTTTACTCCCTGTCTTACCGCTTCGATAGGGTCACCCGACATGGAGCCTGAGGTATCGAGAAGAAGATATACGGGAAGTCTTCTTGTAAAATCTGACATTATGTATCGTTCCTTTCGTGATAGTTTTTCTGTTCCGCACCATGATCGTTACGGACATATATCATCACTATATATTATAAATCCATATCGCAGATTTGTCAAGATTTTTTGTATTTTCTGCATAAAAAGTCCTGCGATCAAAAATGACCGCAGGATATATCAGAGATCAACTGTATAAATATACTGGGCAACCGCACAGCAAAGCTGTTCATTTTCATCATATCCGAAATATACGGGATATACTCCGTCTCCCCAGCCCGATTCCATAATTGCTATATGCTGCTCTGTCCCCGGTACGATATAATCAATAAAATCCACATTGATACCGGGATATTTTTCATAGCCTGCTTCGATCATTTCCTCCAAATGATCTGTATAGAATTCGGCGGAAGGGTCAGATTCATGGAATTTATCCTGATAATCAAGATAGGCTGTGACTGCCTTCGGATCGCCTATGACCGCAAGTCCCGCATCAACACCGAAGCCATAATAACTGCCCTCTTCAAGCTGTGAGCTGTCCTGTCCCTCATAAAGAGCCATTCTGAAATAAGACGGCTCTTTATCGGTAAAGCTTACAAGTGCGGCTGCTATGCCATTATCGGAAATGCTTGCCGTGACCTTATAGCTGCCGTTGGGAACGGATTCCGTGTAATACGGTATATTTTCATTTCCCTCAAAAGCATAATAAAAGCAGTCAAGTGCGGTAAGATGTCCGCTTGTCACGGTTATCTCGGCTATATCGGCTGCGGAGACGTTATCCTTGTCATTTCCCGGAAAATATATATCATAATCCTCTTTTGTCATGGGGACATTTATTTTCGGGATATCGTTTTCCTCCGTTTCCTCGGATATGGCTTCTTCGTGTACCGTCACATTTTCCGACACCTGAGACAAAGCTGTTTCTTCCGAGTCTGCCGTGCCGCTATCGGAACAGCCTGTCAGCAGAGTGACTGTGACTGAAAATACTGCTACAAGCTTTTTTATCACATCTGACATTTTTATCAATCCTTTCCGATAAATAAGGAACTGCCGATCAAATTGTTTCATCCCCTCTCAATTACGGATTATCGGGTCGGAAACAATGGCTTCACCTTTGATCAGCGCTTCCATAAGTATACAGCACAAACAAGAAATTGTCAAGCGTCGGAAAATATCAAAGGCACGGATCTGCATGACCCGTGCCTTATTTCAGCTGTTAATATTTGCTGTCTACATTTTCAAAATCGTCATCAAGGATAATTCTCGGCTTTGCGGGAGCGGCGGACATATCCATCTTTGCAAAGTCTACAGGCTCAAAAGGCTTGAATTCTTCCTTTTTGGGTGCAGGCTTAGGAGTATTTTTCACAGGCTCGCTCTTAGGCTTGTCAAGTGAAGGTGTACGCTTTACCGGCTCTGATTTCGTATCAGGCTTGGGTGTACTCTTTACAGGCTCGCTCTTTTTTGGTGCAGGCTTGGATTCGCTCTTTACAGGCTCGCTCTTCCTGGGAGCAGGCTTGGATTCGCTCTTCACAGGCTCGCTCTTCCTGGGAGCAGGCTTGGATTCACTCTTCACAGGCTCGCTCTTCCTGGGAGCAGGCCTGGATTCGCTCTTTACAGGCTCGCTTTTCTTGGGGGCAGGCCTGGATTCGCTCTTCACAGGCTCGCTTTTCTTGGGGGCAGGCTTTGCGGCAGAGGAACGCTTATCCTTAGTAAATGTAAAGCGCGAAAGCATTTCCTTAAGCATATTTGACTGACCCGAAAGCTCCTCACTGGCAGCAGCGGATTCTTCTGCTGTTGCTGTATTGCTCTGGATAACTGCGGAGATCTGACTTACACCTGAATTGATCTGAACGATAGCTTCAGACTGAACAACAGCCGCATCGGAAATATTTGCGATCTCCTTTGCGATCTCCTGAGTACCTGTAACGATACCCTCCAGAACGGAAGCTGTCTCCTTTGCGATCCTTGATCCCTTTTCAACGCTTGAAACGGAGCCTTCGATAAGTGCTGTTGTCTGATTTGCTGCCTCGGCACTCTTTGCGGCAAGATTTCTTACCTCATCGGCAACGACAGCAAAGCCCTTGCCTGCAGAACCTGCTCTTGCAGCCTCAACCGCTGCATTAAGAGCAAGGATATTTGTCTGGAATGCAATATCATCGATAACCTTGATTATCTTGGAGATCTCCTCGGAGCTTCTGTTGATATCCTCAATAGCTTCAAGCATTGCGGACATTTCTGTGGAGCAGAGATTTACCTGACCTGTTGTACGGTTTACAATATCCGAAGTTCTTCTTGCAGCGTCGGCACTGGTCTTTACCTTTTCGGAAATATCTGCGATCTGAGCGGAAAGTTCCTGAATGGACGCTGCCTGCTGTGTTGCTCCGAAGGAAAGATTCTGCGCACCGCTTGCAACCTGCTGTGAGCCGTTATTTACCTGACCCGAAGCGGAATCAATATCGGAAAATGTATTACAGAGATTATTCTGGATCTTGTTGTATGTATCCTTAAGGACCGCAAAATCACCCTTCCAGTCCCCTGTGATCTCATAGGAAAAATCGCCCCTTGAGATACATTCAAGACCTGTGGTGATCTCTCTTGTGACTTCATCAAGAGTATGCACCATTTTATCAAGATCATCGGAAAGAAGTGATAGCTCACTGCCGTCTGTGACCTTTTCAACAGGTGTTTTAAGGTCGCCTTCCTCGGCAAGACTGTCCATTCTCTGACCGAATGTCATCAGCGGTGCAAGCATTTTCTTCACTATTACCATGAATATATATCCGATGATCGCCATAAGCACAAGAACAGCTATGACCAACACAGCTACAGATTCGGTAGCCTTGGAAACTGCCAGCACCACCATTGCAGCAACAAAAGCAGCAACAGATCCGAACAATGACATTCTTATTTCAAGACTTTTACTCATCGGAACCTTCATTTTATTATCTGACTGCATAAATATACCTCCTATTACAGCAATGCTGTATTATATAAGTCCGTCGTCACAATATGTCAGATTTGATATAACTATTATACCATATTATATTGTAAATTGCAATACTTTCGGTAACTATTATGTAAATTTTTATGCACCATATACAAAAGCTGTCTCTGTTTATATACAGAAACAGCTTTTATTATTTTCCTTATTCGTTCATCATTGCTTCTTCCGCTTCCGCTGCCTTGATCATGATAGCACATTCAAGGCGTTTCTTTTCAAGCTCGCAGGAAAGCTTATGAGGACTTAAAATACTGCCGTTATAGATAAAGTTATTCGCATTACAGCCGCCGCTGCAGTAGAACTTTGCCCAGCAGTTACGGCACTCTTCCTTGCTGTAGATATGGGCTGCGGCAAATTCCTTCTTCATTTCGGTATTGAAGGTACCCTCATGGATATTACCCATTTTATATTCTTCTACACCTACAAACTGATGGCAGGGATAAATATCTCCGTCATGAGATATGGCAACATACTCGTTTCCGCTTCCGCAGCCTCTCAGACGCTTTATTGCGCAGGGTCCCTGATCCAGATCAAGCATGAAATGGAAGAAATTAAAATGCTTGCCCTGTTTCTTATTTATAAGCATGATCTGTGCAAGACGCTCATACTCGGAGAATATTGCAGGAAGATCCTTCTGGGTAAAGGCATACTTCTCACCCGGATCGCATACAACAGGCTCAACGGATATCTGATCGAAGCCTTCATCAAAAAGGCTGGTCACATCGTTGGAAAAATCAAGATTATACTTTGTAAAGGTTCCTCTTACATAGTAATTTTCATAGTTACGCTTCTTTGCAAGCAGCTTATAGTTTTCCATGATCTTATCATATGTGCCTGTACCGTCAACACGCTTTCTCATGCGGTCATTGACCTCTTTACGTCCGTCAACGGACATAACCACGTTGGACATTTCCTTGTTGATAAAGTCCATTTTATCTTCATCAAGAAGCATTCCGTTGGTGGTAATGGTAAATCTGAACTTCTTGCCGTATTCCTTTTCTCTGGAACGTCCGTACTCTACCAGCTGCTTTACCACATCAAAATTCATAAGGGGTTCGCCGCCGAAGAAATCAAGCTCCAGATTTTCACGGTCACCTGAATTTTCAAGAAGGAAATCCAGTGCCTTTTTACCTGTTTCAAAGGACATGAGCTTTCTTCCCATACCATAGTCGCCTGTGGAAGCAAAGCAGTATTCGCATCTTAAGTTACAGTCCATGGATACTAAAAGGCACATCGCCTTAACGGGAGCCGCAACAGACATTTTAGCGAATTTTTCATAGTCATCGCCCGAATAGAGTATCTGCTCATTATAAAGCTCGACTACCTCTTCATAGCAGGAGATGATCTCTTCTCTTTCGTAAAATCTGGAAAGCTTTTCGATGACCTTTTCGGGACATTTATCCTCAAAGGGAGGACGAACATTATCCAGCATATCATATGTAAGCTCATCCACAAGATGAACTCCGCCGCTGTGAACGTCGAGAACTATATTATATCCGTTTAATTTATACTTATGAATCATAATCAAAACGCCCGATATCTGAAAAATCGGACTGCTCCTTTCAAATTATCTCGGTAAAAAAACAAGGGCACACGGTGCGGTATTCCGCTCCATGCCCCTTGCTTCCGCAGATTATGCAATTACTTTTCGCACTTCTGGTTTGCAACTGTGCAGGAAGTCTTGCAAGCTGACTGGCAGGAAGCCTGGCATCTGCCGCAGCCGCCCTTGGCAGCAGTCTGCTTCAGATTAGCCTTATTAATTGTCTTAATATGCTTCATAGCAGTGATCCCTCCATATTCAATAATATTTTTTATTATAACACAAATTTCCGAAGATTTCAATAGGTAATCGTAAAAAAAGCCCGAATTATGCAATATTACCGAAAAAGTGCCTTTGTATTCACTCCCAGTATACCACCCGAAACCGAACAGCACACAACAAGTACTGCCTTTGCGGCAATGCCCTCGGACGAAAATCCTTTAAGCAGTATCATTCCCAGCAGCATAAGGACCGCAAAAACCGTTCCTCCGAATACAATTCCCGAAAGGATACCCTTTCTGCGCTTTATATTCCCTGCCGCAAATGCACCCGAAAAGCAGCCTGCGCTCAGTGCTATTCCTGCCATGACCTCAACAGCCGTATCGGAAAGGTCAAGCCGTGAGGCAAGCCATGAAAAGAATACCGTACAGATAAACAATGCTCCCACGCATGCAAGGACAGATACTGCTGCTGCCCTGATATTATCGTCTTTTCTGACTTTTTTCATCAAAACCGTTCACCTCTGCATACATCATATCACTTAAATATATGCAGATGAATATTTTTTAGAACAACAGCTTAGTCGTCGGCGTTGGACTTCTTCTTAAGCTTGATTCCCTCCTCGGGAGGTGCGTCATGCTTTGTAGCGTTTTCGGAAACAGCCCAGATCTTTACTCTTACCTTGTTACGGTCTCCGCCTGTTTCGATAACGACTGTATCCTCTGTCTTACGTACCACGATACCTGTGATACCGCCGATAGTGGTCACCTCGTCGCCTATCTGGATACTGTCTCTCATTTCCTTCTGTTCCTTTTCCTTTTTCTTCTGGGGTCTTACCATAAAGAAATAGAAAAATACCAGAAGCAGAACAGTTGAAAAAATAAGTGAGCCCATCTGTGCCTGAGCCATTGCCTCTTCGCCTGATGAAGTGGCAGCCTCTGACCATGCGGCAAGCATAAGATAATTCATAATAAACAATTCCTCCATACACATTATAAAATAATACTAATAATTTATTATAACATTATTTTCAGCGTTTTGCAAGACTAAATTATAAATATTTTGTATATTTTGCTGCCAAAAAAACGGCAGCGGAAACAACAAGTTTCCGCCGCCGCAATATATTCAGTTATTCAAAGCTGTATATTATCAGCCCATTACAGCTACAACTTCATGTACGCCGCTTGTGATGCCGCTGATGATATTGCCCTCAACAGCATTGCCGTCAACAGTAAGAGACTTGATACCCTTTGAAACGTGATCGGGATTCTCGATCTTAATATTGAATTCAGCACCTCTGAACTTTCTTGTGATAGAATAGCCGTCCCACTCCTTAGGAATGGAAGGATCTATCTTAAGTCCCTCATAATCAGGGATAATTCCCAGGATATACTGTGAAATTGCAACAAAGTTCCATGCAGCTGTACCTGTGAGCCAGCTGTTCTTAGCCTCGCCGAAACGCTTAGCATCCTTACCTGCGATCATCTGAGCGTATACATAAGGCTCGGTTCTGTGGAGCTGCTCGTCCTCCTGGAATGCAGGAGCTATTCTTGTATAGTAATCATAAGCAGCATCGCCCATGCCTGCATATGCAGCAGCACACATGATCCAAGCGTTATTGTGGCAGAAGATACCTGCGTTCTCCTTGTATCCGCCGGGATATGTGGAGATCTCGCCGTACTCTACGATATATCTTGTGAATGCGGGATTGTTAAGAACAAGACCGTGCTTTGTTCCCAGATACTTCTCAATGCTTGCCATTGTCTTTTCTGTATATTCCTTGCCGCCGATATCGGACATTACGCAGAAGCCCTGAGGCTCGATAAAGATCTTGCCCTCTTCGTTCTCGTTGGAGCCCACCTTCTTGCCGTAAGCGTCGTAAGCTCTGAGGAACCATTCGCCGTCCCAGCCGTGATTGATGATAGCTTCCTTCATCTTGTCGATCTCAGCCTGTGCCTTGTCAGCCTCTTCGATATCGCCCTTCTTGCGGCAGAGAGCCACATACTCAGGTCCGATATATGTAAACATACCTGCGATCATTACAGATTCAGCAGTTTCCTCGTTAAGAGGAGCGCCTGTTTCGGGGTGTACTTCCTTAGCAATGTTGCTTGCTGTATTCTGGAAGCTTTCGCCGGGAACTCTTGAGAAGCAGTTCAGGTTAAGGCAGTCGTTCCAGTCAGCACGTCCGATAAGGGGCAGACCGTGAGGACCCTTGTTGTTTACAACGTGATAGAAGGATCTCTTAAGGTGGTCAAGGAGAGGCTGTGCAAGTGAATCATCATTCTTGTAGGGTACCATTTCATCGAGAATACCCATATCGCCTGTTTCCTTGATATATGCTGCTGTGGAAAGGATCATCCACAGAGGATCGTCATTGAAGTTTGTACCTGCAGCATCGTTGCCCTTCTTTGTAAGAGGCTGATACTGGTGGTAGTTGCCGCCGTCCTCAAGCTGAGTAGCGGCAATATCGAGGATTCTCTCTCTTGCTCTTTCGGGAATCTGGTGAACAAAGCCGAGAAGGTCCTGGTTGGAGTCACGGAAGCCCATACCTCTACCGATACCACTTTCAAAGTAAGAAGCGGAACGGGACATGTTGAAGGTAACCATGCACTGATACTGGTTCCAGATGTTAACCATTCTGTTGAGCTTTTCGTCAGGAGAATCAACGCTGTACTGACCGAGGAGGCTGTTCCAGTGTGCGCAGAGCTCTTCAAAGAGCTTGTCAGCCTTTTCAGCTGTGTCGCACATAGCGAGCATTTCCTTTGCCTTTGTCTTGTTGATTATATTCTTCTTGCTGCCGCGGCTTGTGATGATTGTGCTGTTGTCATCAAGATCAGCGGCAAACTTTTCTTCAAATGCATTTTCAACGTAGCCGAGGCAGAATACGTAATCCTTGCTTTCGCCGGGCTGAAGCTCTACTTCGATATAGTGAGAAGCAACGGGTGACCAACCGTCAGCAACTGACATATTGGGCTTGCCTGCAAATACTGTCTGAGGAGCGTCAAAGCCGTTGTATAAGCCGAGGAAGCTTTCTCTGTCTGTATCGAAACCGTTGATGGGAGCATTTACGCCGTAGAATGCGAAATGGTCACGTCTTTCCTTGTATTCTGTCTTGTGGTAGATAACGGAGCCGTCGATTTCAACTTCGCCTGTGTTGAAGTTTCTCTGGAAGTTTGTTGTATCGTCGTTAGCGTCCCATAAGCACCATTCGATGAAGCTGAAGAGCTTAAGGCTCTTTGCGGCGTCTGTTGTGTTCTTTAATGTAACCTTCTGGATTTCGCCGTTGAAGTTCTGAGGTACGAAGAATGTAACCTTAGCTTCTACGCCCTTTGAGGAGCTGGCAATCTTTGTATAGCCCATACCGTGACGGCATTCGTAGCTGTCAAGTGTGGTCTTTACGGGTGACCAAGCGGGGTTCCAGATGTGACCGCCGTCGTTGATGTAGAAGTAACGTCCGCCCATATCAACGGGAACGTTGTTGTAGCGGTAACGTGTGATTCGTCTGAGTCTTGCATCCTTATAGAAGCAATAACCGCCTGCTGTGTTTGAGATAAGTGAGAAGAAGCCCTGTGTTCCCAGATAGTTAATCCAGGGGTAAGGGGTCTTGGGAGAGGTAATGACATACTCTC
The DNA here is from genome assembly GCA_017481565.1 of Oscillospiraceae bacterium. Taxonomy (GTDB): domain Bacteria; phylum Bacillota; class Clostridia; order Oscillospirales; family Ruminococcaceae; genus RGIG4694. The sequence continues at coordinate 3,183 of JAFUOZ010000110.1, read as the reverse complement.
TGTTGGTATCGTCAAAATAACCGAATTTCATAGGATCCTCCTGATTTTTTTGGTGTAAGATGAAAAGAAATTACATCGTTACAGACAAATTTCTTAAATTCTATTATATAATATTTATCCGAATTATGCAAGGCTTGTAATCGTTTTTAGTGAAATATTTTTTTGTTTCTCCGTAAACAATGGTTTTTTTGCACAAACAGATTTTATTTTTTAGTGCATTTCTTACAATTTCAGATTTACTTAAAATTTTTTCTTTACATAAACAAGTCAAAATGGTATAATATTTGTATAAGTATAACTATTTTCAGTTTTTATAACAACGAAAAGGAAAGCATATTATGAAATACATAGGATACTGCGAAAAAAAGGAACATGGCACAAGAGAATTTCCCTGCGAGTGCTATCACGTTACGGATGTGCATCCAAGATACAGTATGATATATCATTGGCATAACGAATGTGAGCTTATTTTAATCCGTAGGGGTAGCTTCTGTCTTAACGTCGACAGTAGGGAATATACTCTTCGTGAGGGCGATTGCGCCTTTGTGGTTGGTGGTGCTATACACGGCGGCGAGCCTGATGGCTGTGTTTACGATTGTCTTGTTTTTGATGCGGCAACACTTTTAAAATGCTGTCCCGCCTGCGCCAGTATGATGCGTCCGATACTTAACCGTGACAAGCAGGCTGTTCTGATTTTTGAAAAAGAAGGTAATCTGTCAAAGCAGGCAGGAAACATAATAGACTGTATGCACCGCAAGGAATACACCTACGAATTTTCCGTGCAGAGCGGACTACTTACTCTGTTTGGTATGATCCTTGAAATGAAGAGCTGTTTCGTAGAAAAAACCGCTTCTGCCGCAGAGACCAAGAAAAAGCAGAAATTCAAGAACGTACTGACTTATATCGAAAATCATTTTCACGAGCAGGTTACACTTGAGCAGATGGCAGAGGAATGTGGTATGAACAGAAACTATTTCTGTCGTGCCTTTAAGGAATATACTGGCAGAACTCCTGTAGAGTATCTTAATTATTATCGCATCCAGATCGCCTGCGAGATGATAGCGGGTACAAAGGAAAAGCTATCGGAGATCTCAAAAAAATGCGGCTTCAACGATTACAGCTATTTTATAAAGGTATTCAAGCTCCAGAAGGGCGTAACACCAAGAGATTATTGCAGAAGCTGATTATACGTGCATAATATAATAACGACAGGCGGAAGTGCTTAATGCTCCGCCTGTTATTTTTTACGTGATATTCTGATTTTTTCTGTTTATAATAAAGCGTAAGGGAGGTATTATTATGAGCAGAAAAAATGAAAACGAATATAAAAAAGAATCCGAGCTTATGAAAAAGATTGTGCCGGGCAATGCGGAGGAGAAATCGCAGATGGAGGACGTTATCCTTAATAAATTCTGCAGACCGCAGAGCGACTGTGATTATACGGGACTTGTTCCCGAAGGCTCGGAGGCGGACAGGGAAGAGGCTTATCACAAGCTTTACCCCAAGGCTACACCGATAATAAACGATGATGACAGCACCTACGGAGCGAAAGGAACACATTCGGGAGTCTGATTGCCCTTTACAAAATCAAAAGACTGTAAAAAACTTCGGTTTTCTACAGTCTTTTTTATGTTTGTTCAGTTTTTATATCGCCGCCATTTTAAAAAATATAATTTCAAAAATTGAGCTGCCTGCAGGTGCAACCTGCTTATTCGCTGCGGAGTGCCGCTACGGGATCCTTCTTTGCCGCTACTCTTGCAGGGATAAGACCTGCGATAAGGGTTAAGATCATGCTGATTGCAATCAGTATGACAGCGCCCTGCCAGGGCAGAGAACAGATGGTGTAGATATCGGTAAAGCTACCGATGATAGCATTTGCGGGGAGGTGGAGCAGTAAGGTGATTCCTATACCGAGTACACCTGCCGTAAAGCCTACGATAAGAGTTTCTGCATTGAATACTCTTGATACGTCTCTCTTTGACGCACCCATAGCACGAAGAATACCGATTTCCTTGGTTCTTTCAAGAACGGAGATGTAGGTGATGATACCTATCATAATTGAAGATACCACGAGGGAGATTGCAACGAAGGCGATAAGTATATAGCTTATAGCGTCGATGATAGTAGTAACGGAGGTCATCATAAGACCTACGATATCGGTGTAGTTTATCTCCATCTCTTCCTTGCCGAGAGATTTCACCATATCGTTATATTCCTTGATGATTTCCTCTATCTTTTCCTTGGATTCAAAATCCTTGGGGAAGATGCTTATGCGGTGGGGAGAAGCAATATCCGATACGCCGAGCTTTGCCAGATTACCGTCATAGGTTGCATCGGTCTTGTTACTGGGCATATAGCTTGAGAAGGCTTCGAGAATCTGTTCCTCGGTCATTCCCATACCCATTGCCTGCTGGAGCTTGCCGCCGATTTCCTGCTGCTGCTCTAAAGGAAGGGTAGCTATATAAGCCTTGATATCATCCATTGTATATTCCTTTTCGAGCTCGTCATCCTTGGGGAATTCGATGCCTGTGAAAATATCTGTTTCGGGATTGTCCTTCTGTTCCTTTACGATCTCGCTTTCGTTTACCTTATTGATAAGATGTTCTGTAAGAGCGTGAGTGTAGCCGACTACCACAGAATCCTCTGTGGAAAGTATAGCGTTTTCGCCGGGACGTAAGATACCTACCACCTTGATAGGCTCGGACTTGTCAACAAGCTCCTTCATATAGATATCATCCTTGCTTTTATCTACCCAGACGCCGTCTTCTTTTGCGTAATAATCGCTGTTTAAAATAAGTCTGAACTGAAGATCTAAAAGCTCGTCATAGGTGAACTTTACCTGCTCTGTTTCAAAATCCAGGTTATCGGTATCGTTCTTCATAGCGTCCTTTACCGCCTTGATAAGCTCTTCATCATCCATAAGTCCAAGACAGTAAAGACTGTAGTCTGCTATCTGGTTGTTCTTGTTTACCATTATAACTACTTCGTTGTAGTTTTCGGGCATACGTCCTGCAAGTATATCGTACTGCTCGCTGAGAAGCTTTTCGTTGTCGATAAGCTCATCCCAGACGTTCATGCTTGAACCTGCCATTGTGCTCATCATTGCAGAGGAGCTTGAACGGGCGCTGGTCATACCCATCTTTTCAAAAAGCTGAGCAGGGTTTACCTTGTAGTTATTTCCGT
>JAFUOZ010000012.1 GCA_017481565.1 Oscillospiraceae bacterium | reverse complement strand
CGTTGGCGAGCGTACCCGTGAGGGCAACGACCTTTACAACGAAATGACCGAATCGGGAGTTATCGACAAGACCGTTCTTGTTTACGGTCAGATGAACGAGCCTCCCGGAGCAAGAATGAGAGTAGGTCTTTCGGGACTTACCATGGCGGAATATTTCCGTGACGTTGAGGGACAGGACGTTCTTCTGTTCATCGACAACATCTTCCGTTTCACACAGGCAGGCTCAGAGGTTTCCGCTCTTCTCGGACGTATGCCCTCTGCCGTAGGCTATCAGCCTACACTTGCAACGGAAATGGGTGCGCTCCAGGAGAGAATCACATCTACTCACAAGGGTTCGATCACATCGGTTCAGGCTGTTTACGTTCCTGCCGATGACCTTACAGACCCCGCTCCCGCAACTACATTCGCTCACCTTGACGCAACTACAGTTCTTTCGAGAGCGATCTCCTCACTGGGTATTTATCCGGCGGTTGATCCTCTGGAATCCACATCGAGAATTTTAAGTCCCGAGGTAGTAGGTCAGGAGCATTACGAAACTGCAAGAGCGGTACAGAATATCCTTCAGAGATATACTGAGCTTCAGGATATCATTGCTATCATGGGTATGGACGAGCTTTCCGATGAGGATAAGCTTACCGTAAGCCGTGCAAGAAAGATCCAGCGTTTCCTTTCTCAGCCTTTCAGCGTTGCTGAGCAGTTCACAGGTATGGAAGGTAAGTATGTACCCTTAAAGGAAACTATCAGAGGCTTCAAGGAAATTATCGCAGGTATGCATGATGACCTGCCCGAGTCGGCATTCCTCTTTGTAGGAACTATCGACGAAGCTGTCGAAAAGGCAAAGGGAACCTCCGAATAAGGAAAGGAGCGTTAATTTTCTATGGCAGCCGCATATAAACTGAACATAGTTACACCTGAAAAGGTATTCTTTGACGGTGAAACTACACAGATAATCGTCCGCACCGCAGACGGCGATATCGGTATTCTTGCCAATCATATCAGTCTTGTTGCCGATCTTCCCTCAGGTCCTATCAAAATTAAAAAGGACGACGGTGAATGGCGCACAGCCGCTGTTTCGTCGGGACTTATGAAGGTCGGAGGAAACAAGGTAAGTATTTTTGCCAATGCGGTAGAGTGGGCAGAGGATATTGATATTGACTGGGCTAAGCGTTCCGAGGAGGACGCAAGGAATCGTATCAAGGCGAAAAAGTCAGATCATGATCTGCTGCTTGCGGAAATGAAGCTGAAACGTGCACTTAACAGAATTACTGTACATGATAAGTTCGGTAACTGATTTGCCCGTGTTTTCGGTTTCAGATGATATGAAATAATAAAAACGGAGTGCTTCCTTGTGGGGCACTCCGTTTTTTGTATTATAGCTTTTAAGTTTATTACCGATCACGCATTGCGAATTGCTTACGGCAGATAATTCTCATATATTGCAAAGGTTGAATATACTGCCGCATATTTATCATAATCTCCGCCGATAACACTGATATATCCATGATCGTCCTTTTCCGCATAGGTCACAAGGCAATGCGCCGCCTGATCGGTATATCCTGTCTTACCCGAAAGAATGATAACATCTTCCACCTCGTCGCCGTACATTCTGCTGAACATATTACTGTAAAGCGGTATGCCGTCAGGGTGCTGTTCGGTAGCTTCTGTAGTATATTTATAGGTAGACAAAATCTCCTTACACAAGGGATTTTCCATAGCCGCTTTCATTATCATACTCATTTCAACACAAGTTGTATAATGAGACTTTCCGTGAAGTCCCGTACAGTTTTCAAAATGAGTTTCCTCCAGACCAAGTTCAGCAGCCTTCTCATTCATCAGCTTCACAAAATTTTCTTCGTTTCCGGCTATGTATTGGGAAAGTCCCACTGCCGCGTCCGCTCCCGACGGAAGTATAAGCCCGTACAGCATATCACGCACAGAAGCTTCCTCGTCTACCTCATAGCCTACTCTTGACGCATTATCCGCTATCAGAGGCGCAAGCATATCATAGGTCATGGTCACTTTCTGTTCCATATCCGATTCGGTAAGATTTTCCACGGCAACAAGCAGTGTCATTACCTTTGTCATTGATGCGGGATAGATTTTTTTCAGGCTGCTTTTTCGTCCCAGTACCTCACCTGTTTCGGCATCAATAAGTATACCGTTACGGGCGGTAACGTGCATATCGGAAAATTCCTTTGTATTTTCCGTTTTCATGGGACGGGTGAATATTATCGGCTCTTCCTCAGGCTCTGTCTCGGTATGTGTGACCGTCACCTCGGCTATGGGCGGAAGCGTCGCCTCGGTAACGGCTGTTACCGAAACGCTGTCCGCAGGGGCGATCGCAGGCTTTGACGGTTCATCATCAAGACCTGATATTACAATAACTGCCGCACAGCAGGCAGCGGCAAACGCCGAAATTGAAATTGCCAGATTTCTTATTGTCTTTTTCTTTTTTCTCTGGGCAGCTGTAGGATATCTCTTTATTTTTTTCACTTTGCTGCAAGCTCCTTTTTGATTTCGGTATATCTGTCACAGGAATAACAGATAAGGTCCTTTCTGGTCACTATCCCGATGAAAATATTTCTGTCATCTACCACAGGCACGAAATTCTGTGTCTTGGCAAGCTCCAGAAGGTCATCCAAGGCTGCGGTCACACGGACAGGAAGTATCTCTCGCTTTATGGGGATATCGCACAGCTTGTCCGTATCCATAAGCTCCTTGTTTCCGCTGATATCATTATTCAGCATATATCTTAGAAAATCACCCTCTGTTACGGTGGATACATATTCACCTGCTGTATTTATAACAGGTACGGCAGTATAGCCGTTAAGATGTATATCCTCCAGTGCAGATTTTACGGTGATATTGTCGTAAAGAAAGGCAACCTGACTTTTCATTGTAAGAAGATTAAATATGTTCATATTCACACCTCTTTGATTAATGGATTTGCATACATTTACTATTATAATTCACACAGCCGATTTTTTCAAGTCTTTTTTATATAAAGTTGGTTTTTTTAAGATGTCCTACAGTTTTTATATTTTTTTCAAGATATATTTTGACATTTATAATAATATAGGGTATAATATAAAAAAGCTGATTTTTTGATCTTGGTGCCAAACTATGAAAAATACACTCAAAACAATTATAGGTAAGCTTGACCTTACAAAATTATATCCGCTGGCAAGGCGGATCATAGATCTTAAAAAAACGAAAAAACCTGTATATAACAGCATTGATCATATGCTGTCTACCGAAAGCGGCATTGTCCGTGTTCGGCTTTATCCTGTCAGGGAATACAGTAAGCTGATGATATTCTTTCACGGAGGCGGCTGGGCTACCGAAAGCATTGATACCTATGACAGAGTATGTGCCGCCCTTGCACGTACAACAGGCTGTGCGGTGCTTTCGGCTGATTACAGTCTTGCACCTGAGCACAAATTCCCCGTTGCACTGAATGAATGTTACGGTGTTATAAAGGAAGCTGTCAGGGCGTGTGACCTGTTCGGGCTGAAAAAGGAGGATATTATCCTCTGCGGTGACAGTGCAGGCGGAAATCTTGCTGCTGCGGCGGCTCTTCTGGGGCGTGACAGGGGAGAATTTCTCATATCCAAAATGGTGCTGATATATCCTGTGATAGCCTGTGATTACGGCAGTGACGCTCTTTTTAAATCGGTACACGAAAAGGCAGAGGGCTACAGTCTTACATCAGATCACATGGAGGACTATGTGGAGCTTTATATGAGAAGCCGTGCAGACAAGGAAAGTCCCTATTTTTCGCCGATAAATGCGGTGCATTTCAGGAATATGCCCGATACTCTTATAATAACCGCCGAAAATGATCCTCTCAGAGATGAGGGAATAGCCTTCGGCAGACAGCTGAAAAGAGGCGGTTCACAGGTGTATGCATACAGAATGAACGATACAGAGCATGGTTTTTTTGCCGATACCGAGGATAAAAATGCGGTCATGGCAAGAAAAATGATACGACGTTTTATAAGAGATGAAAAAATATTGTAGTAGGAATGATGTGAATGAACAGATATAAGGAAAGGGTCTTTGCAAAGCCCGAACCCTGGAGCAGACTGGATAATGCGGCAAAGCTTTTCCCCTCAACAAGCGAAAAGACCGATACAAGAGTTTTCCGTTTCTCCTGTGAGCTTTATGAAAATGTTGATATTATCACTCTTCAGGAGGCTGTTGATATTGCCGCTGATAATTACCCTGTGTTTCTTTCTATCATGAGAAAGGGTTTTTTCTGGTATTATCTGGAGCATTGCGAATTAAAGCCTATAGTTACCGAGGAAAAGCTGCCTGTCTGTTCACAGATATATGACCCCGAAAAAAAGGAGCTTCTGTTCCGCATAAGCTGCTTTAAGAACTGTATAAATTTAGAGGTATATCATGTTCTTGCAGACGGCACGGGGGCGCTGGGCTTTTTAAAGGATATCATATATAATTATCTGCTGATAAAATATCCCGATGAATATAAAACTCCGCCGCTGCTGGATAACGATGCATCAAATACACAGAAATCCGATGACAGCTTCCGCCGTTATTACGACAAGGAAACAGGCAAAACCAAAAAGGAGAAAAAAGCAGCAAGAGCATATAATCTGACGGGGGATAAGCATACGGACGAAAGGCTCCGTATAATAGAGGGCATCGTTTCGGTAAAAAGCATAAAGGAAGCGGCTCACAAATATAATACCACTATAACTGTTTTTCTTACAGCGCTTTTCATTCAGGCGATAAGAAAGGAAATGCCCCTGAGCGGACTGAAATATCCTGTGGTGATAAATGTTCCCGTTAATTTAAGACCCTATTTCCCTTCGGAGACTGCAAGAAACTTCTTCGGCATGATATCCGTGCCCTATGATTTCGGAAAGCGTGACGGTACGATAGACGATATAATCTCTGAGGTGAACGCCTGCTTCAAGCGTGAGCTTACAAAGGAGCGGCTTGCCATAAGAATGAATCAGATGGCTTCTATCGAGCATAATCCATTTGCGAGAATTGCTCCGCTGCCCTTTAAAAACATCGTTCTTAACCGTGCAAGACATATCCGTGACCGCAGTCAGACGGCTGTTATTTCAAATATAGGCAGAATAACCATGCCTGCGGAAATGGAGCATCACATAAAACAGTTCGGTATACTTATCAGCACCCTGGGCTTGCAGATGTGTATGTGCTCTTTCAGTGACCGTATGCAGATAGGATTTACCACAAGCTATATCAGCACCGATATACAGCGGAATTTTTTCCGTTCCCTTACCTCGCTGGGAATAGAGGTTGAAATAAGAAGCAACGATTTTTACAGCGATGATGAATAGAAGCAGAAAACCGCCGTTACAGCTAAACGGCGGTTTTTAGTATTTTGACAATTTATACGGTTATTCCCTTTATGTAAGCCATGACCTCCTCATCATTCCGTGAGGACATCAGCTTTTCGAGACGGTTCAGAATATCCGCCGAAAGTGCGCTGCGGTGTATACCTGTATTGGCGGCAGTGCGCAGGGGTGTAAACTTGTTATTTTCCGAGGTCGAGGATATGCACAGGCATACATCGGTTACGGCATAGTTTAAAAACTCGGTCTGCTTTGACATGATAATGTCACAGCCGATATATCCTACAGGCTTTCCTCCGCAGATGATAGTATCCCCCGAAAAAGTACAGGGGAGCTTTGTTGCTTCCGAAACAGCTTTTGCGGCAGCAGCGGCAGTCCACAGCTTAAGCATGGGGGTTCTTGCCTCAGGCAGCTTTTTCCGTATTACAATACTCATATATATTCCCGAGCTTTCGGGTCCCGTTGATTTTCTTGTGCTGCGTCTGCGGTTGGTATTCACATTATATTCTGAGATTATGACCGTTCCGTGAGCTGCACCTATTGCAGCGATGCTTCTTGCAAAATCCGCAGCTGAGTCAACTCCCTTGAATATGTCAAGCTTTCTTCCGAGCTCCTTTGTTTCCAGCAGTGCGGCAACTCCTGCTTCCGTAAGCGCATCACAGGATTCGCTTAAACAATAACCCTTGTTTGTCACCGCAGTGATATTATATCCTTCTGAACGGAGTACGTTTACAGCTTTCCATACGGCGCTTCGCGTGATTCCCAGAGACTCAGCTATTGCGCTGCCCGAAACGCTTTTTCCGTAGCTTTCCTCCAGATGTTCAAGAACCTTTTCTTTTATTGACATAAAACAGCTCCTTGCTATTTTTATAAGATGTATTTTATATGTGATATTTCATCATACTAATGTATTGCGATATGGTATATGCTTATATATATCCTCATAATAAGTTTACCGTCATTTTGTTAATGTATCATGTGGATATTACAAAAAAATATTTAAATATATTGAAGTCAAGCGGTTTTGTATATAATTCCGTAAAATATGCAAATTACATTTGATAACAGAACAATAGCCCCACTTTGTAATGTAAAGTGCAGAATATACAGCAGATGCGTAAAAATGCGCAATTTTCATGTGATTAAATATAAGTATATCGTCAAAACTATATATTGACATACTTGTAAAACTATGTTATAATTAAACGATAATTCGTGCTGTCGGAAATAAGATACAGCATATATATGTGAAAGGATTGATACAAACGTGAAAAGGGTCACTAAGCCTGTTTTTTTCATCGTTATGCTGCTGATACTGGCGTTTGCCGCTTCGGTAATTGTCGGCGTAAGCTCACATTACGGTGATATGACCACTGTCTATGTCAAGGGCGTTGACAATATACGCTTCGGTATTGATATCCGCGGCGGCGTTGACGTTACCTTTACCCCTCCCGAAGGCTTCGACGCTGAGGATTCTCAGCTTGATTCCGCAAAGGAGGTAATCGTTCAGCGTATGATAAACCTGGGCATTACCGATTACGAATCCTATATTGACTACGGCAACGACCGTATCATCGTGCGTTTTCCATGGAAAGAGGACGAAAAGAACTTTGATCCTCAGGCCGCTGTAAAGGAGCTTGGCGAAACTGCACAGCTTACCTTCCGTGAGGGTGCGGAAACGGACGAGCTTAATATGCCTGCAGGCAGAACTCTCGAAAACATCGTGCTGGAGGGTAAGGACGTATCAAATGCATACGCCGCTTATCAGAACGCAAGCCAAACCAACTCCACAGGTCAGTGGGTAGTTGCTCTTGAGCTTACAGCAGAGGGTACACAGAAATTTGCGAATGCTACAGCAAAGCTTGCAGAGGCAGGCGACGCTATTTCTATCTGGATGGACGATACACTTATCTCCGCTCCTACAGTAAACGAGGCTATCCCCGACGGAAATGCGGTCATCTCGGGCAGCTTTGACGCTGACAGCGCAAAGGCACTGGCTGATAAGATCAATTCGGGTGCGCTTCCCTTCAAGCTTCAGACATCAAGCTTCTCTACCATTTCTCCCATGCTGGGTTCAGGCGCTCTCGAAGCAATGGTAGTTGCAGGTATCATCGCATTTGCGGCTATTGCACTGTTCATGATAATAGTATACCGTCTCCCCGGCTTTGTTGCGGTAATCTCACTTATCGGTCAGGTTGCAGGTACTCTTGCATTTGTTTCAGGCTATTTCGGCTTTATGAACAGCTCTATCCTCACTATCCCCGGTATCGCAGGTATTATCCTTGCAGTCGGCATGGGCGTTGACGCCAACATTATCACCGCCGAGCGTATCAAGGAGGAGATCAACAACGGAAAGACCCTTGACGGTTCTATCGCAAGCGGCTTCAAGAGAGCATTCTCCGCTATCCTTGACGGTAACGTTACTATGATCCTTATTGCGATCATACTTATGGGTGCTTTCGGTACTCCCGACAGCATTTTTGCAAAGCTTCTTTCCTTTGCATTCTTTATGTTCGGACCTTCAACAGCAGGTACTATCTACTCCTTCGGCTACACACTGCTTACAGGCGTTGTGCTGAACCTTTTCTTCGGAGTATTCTGCTCACGTCTTATGACAGCAAGCCTTTCAAAATTCAAGGCCTTCCGCAATGTTAAGCTTTACGGAGGTGAGAGATAATGAAAAGCAAGTTCAATTTTGATTTTATTAAAAACAGCAAGACCTATTATACTATTTCCCTGGTGATAATCATAGCAGGAATTATCCTCAGCTTTGTAATGGGCGTTAAGCTTGATATCGAGTTCTCGGGCGGTACTATCATGACCTTTGTTTATGATAACGAAATATCCTCCGCAGACTTCGAAAAGTCCTTTGAGGACGCTCTGGGCGGAATGGACGTTACAGTTACAACAGGTACTGAATTTACAACAGGCAAGAACAAATTCCAGGTTGAGATCACCTCTAAGGAGGGTCTTAACTCGGACAGACAGTTTGAGCTTACTGAGGCTCTCTCTGCACAGTATGCAGAAAATAATCTTGAACTGATACAGTCCTCTGACGTATCTCCCACATCGGGTAAGGAATTCTTCCTTAAGTGTCTGGTTGCCGTTATATTTTCTTCAATAGTTCTTATCATTTATATTGCGGTAAGATTCAAGAACATCGGCGGCTGGAGAGCAGGCTTAAGCGGTATCATCGCACTTTTCCATGATATTTTCGTGGTTTATACAGTTTTCGTTGTATGCGGAATGGATATCGACGCTAACTTTATGGCGGTAGTTCTTACTATCCTCGGTTACTCTATCAATGATACTATCGTTATCTATGACCGTATCAGAGAAAATCAGATCCTGAACGGAAAGAAAAACAAGATGCCTCTCGCTGAGCTTACAAATCTCAGCGTAAACCAATCTCTTACACGTTCATTCAACACATCGATCACTACTTGTATAACAATGCTTACTGTAACCATTGTTGCAATGGTATATGGTGTTGACTCGATCATTTCCTTCTCATTCCCTGTAATGATCGGTATGATCTCGGGAACATATTCCTCTGTCTGCCTTGCAGGTCCTATCTGGGTAAAATTAGAGGAAATGCGCAAGGACACTAAGAAAACCAAGTAATCAAACAGAATTATGAACACCGTCGGATATATTCTATAACCGACGGCGTTTATTTATATCACAATAAAAATGAAAGGATCGACGAATTTGACAAGGTAAACAGCATGGAGTAATATAATATGAAAAAATTCTTTATCATAGCATTATTTCTGATCATATCTGTACTTATACAGCACGTTACACATGAACTGCTCCACGTTTTAGTGGGCAGGCTTATGGGTTTTAAATTAAAGCGTATACAGTGGTTTAGTTATTACGGCGGTACAAGGGTATTTTTTGAAAATGAGCCTGAGATATCAGATGATTCCTCCGATATACCGAAGGAATGGTTTCTGACGTCTGCCGCAGGAATTGTGGGAACAACACTTTTAGGATATATATCTGTATTTATATTCGCAGTGATTCCCACAAATCTGTTCAGGCTTTTTATGTGGGTACTTTCGATAATGCTGATGCTTACCGACTGCAGCTATGCTCTTGCAGGCAGTGCAGGCAATTTCGGCGATATGTGCTGTATCGGAAAATATCTGAAATGGTCAAGAAAAAAGAAGACAGCCGTTTCTCTTGTACTGTTTATCGTCAACTGTATTATTGTTAAAAGTGTACTATTTTAATTTATATATTTATGCAGTAAGCACAGTAAAGTGCATATAATGTCAAATTAGGATATCGTTCTTTAATTAAAGTGACGATATCCTTTATTTTTTGCATATATTACACAAATTTTCTTTACTTTTAAGATTATTTGTGGTATAATATATAAAATACAGAATATTTTTATAACGGAAAGGAGATACATCTATGAATAATCTGAAACAATCGGCTAAGGCAAGGATACTTACGATCTCATCTATAGTTCTGCTTCTGATATGCGCAGTCTGCACCGTTGTTACATCATCTATAAATACTAAGCTGGAAGAAGCTCTTGCTATGCAGAGTGAGCTTTATGTTCAGATAGCAGTACACACGGGCGAATACAAATATGCCTGCGATTATCTCACAGCTGAGGCAAGAGCATACATAAATACTACCGATACCACAAGATACGACAACTACTATAAAGAGCTGAGGACCACCAAGCGAAAAGAGACAGCTGTTGAACAGCTGAGACTGCTTGCGCTTACCGAGGACGAATTCCTTATCGTTGATCAGCTTGTTGCCACGGCAGACCGAATGGCAGCGGTAGAGCAGGAAGCCTTTGCGCTTTTCAAGGAGGGCAAGAACAGCGATGCATACACTGCCATATTCAAGCCTGAATATAAGGCGGATATAGAAAATATCTCACTTATTTCCGCACAGCTTGACGAGGCTGTAAGAGCACGGCTCGGCTCTGATATAACAAGTCTTAATCATCAGTCCACAAATGCAAATATCGTTACATATATCGCTCTTGCCGTTACCTTTGCGGCACAGTTGATACTTATGGGATTCGTTCTTATTGAGCTTATCGTACCTATTAACAAGATACAGCAGAAGATGACCCAATTTTCCGAGGGTGATCTGCATACTCCCATTGACCTTGCAGAAAGCAACACCGAGATAGGCTGTACTGTTAAGGCTATCAATGAGTTCAGACGTTTTCAGTCGGAGATCATTGACGATATCGACTATCTTCTTGTACAGATGTCACAGGGTAATTTTGATATCAAGACTAAATGCGAGGAAAATTATAAGGGCGATTATCAGAACATTATCTATTCCTTAAGAAAGATTAACCGCCGCTTAAGCTCAGCACTTTCCGATATCAACATAGCATCACTGCGTGTTGACAGCGGTGCGGTACAGGTTTCGGGAGCTTCACAGTGTCTTTCAGACGGTGCTGTACAGCAGGCATCTTCCATCGAACAGCTTTCGGCAAATATCGAGAGAATATCCTATATGATAACATCAAATGCAAAGGCTGCTTCCGAAGCAAGCAAGGGCACCGAAAAGGCCGGAGAAGCTATCATGGCAGTAAATGAAAAGTTCGATGAGCTTGTTAATGCCATGAATGAGATACAGGCATCCTCCGACGAGACAAAGAAGATCATCAAGACTATTGAGGATATCGCATTCAGAACCAATATCCTCGCTCTGAATGCGGCTGTTGAGGCGGCAAAGGCAGGAAAGGCAGGAAAAGGCTTTGCAGTTGTTGCTGATGAGGTAAAGAACCTTGCCGAAAAAAGCTCCGAGGCTGCAAAAAGTACTACAGGACTTATTGAGAATACCGTCGAGGCTGTCAACAGAGGAAATATGCTCCTCAGTGAAGCAGCGTCACAGATGGACGGTGTATCCCGTTCAGCTCAGTCTATAGCAGATGTAAACGAAAAGATCGCTGATTCCGCAAGAGAAGCTGCTGAAGCTGTACGTCAGGTAACAGCAGGAGTTGAGCTTATCGCCGATGTTGTTCAGACCAACTCTGCTACTGCTGAAGAGACTGCTGCCGCAAGTGTTGAGCTTTCCGCACAGTCTGAAACCTGCAAGCAGCTTATAAGTCAGTTCAATCTGCGTACAGATGATATTGAAAATGAGTATCTGATGTAAAATTATCAAACCATTGCTTTGCGGACAGTGCTTTTTGCCGCTGTCCGCAGTCAGTTGTTTTTCAGAAATAATTGCTATTGACAAATACCGCTATTTATACTATAATTCAGACGGGAATATTTTCCCGTCTTTTTTTATTTTTCAAAAATTTTTTCAAAAAACTTGTAACGAAACTGAACCTGCTGTGTCTTATAGGTGAAAGGGGGTAAATATGAAACGTATCGAAGAGCTCTACAATACATATTTTCACGATGTTTACCTATACATAAAGGCTTTGTCACATAATGACGAAACGGCTCAGGAAATAACTCAGGAGACCTTTTTCAAGGCTATGAAGGCTATAGACAGCTTTAAGGGAGACTGCAGCATAAAATCATGGCTTTGTCAGATAGCGAAAAATATATACCTTAATCAGTGCCGCAGCGAAAAGCACAGGGACAGCGGTGAGCTTTCAGAAAATACCGCCGATATAACCGTAAGCTTTGAGGACGCACTGGAGGACTCCGAGCAGTCACTGAAAATACACCGTATTCTGCATGGAATGGAAGAGCCTTACAAGGAAGTTTTTTCGCTGCGTATATTCAGTGAGCTTTCCTTTAAACAGATAGCCTCGCTTTTCGGCAAAACGGAAAGCTGGGCAAGAGTGACCTTTCATCGTGCAAAGCTGAAAATAATTGACGAACTTTCAGAATAAGATCAGGAGGATCAATATGAATAAGAAAAGCTGTGAGCTTATAAGCGATCTGCTTCCTCTGTATGCGGATAACGTATGCAGCGGCGAAAGCAGGGCTGTTGTTGCGGAGCATATTGCAGAATGTGAGGACTGCCGCAGACAGCTTAAGAAAATGAACTGTGATATCAAAGCTGATCCCACAGAGGATATAAAGACGATACAGCGTATCAAAAAGAGAATATTTATCGAAAAGCTTGTCATCATCATAATTTCGGTTTTATTCGTTGTGGGAGTATCCTTCGGAACACTGTTTCTTCTTCTAAATACCGATAAAACAATGGATTATGAAAAATATGGCCTGTCGGAAAATGTATGGGTTGAGCAGGACGAAAATGGCGATCTGTGGCTGGTAAGAAAGGGACTTGCATCGCAGGCGTGGTTTATATATCCCGATATTAAGGATTCAGACGGAAATCACATTGACGATGAGGCTTTTGACAAGGATAAGATCTCAGCATTCGGATATACCCTTAAGCAAAGAGCAATAGATGATTTTGCAATAACCGAATCTATGATAGACAACGAGGAGCGCACACTTCTTTTCAACATGGACGAAAGAGCTAAGATCGACACAATATATTATTATGACGACGAAAACGATGCTGAGTATGTACTCTGGGAAAGGAGCTGACCATCATGACAGAGAAAAAATTTCATATACCCACCATAATAATTTCCGCTGCTGCGCTTATCGGACTAATGGCGACAGGCTTTGTTGCTGAGGCTTATATAATAGCTGTAATATCTATCGTATTATGTATAAAGAACAGAGAAAAAGCAAGAACCAATATCGGTCTTGCTATGGGGATAATAACTATCCTGCTGGGTATTGTATATTTAGGATTATATATACACATGTATGACAAATTCGGAGTATCGGATATGTATTGGCTGTTTGATGCCATAGTGAATTAAGAAACTGCTGATTAAATCGATTATCTCCCCTCTCAGTAACAGATTTTCGTGGGTCGGAAGCGATGACTATGGCTTTAATCAGCGCTTCCTTAAGGCAATACCGCACAAAGCGTTCAAGCGTAGTTTGTGCGGTATTGCCTTAACTGTTCTTCATCATAAAAGCCTTTAATTCTCTTACAGTAAGCTCGGTATGGCGCATATTTTCACCGTGTCCCATGCCCTTGAATACGTGTATCTGCAATTTCGGAAACGCCCGTTTCAGATGTTTTACAGCCTTTTTCATATTCATTTCCTTTTCACCGTACCAACACGCAACAGGAATGTCAGGATCAGGTTTCCAGCTGTCCACATATTCGGGATACATTCTTACAGCTTCCCAAAAGGTAGCTTTTGTGGTTTCAAGTGTAAGCTTCTGACAAGCCTGTTTAAGCATAGGCTTGAACGTATCGTTTGTGATACCCATTTTTATCTGTAAAAACTTGGGGAATTTAACATTTCCCGATTTTATCATCTTATTCATCAGCTTATATGTAAATGGAACAAATATTGCAAGCACAGGCTTATTGAATATACCATAGCTCATATACTCCGCACCGCTCAGAATAACGCCTCCGATGCTGATATCCTTTATCTGTGTGAGCCACGCCCCGGGAATACTCCCAAGTGATTCCGCATATATAAGGTCAATACGCCCGTTCAGATTTTTTCTGATATAGTCAGCCAGCTTTTCTGCTTGTTTTTTCGCAGTGGTATAAACCGTTTTTCCTGTTTCGTCATAGCCGTCAAAGCTTACGGTCAGTACACGGTAATTATTTTCAAGCATGGGAACGATATTTTCAAACTGTCTGTGAGTCATGAAATTTCCGGGGAGACACAGTATAGTTTTGTTGTTTTCTTTTCCGTATTCATATATTTTCATGATGAACTCTCCTTTATTATCATCTGCTCAAAAAGCACACTGCCGCAGTAACTATCAGCGCAATAACAGGCTTTCCGATGATCGTACCAAGCCATTTGCGGATCACAGTCTTTTTCGGAATATACGGCATAAGATCCTCAGTACCTTCTATAAACCATGCCTTTGTATGACCTACCCAGTAATAGTCTATAAATAATCTGTCAAACAGACACTCTATCCAGTATATCAGCGTTATCTGCCAAAGAATATCGGAAAATCCTCTCGCACCGTTCACATGATACACCATTACAGGCACAAGCAGAAGCATAGGCAGTGTTACCGCAAGTGAGGCGATCAGGTTATTCCTTTTTATCCGTTCCTCTGTGATAAGACCAAGTTCAACAGCTCTCTTTTTCACATCGTCCTCATAGAATACCACCAGTCCCGCAGGACCGTCTGCAATTCCTACAACACATACAACAAGCAGCAGAAAACACATTGCAAGTCCTTCAATGATAATAAGCATAAAATTACCTCCTATATATTCCGTTCCTGAAATTTTTTCAGATCATTATTAAGCATTTTTGCATCTATGACACGCTTTATTGCATATATCAGGAATGTACACAGATACGCTATGACCATATATCCGAAAAATCCTGCCGTCACGCCTTTGTTACCGTCAAACCACCCTGCAATATGTGCCGTAAGACCGTAAACTCCCGAACCTATGATTATCATCAGCCATTCCTTTATTGAAAGCCTGTCGATCTCATCAAAATCGCAGTGCAGAAGCACCTGTATCCATTCCATAATATATGCCGCCCACAGCATTTCAAGCATATGTATAAGCTCTGCCGTTTCAAATCCGCAGTATAACCGATACACCCCATAATAGCAGAGTATAAGCATAAAGGTAAGACAGCATTTTATCTCTGCGCCTATTTTTCGTGTGATATACATTTCAAAGACTGCCCTGATTTTTTTCTTCATGGTCATTCCCCCTTTATACGCCGTCTGAACTCCGAAGCATATGTCCTTGAAATTATGATATGCTCTTTATTTTTAAGCTCGGCATCTATCCTGTTTGAAGCAAGGCTTTTCAGTCTGCTTATCTTGTCGATATTGAGTATCATTGATTTGCTGCATCTGAAAAAGTTCACTGCCGAGAGTATTTCCTCTAATTGTGACAGTGTATATTCAGTCCGCAGCACATTTTCGGCAGTATATATAAAGGTTTTTCTGTCAACCGTTTCAATATACAGTATATCGTTCTTTTCTATGATAGTCTGTCCGCTGTCGTCATATCCGATAAGCGTTTTTTCGGGCAACCTCATAAACGCCATTATCTCCTCGGCTTCACGGGTAAGCTGCTTATATCTCAGTATAAGCTCGTCCTCGCCCTCTTTTATCTGCTCTATTGTATATTTCATTATCCGTCCCCCTTTATTTTATTATAACAGATATATTTTTAATTTCAAGCGCAGATGCACAGGTGACACTTTTTAATGTCTCAGATGCACATGATATGCTTTTTTGCAAAAAAATACCCGAAGGGAGTGCGTTTCTCCTTTCGGGTGGTCTGAATATTTTATTTTTATCAAAATATAACACTATTCAGCTGTGTGTTTACTTTTTTTCTGCAAATCGCTGTTCAGCAATATCTATTCTGTGCTCGGCGGACATTTCATCAAATCCGAAAAGCTCATAACACTCAAGATATGAACCGTCATTGCCGTATTCGCCGTTTTCGTAATATCTCTCAGATGCCCATGTGGAATTAAGAAAGTACCATTTTTTGTCAATATATACTCCGTTCCACTCGTGATTTGTGGGAATATTTGCCAGATCGGAGTGAGTATTTCCGCTGCTGACAGTGCCGCCCCGCAGATTAACGCAGTATATTCCTTGGGCGGCGCATAATGCGGATACCATGTTTGCGTGTCCTCCGCAGGTGGTGCGGTATCCGTTGTATAATATGCTTTCAAGGCTGATAAGCTCTGTATCTACGCCGTTTGCTGCCCTGTCCCTGTCATAGCTGAGATTTTCCGCGGTCCATTTTGATATGCGTTTTGCTTTTTCAAGGTCATTATCTGCACCGATGCATATTTCGTCGGATATGCATTTTATCTCGTCCATTATCCTGTTACGCTTTTCCTCGTCTCCGCTGACAGAGATGTATACATTCGTTATTTCTTCACCAAAATTCTGTATATTATCAAGTTTTTTCAGATTATTTTCATACACAGATGGTATAATTTCAATATTTATTCCTCTTATATTAATAATTTTATGCTCTTCCTCAGATGCTACCTCACTGCAGCCGCATGACCCGAATACAAAGCATACACATATCAAAAATATATACAAAAAACGCTTTATCATATTATATTTATCCCCCGATATTTCGGTTATCATAATCGGCTGCTCATAATTTATGCTCAGTCTCTTAAGCTTATTATTTGCTTGTGGATATTTTTACAATGATTTAGTTTATGTATGATCAATAGTTACAGTAAATGAATTTCTGCATTTTTCTGAATATCTTCATTTTCAAAAGTCAAAAAAGCCTTTGGAGAATCAGATATTTCAATTAATTTTAATTTGCTGCAATTTTTTGAAATGTATACTTCTTCCAAATACTTGTTATGACCAATTTTTACTTCATGCAAATTTGAAGTATTTAAATTAATTTCATTAAAACTGCCATTGTATAAACTCAGATTGACCAGATTATTTAATCCGTTTATTTCAGATAATACACTGTTTTTTATATCACTATCAATTACTACTGTTTCAAGATTTTTAAATTTACTTATTCCTGTAATATCCAGGCAAGAAGAATTTGAATAAATTTCCAGCTGTTTTAATTCACTGATACTAAAAAAATACGATAAATTGTCTATGCTTCCGCCTATTATTGCTATCGAATTCAGTTTGTTCAGATATTTCAGGCGACTTATATTATTGATTTCAAAGTTTGTTTCATCAATAATAATTATTAATCGTTTGAGTTTAGGCATTTTATTTAATGCGTTTATATTATTTTCATTCCAATTAACTACAGCATAGTCTTGATATTTAAAAATGCGTTCATTATCTATCCTTAAAGTCAATGAAGACTTGATCAACAATAGACCCACTGAAACAAATAACAGTATAAAAAAGAACCTGATTATTTTTTTCAAACCTACTCCTCCTGTCATATTATGTTTATTCCAAGCATTTCCGTTATCATAAGAGCCTGCTCATAATTTATGCTCAGTCTCTTAAGCTTTTTATTTGCTTGTGGATATTTTTACCATTTACACAGTTTATTATTCTGATTCTCCTTTTCTACTTTGGTTTTTCCGTTTTCTATCAAAAGGGTTATTTTACCATTCTCATCAAAATTAATGGTTTTTATATCTCTTCGATCGTTGTCTTTTTCATAATAGCATTTAAGATTTCCGTTTTTGTACCATTCATATAATTTACCAATAAAACTAAATCCTTTCATAACGCAGTATGAAGCAACAGCACCCGTATCATAGAATGTTACATATTCTCCGTTTGCAAAACCATTCTCATAATACTGATAGTATCTGAGAATACCATTAAAATCAAGTTCATACAGAAGTCCTGTAAAAGGTTTTCCGCCAAGTGAAGGTTCCTTATCATATAATGGTTCACATTCTTCATTTTCTGAATAGAAAACATATTCATCGTATAAAACGCCATGTTCTTTTACATATTCTATTGATAATACATCAGGTTTAAAATCAAGATCCGACATAGTTATAATCTACCCTTCTGTGAAAGACGTCAACCGGGCTATAAAACCGGTGTGTTCAGCTTTCGCCAATAATTTCTTTATGATAAAATCAGCATCAGAGATGAGGTAATAGTATTAAGGAACCGCTGATTAAATCGCTTCACGCCCCTCTCAGTGACGGATTTTCGTGGGTCGGAAGCGATGCCTATGGCTTTAATCAGCGGTTCCTTAACCTTATTTCAGCAAATTCTGTTATTTTCAAAAATATCTGATTCTTCTGCCTCAACAATCAGTATTTTTTGCTGTTGTAAATAAAAGCTCCGCTGCAAATCCGCTTATTTCCGAATCATGCTGATTTGCAGTAATAAATTGATAATAAGCTCCCGAATCAGTCTTTTTACAATATGAAAGGTTAAAATCATTATATTTAATAAACCTTACAAATTCATCAAATATATTCTTTATGTCCTTTTGATCATAAACCGATATGCCAATGCAGTATATATTATCAATTACTTCTGATGAACAGCTATTGATCAATAGTTTATTCTCTTTAAAAAACATATTTATTTCATAATTGATCCCGTCATCAGTGTACAGTCTGATCTTATCACGAAATTCAGAAAACAAATCCATTTTTACTCCTATCATATTATGTTTATCCCAAGCATTTCCGTTATCATAAGAGCCTGCTCATAATTTATGCTCAGTCCTTTAAGCTTTCCAAGTGATAATCTTGCTCCGCTTATGTCGCAGCTGCTCAGGTCAAGCGCTTTGAACGAGATATGCGAAAAATCGCCCCTTGAAAAATTATTGTCCTTCATGAAAACACGTACTCCAAGCTCTGCTCCCGTCAGAGTTATTTCGGGCATGGAGCAATTACTGAAAATACTGTCCTTGAATTCAGTGTCGGCATATACGGTGTATTTTCCCGTACATTCCTCAAAAATACAAGAGCTGAAACGGCTTTTGGAAAAGACCGTTCCCGCAAGCCTGCAGCGTATGAATTTTACCGTATCAAATACACTGTCCGAAAATCGCACCGCCGAAAGATCACAGCCGATAAATTCAACTGCTTTGAAATAGCTGTTTTCAAAGCGGCTTTCGATGAAACGACAGCTGTTGAAGGAGCTTGCCGTAAGCTCGATAAAATCACAGCTTACGGAAAGAGTCTCCCTTTCGACAGATATTTTTTCAAGCTGATGATCTGTTTCGGCATAATACTCCATAAGCTCGGCAGATGTCATATCATTTCTTTGCATCATACCAGCTGATACCCTCCTCAACATCGGCAGGAAGCGGCACGGAAAGGCTTGCGGCATTGGTCATTTCCTCATTTAAAAGCGCAGCCGCTCTCGCCTTGTCCTTTGCGGAAGCCTCTATGATAAGCTCGTCGTGTACCTGTAAAATAAGCCTTGCGTCAAGCTTTTCTTCTTTGAGGCGCTTATATACTCTTACCATGGCTATTTTGATTATATCCGCCGCTGTTCCCTGAATTGGAGCATTCATCGCCGCTCTTTTTCCGAATGCCTGAACATTCTTGTTTGAAGCTGAAAGCTCGGGGATATGCCTGCGCCTGTTATACATAGTGACCGCATAGCCTGTTTTCTTTGCATCGGAAACAGCCTTTTCCATAAAATCACGTACTCCGCTGTAATTATCCAGATAATTCTTTATATATTTATCCGCATCGGCAACAGAAACGTTTATATCCTTTGAAAGCGAAAATGCACCGATACCGTATACGATACCGAAGTTTACCGCCTTTGCGGCACGTCTCATTTCCCCTGTTACAAGCTCACGGGGCATATTGAACACCTGCGCCGCCGTTGCTGTATGGATATCCGCTCCCTCATTGAAAGCCGCCTGCATATTCTTGTCACCGCTGATATGGGCAAGGATACGAAGCTCGATCTGACTGTAATCCGCATCGAGAAGTGTATATTCATCGGCTGAGATAAAGAATTTCCTCATATTACGTCCTCGCTCGGTACGCACGGGGATATTCTGCATATTAGGCTCGGTAGAGGATATTCTTCCTGTTCTTGTTTCGGTCTGCCTGAACACAGAATGAACTCGTCCGTCGGAGGAGACAGCCTTTAAAAGACCTTCAACATAGGTGGAATTAAGCTTTGAAAGCTGTCTGTAGGAAAGTATCAGGTCAACTATGGGAGCTTTATCACGCAGCTCTTCAAGTACCTCCGCATTGGTGGAATAGCCTGTTTTGGTCTTTTTCTTTGCAGGCAGCCCCATTTCCTCAAAAAGTACAACGCCAAGCTGTTTGGGGGAGCTTATATTGAATTCATGTCCTGCCATGAAATATATCTGCTGCTCCATGCCTTCCATTTCTTCAAGCAGACCGTTTCCGAAGCTGCGTATTCCGTCTGTATCAACTCTTACGCCGTAATGCTCCATAGAGGCAAGCACCTCTGTGAGAGGAAGCTCTATATCATAATAAAGCTCATTCATGCCCTCATTTTCAATGCGCTTGTGCATAGCCTCGCAAAGCTGAGGAAGAGCGCACACGCTGTCGGAATATTCGGGTATTCCGTTTTCAAGGCAAAGTCCCGAAACGGTATATTCGTTTGAGCCTGTGTCAAGAAGATAGCCGGAAATATCGGTATCTCCCTTTATATTTTTCAGCACTGTATCATTTTCAAAACAGAATCGGTAAACAGGCTTTGCATCGTGAGTATATTTTCCGCAGTCGGACGCAAAAAATTCCAGCTGCTCCTCACGGCTGCCCACAGCGTATATCTTACCCTCGCAGGCAATTTTCAGAAGCTTGTCCGTAAAGGTGAAAGCCGCCTTTTCCGATGAAAAGATCTTTTCCTTGTCTGCGGAATAATCTCCTGCCGAAAATTCAAGCTTTTCATATTTTTCGGTAACAACAGCCGCCGCCGCAACCTGTGCCGAAGGTTCAACTCCAAGCTTTTCCATAAGCTTATTCATTTCAAGCTCGGTCAGAAGCTCCGAAAGGGCGTTGTTATCCCTGTCTGCTGTTTTATAGCCTGACTTATCATTATCAATGGGAGCATTTTTTACAATAGTAGCAAGCCATTTACTATGCTCTGCATCGGCTTTTCCGTTTTCAAGCTTGGTAATGACAGACTTTGTACCCTCGATATTGCCCTCGGGAAGAAGGGTATATATATTCTCAACGGTAGAATATTTTTGGATAAGACCCATAGCGGTCTTTTCGCCTATACCCTTGACGCCGCTTATATTATCGGAGCTGTCACCCATAAAAGCCTTAAGGTCGATGATATTTATCGGCTCAAAGCCGTATTCCTCTCTGAATTTATCGGGAGTAAAGCTGATAAGCTCCTTGTTTGTATGAAGAAGTACCGTTACATTATCGGTTATAAGCTGCAGGCTGTCACGGTCGCCTGTCAGGATATAGCAGCTGTCGCCATCACTGCCGAATATATCGGAAACGGTACCCAGTATATCATCAGCCTCATAGCCCTCGCACTCAATAACCTTACAGCCCATAGCGGAAAGGATTTTTTTGATATAGGGCATCTGCATAAAAAGCTCATCGGGCATACCCTTTCGGTTAGCCTTGTATGAAGCGTCCGCCTTATGACGGAAAGTAGGCGCTTTCATATCAAAGGCGCAGACGATACCGTCAGGCTTTATATCTCCTGTTACACGCAGGAATATATTCATAAAGCCTGTTACGGCGTTTGTGAACATTCCCTTTTTATTGGAAAGCATTTTTATGCCGTAAAAGGCACGGTTCATAATGCTGTTTCCGTCTATTGCAAGTATTTTCATAAGATTACCTCACCTTAGTTTTACACTGTATATTACATCAATTAATCTATAACTGCTTCTTCCTGAACCATATTTCCGTACAGATCAATCTCTTCTTGCCATGCTTTTCTTAAGCTGTCTGTGATATATTCCCCTCTGCCTTTTTCAATCATTGAACGTTCTCTTTCTTCAATAGAAGGAACAGGCTCCATTTTTTTACTTTTACAGCATTTAAAAAATTCCGTTAAATTATCTGCAAGTTCTTTCGGCTTATGCCCCTCTTCATGATCGTAAAAATATATTTTACCCGCTTTTCCTGCTCTCAATCCGATCACAATATAATTTCCGAAATGGTCGCACGCTATCGGAAAAACATTACGTTCTATCCATTCGTTAAAATCAAACTTATCTAAACTATAGTCAACATCTCCTACACCATAAAAAGCACGAAGAGTTGATGATGTACGCTTAAGCTTAAAATTAGTATCGGGCGTATGTCCGCCGTTATATTTACATAAAAACTTCTTATATTCAGTTGGCAAGGTAACAGAATATTCTTTTTCTATTTCCGTGATTTTTCTTTCAACATTATCAGTTGAAAATTTTGATATTAACAGCATTTTGTTCAACCTCCGTTATTATAAGGAACCGCTGATTAAATCGTTTCACGACCCACTCAGTCAATTTTGCCGCTGCGGCAAAGGATTTTCGTGGGTCTGAAACGATGCCTACGGCTTTAATCAGCGCTTCCATAACTTTATTCTTTTATTTTATCATAATATACATCAAAAGTAAAGCATAACAGCAAAAAAAGCTGTATACCGCAGTTCGCGGTATACAGCTTTGAAATTCATATTGAATTACTTTCTGTTATTGAACATATCGAAAAGATCGTCGTCCATAGAGGAAGCGCCGCCTGCATTGTTAAGATATGTATAGGATGTCTTGGACTGTGTAAGAGGTGTTGACTTTGCACCGAATCCGCTTCTTGCGCCTGCAAAGTCCTTCATAGCTTCGTTCATGATCTGATTATCAACATTAACGATATCATTCTCTTCAAAGCCTGCAGCGATAACAGTTACGCTGATAGCATCATCAAGTGACTCATCGGGTGATGAACCGAAGATGATCTCAACATCGGGTGCAGCTGCCTCTTCAATTCTTTCTGCAAGATCATTAACATCATCAAGATATACATCGGGAGCAAATGCCACATTAAGCAGCAGTCTCTTTGCGCCTGAGATAGATGTTTCCAGAAGGGGACTGGAGATAACGCTGTTGAGCGCTTCTGTGACCTTGTCCTTGCCTGTACCCATACCCACAGCCATGTGAGCAAAGCCTACGTTCTTGAGAGTAGACTCAACATCGGCAAAGTCAACGTTCATATAGCTTTCAACAGTAACGATCTCGGCAATAGCCTTGACACCTGTCTTTAATATATCATCGGACATAGCGAAGGATTCCATCATTGTCAGCTTCTTGTCGGAAACCTCTAAAAGCTTTGCATTGGGGATAACAACAAGAGCGTCAACGTGCTGCTTAAGCTCGGCAATTCCTGCTTCAGCCTTTTCCATCTTCTTCTTGCCTTCAAAGCCGAAAGGCTTGGTAACAACGCCTACTGTAAGGATATTCATTTCCTTTGCGATCTGAGCAACAACGGGAGCAGCGCCTGTGCCTGTTCCGCCGCCCATACCTGCGGCTATGAATACCATGTTTGAACCCTTGATAGCAGCTGAGATCTCATCCTTATTTTCCTGAGCACTCTTTTCGCCGATCTCAGGCTTTGCGCCTGCACCTCTTCCGCCTGTAAGCTTCTGACCTATCTGTACCTTTGTGGGAGCCTTTGACGAATTAAGCGCCATAGCGTCTGTATTAACAGCGATATAATCTACGCCCTCGATTCCCGATTCTATCATGCGGTTAAGAGCATTTCCGCCGCCGCCGCCAACGCCGATAACCTTGATCACCACGTCGGGAGCCAGCTGAATTGCGGAAAAGTCCTTTTCTTCCATGTCAACCTGCAGCATTAAAACTTCCTCCTAAAATATTGTTCTAACCTTTTATATAATAAATATTGGATACGCTTTTTCAGCCGAAAAGCTGCCTGATATACGCCTTATCCGCAGCCGTATTTTCGGTCAGATTTTCTCTATACTATTTTAGCACATAATCATCAATATTTCAAGTACCTTTTTAATTTTTTTGTAAAAATCAACTATTTGACAAAAACAATACCGTCAATAATGATATTTTTCACAAATTTTACAGCAAAAATGGCTTATTCCATAGTTGTAGCCGCTGTTTCTGTTTCGGTTTCCTCTTCTTCGGGGGCTTCGGTCTCGCTTGTTTCCTCGGTTATGATATTTCCCTCTTCATCGGTAACCGTTTCGGGAGGCTCGGTCTCCTCGCCCTCACGGACATAGGTCTCCATGTTTTTCTGATATACTCTTTCGTTTTCCTGCAGGCCCGCATCATCAATATACTGTGCGCTGTCGGGGAGAAGTCTTAAGGTTCCCGATGAATTTGTGCCGATCTCCTTGGTGAGTATCTCAGCAATGAAATTCAGCTTATAGTCAAGGTCGGAAACTACTCCCAGTTCAACCTTTATACGACTGTCATAAAGGAAGGAAACATTCGCCCTGTCGGTGATATCTATATGAGTAACGTTTTCCAGCTTGAATTT
Organism: Oscillospiraceae bacterium; assembly: GCA_017481565.1. Classification (GTDB taxonomy): domain Bacteria; phylum Bacillota; class Clostridia; order Oscillospirales; family Ruminococcaceae; genus RGIG4694. The sequence continues at coordinate 9,887 of JAFUOZ010000012.1, read as the reverse complement.
TTCAAAGGCATCTATAAGGGTCTATATATCATCGGTTTTCTTTTCCTCTACCGAGCGGAAAATATCACCCTGCTTCAGGGTTATATCCGATTCCGCTCCGTTTATGGTAAGAAGTCCCGTTTTGGGGTTTGTCAGCTTTTCAAGCACCTTTCCGCCCTGACTTATAAGATAATATCCGTTTACAGTCTGGACGTTTGCTGTGGGAACGCTTGCTTCAACATGGATAACTATCGTCCCCGGAAACTGCTTTTTTACATCGGCTGTTTCTACATATATAAGCTGTGAGGTTATATTCCTGCTGCATTCGGAAATATTCTCACGGATTATGTTATCGCCCTTGACAATACCGCTTGCCGCCGCTATTTCCTCTGAGGAATAATTGGTTGACCCTGTTACCTGTATAACAGTTATCTTGAAAAAGACCGTAAGTGACAATATCACGAAGCACAGTGTCACCACAGCCATAATTATCACATAATAAAGTCTGCGCCGCCTTGCACGTTCACGCTCATACTGCCTTCTTTCCGCAGTAGGCTTATGTTCAACTTTATTATTTCTGTTGTTTTTCTGGTTCATAAGTATTTTCTCCGTATTATCAAAATCTCACACTTATACATAATACATTGTATCAAAAAAAACAGCTTTCGTCAACTGTCACGGCAAAAAAACGCCGTATTGCATAACCGAGGCTATGCAGTACAGCGTTTTTATTATATATTATTTCCCATAAGGACTGTCAAAGTTCTTTTCGGCATATGCAACAGCTTCTTCAAGGGTCATACCCGTAAAATAAGGTGCATTAAGATATCTTCCCGATTTTTTATCATCAACGAAAGCTCCCACTGCGATTCCGGGAATAGCGCTTTCGGGTGCATTGGGTGCATGAGGTCCTCCCAGATCGGTCCTGCACCAGCCGGGGTCGGTCAGATTTATCATAACGTCAGTACCCTCAACGGTGGAACCCAGATCGATAGTTATCTTGTCAAGGGCTGCCTTGCTTGCGCTGTAGCCTGCCTGCTGAGGTTCAAGGCGGATTCCGCTTGTTGTATTCAGGATTCGTCCGAAGCCTCTTTCGATCATTTTGGGCATAAAGTGATAGCATATCATTGCGGGGGCAATGGTATTTATCTTGAAGCTTTCGGTATAATCGGAAACGGGGGTGCTGAAATACTCGTTTCTGTAAGCGATCTGCACGCCAGCGTTATTCATGACGATATCTACCTGTGTACCTCTGCTGTCGATCTCACGAAGCATGGCTTCAACTGCGTCAAGGTCGGAAAGCTCTGCAGATACACTGTATGCCTCAACACCCAGCGCCTTTACCTCTTCAAGTACCTTTTCGGTATTTTCGGGCTTTCTGCTGTGAAGTATCAGATTGCAGCCCTGTTCTGCCATGAATTTAGCGGTAAGATATCCTATTCCTCTTGATGCACCTGTAATAAGCGCCCATTTTCCTTTTACGTTTACCATAATAGTATTTTCCTTTCATTAAAATATAAATTGCATATTATACAAGCTGCCATACCCTTACATAATCCACCTTGATACTGTCGGGAAGCCGCTTTTTATCGGGTATACCTGTCCATGAGCCTGTCTCAGAGGTTATTTTCATATAAAGAGGCACGGTGCATACTCCCTGCGCTTTTTCCGCAGATGTGCGCCATGTTTCCTTTCCGTCAATGTAGTATACATATTCCTCCTCTGTCCAGAGAAGCGAAAAGGTATGGTACTGCTTATCATAAACAGGAGCATTTACTCTTTTTCCCTCGGATTTATGGGCAGTTCCGTAGCCGTCCCAGTTAATTGTATGCTGTATCTCACCCTCGGTATAGTATGCCGATTCGTAAATATCTATTTCCGTACCGTTCACGCCGCCCTCCGATTCATCTGCTACAGACTCACCCATAAGCCAGAAGGCTGTCCAGTAACCGGGAATACTGTTAAGCGTACAGCGTATCTCGTAATATCCGTAGGTCTGCTCGAATTTTCCCCTTGAACGTACCGCTCCCGATAGAAACGCATCACTTGCCTTGTCATACTCCATGGAAATCACAAGATTACCCTTTCCGTCAAGACAGGACATATCATTATCCCAGTAATTATCAAGATCCTGTCTTTTCCATTCGGGACACCTTTCCCATTTTGTCTCATCAAGCTCGGTTCCGTCGAAATTATCCTCAAAGGTCATGGTACACAGCTTTCCGTCGATCATTATATATTCCTGCTCATGCATGCTTTCCACCGAGGAGTGCATACCTGCAAGAAACGCAAGAACAGCCGCAATCAGTTCTTTTTGATCAATTATCATTTTCAATTCTCCCGTATATTTCATCAGGACCTTTCATAAGAAAGCATACCGATCAATACTCAGAGCAGCACTACCTCGCTGTCGGCGGAGCGTCTGCCGTTTTTCATAAGACCGCTGCTTTCCATTTTGACAACATCATAGCCGAATTCAAGCTTTCCTTCATAAAGCTTTCTGAAATTGCCTAAAATTCTTTCGGCACATATCTGACCGCCGTTATCCTTTGAGTCAAAAAGTACTACGATCACCTGTCTGCTTGAATATCTTGCGGAAACATCAACTCTTCTCAGAGATGTGAATATTGCACGGTCAAGCAGCTCAACTGCCATTTCTACCTCGTTTGGATCGGCATCTTCATTTTTAAGGGTGAAAAGGATAGTATTAACGTCCTCGTCATGCCTTTCAACGATCCTGTGAATGAAATTATATACATAGTGGAAATTGTCAAAATCAAGCATATATGCGCCGCCCTTGCTGGGGTCGTTACGGTGCATCATCTCTCTCAGGTGCTGTATATCAACTCCGTTGCTTGCACGCTTTGACTCTGCCGCATGCTGATCGCTGAAAAAATGATAGTCGTTCTTTCCGTTCTGCTTTACATAATAAAGTGCCTTGTCTGCCGCATTGTAAAGGCTTTTGAAATCGCTGCCGTCCTCGGGAAACTGTGCGATACCAACCGAAACCGAGGAATTTGTCTCAAACTTGCTTTCCTTAAGGAAGCAGCACATATCGGAAATAATATCGGTAGCATGATTTCCAAGTGCCGATTTTGAGGAAGCGTCCGCAACAAAGGTCATGAATTCATCTCCGCCTATACGGCATATCACATCGTCCTCGCCTGCATATTTTCTTAAGGTATCCGCAAACGCCTTAAGGGTAGCATCTCCCGAAATATGACCATAGGTGTCGTTTATCGCCTTGAAGTTATCCATATCCATCATGAAAAGAGCGCCCTTTATGCCCTTTTTCAACATTCCGCCTACCTTTTCCTCGGTATAGGCACGGTTCCAGAGACCTGTAAGAGCGTCCTGGAAGGACTTGCTCTTGATATCGGATACCTCCTTTATCTTCTGGTCAAGACGATCCGCAAGACTTTTTCTCAGCTCCTCAAGCTCCAGTATCCTGCCTATTCTTGAACGCATTACAGCCGGTACAAAGGGCTTTGCGATAAAGTCAAGCGCACCTGCCTCAAGGCATTTCTGCTCCGTTTCGGCATCGCTGTCGGCTGTCAGGAATATGATAGGAAGCTCCGAAAGCTCGGGATTTTCACGTATTTTCGCCATTACCTGAAAGCCGTCCATTTCAGGCATATTGATATCAAGCAGTATCATATCGGGAGTATTCTTTTCAAGAAATTTCAGTGCCTGTGCTCCCGAAACTACTGCTGTAGCCTTGTATATATCGGACAGGGCAGTTCTTGCTGCCGTCAGATTTGCCTTGTTATCATCAACAATAAGTATATGCTTCATTATTATCCGCTCCATTCTGTATTATTCTTCAATATAGAGAAGTCCGAAGGTCCTGGGACCGCTGTTTCCCGATATGGTAGCCGACGCCTTCGTGACTATCACCTCATCGAATTTTGCAATACGGCTCACTTCGCTTCTGGCAAGCTTTATATCGCTGACCGTTCCGCCTGCATGAGTTATAAAAAGTCTTTTTTTATTTATCCTTTCATGATTTTTAAGCTCCTTACGGACATATCGTACAGCGCATTTTTCATACTTTCCGATATGAAATGACTTCAGCTTAAGATAACCGTCCTTCATGCCTAAAACAGGGTGAATATTGAAAACGGTGCATATCTGATGTACTGTTTTGCTCACCTTGTCGTTGCGGTACAGATAATCCGCATTATATGCCATAAAGGAGGTGGATATCTTCATTCTCATAGCCTCTGCTTCCGAAACGATCTTTTCCACCGCAGCTCCGTTCTGCACCATTTCAGCCGCACGGAGCACCATGTGTCCTATTCCCGTGGAAAGATGTCCCGAATCAACGATATGTACCCTTTTTCCCAGCTCTCCCAGCTTTTCCTTTGCAGACCTTGCATTTCCTACCGAATTGCTTATCTTTTCGCTTATGGAGATATGTATCACTTCATCATATTTTGAAAGCTTTTCTGTGAAAAATGCTGCCAGCTCGTCGGCAGGCGGCGCTTCGGTAAATATCCTGCTGCCGCCGCTTCTGAAATAATCAAACACATTGTCGGCGGTTATTTCATCAACGTCCTTGAATCGTCCCGTATCTGTTTCAATATAGAAATATACCAGATCAATATCATATTTTTTAAGCATCGCATCGGGGAGATCGCACACACAGTCTGTAGTTATACATATTTTCGCCATATCAGCTCCGCTCCTTTCCGATACCTAATTCGCTACACATCTTTTCAAGCTCTTCCATAGCGCTGTCATACTCATAATCCTCGGCATATTCCGCAATTTTCTTCATCCATATATTAAGTGCTCTGCCGTTATAGGTATATACCGACGCTTCCTTTGCAAGTCTTGAGGTTTCATCGCCGTCAAAATCATTGCAGCTGTTTTCGATAAGGCTGATATATTCCGTCAGCTTTTCCGCGGTTATCTGCTCATGATGAAGCTCTTCGGCGGCTGTCTCATCTTCCTCGTTTTCAATATCTATACCGTATTCCTCAAGCAGCTTTCTGCCTTCTCCGATAACATCCGCGTAAAGCTTCATAAGCTCATCGTTTTCCTTGCGGATCATGTCATTATCTCCCGATTTGCCTGCAAGCTCCAGCTTCTTTGCAAATTCCGAAAGCTTTACCGCACCTATGCTCAGTGATGTACTCTTAAGTGCGTGTACCTCAATAGTATAATTCTTCCAGTTTTCCTCTGCCGCAAGAGTATTTATCTGTGCTATCTTTTCAGTGCCCTTGCGCACATACATTTCAAGTATCTCATAATATGCGTCCTCGCTGCCGCCTGCATAGCCCAGACCCTTTTTAACGGAAATATTTCCGCTTTCATCATCGTCTTTTTTCGACAGCTGATTTTTTCTGCGGTCGTTCTTTCCGTAAACAGTAGTAACGGGTGCCTGAAGCTTATCTGAAGGAAGCCAGTTTTTCAGAACTCTATCCAAAGCGGAAAGCTCGATAGGCTTTGCGATAAAGTCATTGAAGCCTGACTGAATGAACATCTCACGTACTCCGTTTACTGCATTTGCCGTAAGCGCAACAACAGGGAGCTTCTTATAATATTCGCCCTCCATCTCCCTGATATGAGCGGTAGTTTCAACACCGTCCATTTCAGGCATCATATGATCCATAAATACCAGGTCGATATCTCTTGAACGGAGCATTGAAAGTGCCGCCTTTCCGCTGTCAACGGTCATAAGCTGCATATGATAGGGCTGCATAAGACCGACTGCCACCTTAAGATTGATGGCATTGTCGTCAACGATAAGCACTCTTGCTCTGGGGGCTGAGAAGGATATAGCCGATGCACGGCGCTCATTAAGATTCATCACTATACTTTCGTTATTAAGTGCAGACGCAGCAGACATGGTATAAAAAGGCTTATATATACACTTTATATGAGCGGGCACCTGAACTGCATCAACAACGTCCTGAATAAGCACTATGCCTGTCTTTTCGGATATGCTTGTGAAATAGTCCTTATGCTCAAGATATTCCTCCTTACCTATAAAGCAGTGCGTTATTGCCTTGCTGTCAACGTTTCGGCGAAGCTCATTCATATCGGTGGTATGCATCATCTTTACCTTAAGCTGATCGCTTATCTCCTGCATAAGCACCCTGTACTGATTTTCTACTGCGGGAAGCTCAAACTTTTTAAAGTCGATAAATACAGCGGCACTGAGCTTTTCAGGCTCCTTAACGCTGATAAAGGGACGCGGGTCGCTTACCTTAAGGGGAATAACAAAGCTGAATACCGACCCCTGTCCGTATACGCTTGAAACATTGATAAAGCCGCCCATTTTTGTAACAAGCCGCTTTGAAATAGCAAGACCAAGACCTGTACCCTCAATGGAACGGTTCTTCCTTGTATCTACCTGCTGGAAGCTTTCAAAGAGCTTTTCAAGATTTTCTTCGGTAATACCGATACCCGAATCCTCAACGGAAATTTTAAGGTTTACGCCGTAATCCTGCACCGAGCGTGTAACATTAAGCGTAACTGCTCCCGAATTTGTGAATTTAACGGCATTTGTCATAAGATTGACCATTATCTGTCTGATACGTATCTCATCGCCGATAAGTCCGCAGGGAATATCCGGATCGGCGTGTACCATTATCTCAATATTCTTGTTACCCTTTCTTGTCATGGTCATATTGATAACGTCATTGAGAACAGAGGCAATATTGAATTCGCTTTCGATTATCTCCAGCTTTCCCGACTCAATCTTTGAAAAGTCAAGGATATCATTTATGATCGAAAGCAGACTTCTTCCCGAGCTTTGTATATTGAAGCAGTTTTCACGGACGCTTTCGCTGATATCCTGATCTCTTAAAATAAGCTCACACATACCGACGATTGCGTTCATGGGTGTTCTTATCTCATGGGAGGTATTTGCAAGAAAGTCCGATTTTGATCTTTCAGCACTTTTTGCCGCCTCTAAGCTGTCCTCCAGATCCCTTTGTATGCCGTTGAGACGATTTACAAAGAAGATAAGGAATATTTCCGCAAAAGCCAGTGTAAATACTCTGAAAGCAAACTTTATTATCATTTCCTGTGACGAAAGTTCTACCGTATGATGCACAAAAATATGCAGCAGCACCATTATCAACGAAAGCAGGGAAATATGCCCCAGCAGCTTGCTGTCAAGAAACAGGGAAAACATTATGGTAAGTGCACAGACCACCATAAGCGGCGAAAACAGATCCATTTTCATATAGCTGTATATGTATATATTAAGCATGGCAGCTCCCGACATGATATAGGAAAGTCTTTTATCATCGGGCTTTGAACCGAAGGTGAATACTGTCATTGCAGCCGCCATAACAGGCACATATATACTGACCCACATATCCCAGCCGTCAGAAACCGACATTATCAGCATCAGTACCGAAAACAGCATGAACACCAGCCATGTTATATAACAGGACGATGAACGGTATTTATTTGTATTTTCCATATGTTCCCTCTCCTTATGTAAATATATAGACACTTTTTTTCATTATATCACAAGTTCGAAAACTTTTCTTATACAATATATATACTGTATATTAACAAACTTTTCATCGCAAGACATTGTATACAAAATAAATTTATTTTAAACGATAATTTTATCGTTATGCACTAACCTGTTATATATAATATACAAAAAGCTCATCTGTATAAGTTTTTGCTGTACAGATGAGCTTTTTTTCAGTTATTTTTTGATCTTATCAGTTTTATAATATCATGTACCGAAGCGGTAAAAAATACTATCGAAAGCAGCGGAAAAAGGATTATCAGATCATTGTAATAAAAAAACATGATCTCGCCGTTTCCGTTAAAAGCATTTACTCCGCACCATACGGAAATATCATATCCGTCATCGGTATACTGATGACGATATTGTTCATTATCGGGCGACAGCAGGTCAATATTCATCGACCACGGAAACAGCAAAAAAGAAACATCAAGCTTTCGGATAATATTCTTATAATTTTTTGATGTTTCAAATTCCTCTTTGTCTATTATAAATTTATGACACTGACCAAGCTTATCATAATCTATAGCTTCATTTATCTGAGAAGCGGGATATTCAAAATCGGGACATGAGGGCGCTGCCGCATCAGCTATATTGAGTGCTGCCGCAGCCCATATAACAAGCATATTCAGCAGCCTGTATAATACATATACATACAGAATGATTTTTCCGATATGTGCGGCGGAATATAGTTTTTCCTTCAATGTTATGTCACCTCATATTTATTACTTCAATTTACTGCTTTTTATGACAGATCATATGTACTGTAACCGCTTTTTTCGATATGCTGCCTTATGGCATTGAATTTTCTTCTGCGGAACAGCCCATGTACTTCAAGCCTTATAAGCTTATTATCCGAATAAAAAACAAAATACGGAACAGCAGCTGTTATATTTCTTTCACCAATGCATTTTCCGCTGCTGTTTTTTAAATCGTTCCATTTACTGTTACATTCATAAAAGTTTATTTTTAAGCCGTTTTTAAGATAAATGGCTGTATTATCCTTTTTTATTATGGTTTTATCGGTAAATCGTTCCATATAAAATCACCTGTGTATGAATTTTCCTGCATAATTATAGCATAATCAAAAACAAGCTGTCAATATTTCTTAAGATTTTCAGAGAAAATTTTATATTTTGTTGTTGATTTTTGGCTGTTTTTATGGTAAAATGCAATGAAACGGAGGGAAAAATATGCTTTTAAGTGACTTGATATATGTTTGGGAAGAGAATGGCAGGATTTATCATAATCTGCATCTTTATAGCGATAAGCTTCAGCTATGGGCATTGGATATGATAGATGCCGGCTACGACAGTGAAACACTTTACATCGCAGCAGGCGGTGCTGATGATGAAAATGAAGCAAAAAAACAATTCTATGACATTTTAACGGAACTTAATATTGCCAGTACTCCATTGGACTTTAACGGAGAACTGATGGACAGAATTTTAATAACAGAGTACAAAAAAGGTCTGATAACAGCTATTGATTTTATGAGGCGAAGCGATTACAGACTTGCCAAAAAAACCGGATTTCCCTATGGACTCAACTGCGGAAAATATTACACAGAACCTTTTTTCAGAGGAAAGCGGCACATTGGTTGGTATACAGCCGAAAACAAAGATCAGGTACCCTTTTATTATGGTGATGAACTTGAAAAGCTATGTGCCGAATATATTGTGAAATCGGGAATTATAAGTAAAAACACAATAGATTAAAGTTAATTCGATAACTAAGGAAACGATGCCTACTGCTTACTCAGTGCTTCCCTAAGTCAATAACCTAACCCCTGCCGTATTCGGTTAACCGCCGAATACGGCTTTTTCATTATCAAAAATAAAAAACCTTGTAAACGTTGAGTTTACAAGGCTTTAATGAGAACTCCCCCAACTGGACTTGAACCAGTGACTCCCTGATTAACAGTCAGGTGCTCTACCGACTGAGCTATGGAGGAATATAGAAAAAATACAAAAAATAATCCGGCACAGTCCTATCTTCCCGAGTCGCTACCAACTAAGTATTTTCGGCGTTTGTGAGCTTAACTTCTGTGTTCGGTATGGGAACAGGTGGATCCTCACAGCTATCAGCACCGGATATATTTTTTATTCAAGAATGCTTCAAGCACCCTCAAAACCGAATAAAACAATTTCATGCGAGACAAACATCTTTTACTTCCTTCACCTTCAAGGACAAGCCCTCGACCAATTAGTATCACCGAGCTGAACATGTCACCATGCTTACACTCTTGACCTATCAACCTCATAGTCTTTGAGGGGTCTTACTCTTTTCAGATGGGATATCTTATCTTAAGGGCGGTTTCACGCTTAGATGCCTTCAGCGTTTCTCCGTTCCGCACTTAGCTGCCCAGCTGTGCCACTGGCGTGACAACTGGTGCACCAGCGGTGCG
>JAFUOZ010000109.1 GCA_017481565.1 Oscillospiraceae bacterium | reverse complement strand
TCATGGGAGACGCAGGCTCTCGTGCGCTGGGTCTTTTCTTGGGTATAATGGTGCTTAAGACACATATCCCTCTTGTATATTTCCTTATTGCAGGAATTATCTTCACAGACGGAGGAATAGGTCTTGTAAAGCTGCTTGTACTGCGTATTTTAAAGGCAAAGAATTTCCTTAAGAATATCCGCACTCCTCTCCATGACCATTTCCGCAAGAACAAGGGCTGGTCTGATACACAGGTGGTAACAAGATTTACTATCCTCCAGATAATCCTCTGTGCCGCCGGTGTTTATATTGCAAGGCTTATTTTCTGATGAAGTCATACCAACTCTGAAAGCTTAGGATTGACACATAAAAAAATTCCGCCCTGCCCCCGTACAGACACGGTACAGCGGCAGGGCGGATCTATTCTGTTAATTTATTATGTCATTTATTCTGTCAGCATATCAGATCCGACCGATCCTGATCAGCAGCCGCAAGTGTTAGCTGCACAGCCGCATGTGTAGCAGCCGTTGGAAGCTGCTGTGTTGTTATTGCCGCAGCAGTAGAAAAGAACGAGAAGGATGATGATAATCCAGCAGCAATTTGATCCACCAAAACCACAAGTACTCATAAGAAAAACGCTCCTTTAAATATAATGTATTATGAACTTTCTGCGGATTTGTTTTTTCCGCTGTTCATAGTTTATATTATGTCAGAGAGCGCAGTTGGTGACAGATGTTTCAAAAAAATTTTGGAAATAAAAAAACAGACTGCATCATATCAAATGATACAGCCTGCGGTTTTCTGATTATGCAAAGCAATTATTCAACGATGAACTGCTTGATCTTTGCGAAGAACTCGGAAGCGTCCTCTGTCTGTGCTTCAAGCTGGATAGGCTTTGAAAGATCGAGGCTGAAAATACCCATAATGGACTTAGCGTCGATTGCATATCTTCCTGAAATAAGGTCAACATCATAATCACAGAGTGTAACCTGAGAAACAAATTCCTTAACATCGTTAATTGTGGAAAGCATAATAGTAGCCTTGTTTGTCATAATATTTTCCTCCATTTTCTCTTTATTAAGCACATTATCTTTTAGGTGCTTTCTGTATTTACCTTTTTGGTATGGCTTTATTATAGCACCTGTTTTTTCCAAAGTCAATAGGATTTTCAATATATTTTTTAAAATTGTATACTCGAATAACTTACACAAATACAAGGTAAAACTTTTATATATTTTACACAAAAAGGATTATCGCTTTTTATGAACATTTACTTTTACACCTTAGGCTGCAAGGTCAATCAATATGAAACAGCAGCCTTAAAACAGCTTTTTTCCGACAAGGGATATATCGTCACGGACAAGCCCGACAATGCGGATATCTGCATTATAAACACCTGCACAGTCACCTCGGAAAGCGATTCCAAGGCAAGACAGGTCCTCAGAAAGCTGAGAAAAAAGCTGCCTCATGCAGTCATAGCGGTAACAGGCTGTTATCCTCAGGCATCTCCCGAGGCGGAAAAGCTTCTTCCAGAAGCGGATATCGTAAGCGGTACAAAGGACAGGCTTTCCCTTCCGAAGCTTATAGATGCTTTTATTCGTCAGAGGGACAGAATAGTCTATATTCCCGAATATAAAAACGGCGACTGCTATGAAAAGCTTACCTGCCGCACTATACCCGGGCATACACGGGCTTTTCTTAAAATTCAGGACGGCTGCAACCGTTTCTGCTCCTACTGTATGATACCCTACTCCAGAGGACGTATCCGTTCAAAGCCGCCCGAAGAGCTGAAAGCCGAGGTCAGCGGACTTGCACAGGCCGGCTACAGAGAGGTCGTACTTACGGGAATAAATCTTGCCTTTTACGGCAGCGAATACGGCATGACCTTAGCCGATGCCGCCGAAATATGTGCCTCCGTAAACGGCATAGAGCGGATTCGATTCGGTTCGCTGGAGCCTGAAATGATGACCGATTCCGAACTGGACAGGCTTGCGGCACTTGAGCAGATATGCCCCTCCTTTCATCTGTCTTTACAAAGCGGCTGTGAAAAAACTCTCCGTGCAATGAACAGGCACTATACCCCCGATGAATATTTTTCGCTTGTACAAAAGCTGCGCAGCAGATTTCCCCACTGTGCCGTGACTACCGATATCATGACCGGCTTTCCCGGCGAAACAGATGAGGATTTTGCCGAAAGCTGTGCCTTTGCCGAAAAGGTTGGTTTTGCTGATATCCATATATTCCCATATTCCGTGAGAAAGGGCACACGGGCTGAAAAAATGCCCGATCAGGTCCCCGAGGATATAAAACATAAGCGTGCGGCAATACTTGCAGAAAAGGCAGCCGTTATGAGACGGATTTTTCTTGAAGCACAGGTGGGTAAAACTGTCCCCGTTTTGTTTGAACGTGAAAAAAGCGACGGTTTTCACCGCGGTTTTACACCAAATTACACAATGATAAAAATTTTAACAAAATATTCAGAAAAAAGTTTGCGTAATCACGTTTTTTATGTTACAATAGATAAGATAGAGGATGACTGCTGTATGGGACATATTTCATCAGAAAGTCACCCAAAACCACTTTGAAAAAAGGAGCGTTTACCGATCATGTCAGTTTATCGTATTTATGTGGAAAAGAAGCCGGAATATGCAGTTCTGGCAAAGTCGGTCCTCAGTGATATCAGGACCGCACTCAGAGCAGAGGGACTCCGCAATGTACGTATCCTCAACAGATACGACGCAGAGGGTCTTCCCGAGGCTGATTTCAAGCTTGCTATCCCCAACGTATTCTCCGAGCCCGCAGTAGATGTTGTTTTCTCATCTCTCCCCGAGCTTGGCGAGACAGACCGTGTATTTGCGGTTGAATATCTCCCCGGTCAGTTCGATCAGCGTGCTGACTCCTGTGAGCAGTGTATACAGATACTTACCCAAGGCGAGCGCTGCAAGGTAAGAAATGCACGTATCTATATCCTTGAGGGCAAGATCTCCGATGATACTTTTGAAAGGATCAAGAGCTATATCATCAACCCTGTTGAAAGCCGTGAAGCTGTTCTGGACGAGTTCGATACTCTGGATATAAAATATGATATCCCCACAGAGGTTGAAACTCTTGCAGGCTTTATTTCACTTTCCGCTGAAGAGCTTGACGAGTTTATTGCAAAGTACGGTCTTGCTATGGATTCCGACGATATAAAGTTCTGTCAGTCTTATTTCAGAGACACTGAAAAACGTGACCCCACAATTACAGAAATACGCATGATCGATACATACTGGTCTGACCACTGCCGTCATACCACCTTCTCCACGATCATTGACAATGCGGAAATATCCGCCGATTATATCAGAAAGACCTACGAGGACTACATCAACGCAAGAGAAGAGCTGGGACGCTCAGAAAAACCCATCACTCTTATGGATATCGCTACTATCGCTGCAAGAAAGCTGAAGCATGACGGTATCTTAAAGGATCTTGATGAGTCTGAGGAGATCAATGCATGCTCCGTTAAGATCAAGGTAGATGTTGACGGCGAGCTTCAGGACTGGCTCCTTATGTTCAAGAACGAAACTCACAACCACCCCACTGAGATCGAACCCTTCGGCGGTGCCGCTACTTGTCTCGGCGGTGCTATCAGAGATCCTCTTTCGGGAAGATCCTACGTATATCAGGCTATGCGTGTAACAGGTGCGGCTAATCCCCTTGTTCCCGTTGATGATACTATCCACGGAAAGCTTCCTCAGAGAAAGATCACTGTAGGTGCGGCTAACGGCTACAGCTCCTACGGTAACCAGATCGGTCTTGCAACAGGTCACGTTTCAGAGGTTTATCACCCAGGCTATGTGGCTAAGCGTATGGAGATCGGTGCTGTTGTAGGTGCCGCTCCCGAAGCAAATGTTATCCGTGAAACTCCCGCTCCCGGAGATGTTATCATTCTTCTCGGCGGACGTACGGGCCGTGACGGCTGTGGCGGTGCTACAGGCTCATCCAAGTCTCACACAGAGGCATCTCTCACAAGCTGCGGTGCTGAGGTACAGAAGGGTAATCCTCCCGAAGAAAGAAAGCTCCAGAGACTGTTCAGAGATCCTGAGGTAACACACATGATCAAGCGCTGCAACGATTTCGGTGCAGGCGGTGTATCCGTTGCTATCGGTGAGCTTACAGACGGTCTTACAATAAACCTCAACGCAGTTCCCAAGAAATATGACGGTCTTGACGGTACTGAGCTTGCTATCTCAGAGAGCCAGGAGCGTATGGCTGTTGTTATCGCTGCCGCTGATACAGATAAGTTCATGGCTGCCGCTGCAAGAGAAAATCTTGAAGCAACAAAGGTTGCAGATGTTGAAGCTGAGCCCAGACTTGTCATGAAGTGGAATGACAAGGTCATCGTTGACCTTTCAAGAGAGTTCCTTAACTCAAACGGTGCAGAAAAGCATACCGATGTAAATGTTCCTGTCCCCGTAACAACACAGCTTAAGGAATATTCCGACTGTGAGGAAAGCTGGACAAATCTTATGTCCAACCTGAATGTATGCTCACAGAAGGGTCTTGTTGAGCGCTTTGACTCAACTATCGGTGCAGGTACTGTTCTTATGCCTTATGCAGGAAAGTATCAGCTTACTCCCACACAGGCTATGGCTGCAAAGATCCCTGTTCTGACAGGCGAAACAAAGACCTGCTCTATCATGGGCTGGGGCTTTAATCCTTATCTTTCGGACAAGAGTCCTTATCACGGCTCTATTGCGGCTGTTATCGAATCTATCGCAAAGGTTATCGCAGCAGGCGGAAGCTACAAGCACTGCTGGCTCACCTTCCAGGAATATTTCGAGAGAACACAGAACAATCCTTCCAGATGGGGCAAACCCTTTGCTGCTCTTCTTGGTGCATACAAGGCACAGCTGGAGCTTGGCTGCGGTTCTATCGGAGGTAAGGACTCAATGTCAGGTACATTTGAGAATATCGACGTTCCCGCAACACTGGTTTCCTTCGCTGTATCAACTGCTGACAGCGGCAAGGTTATCTCCGCTGAATTCAAGAAGGCAGGAAACAAGGTCATCCTTATCACTCCCGAATATGATGAAAATAATCTTCCCAAGTTTGACAGCATAAGAAGCTGCTTTGAAAGCGTTGAAGCTCTTATCGCTGAGGGCAAGGCTGTTTCCGTATGGGCAACAGGCTTCGGCGGTGTTGCAGAAGCTGTCGCAAAGATGTCTCTCGGAAACAAGATCGGCTTTAAGTTCACAAAGAAGCTTTCAGCAGATCAGCTGTTCTATTCAAAGTACGGCTCCTTCGTTATCGAGCTTGAGGGCGACGCTGACAATGCTGATGATATCATCGGTGAAACAACTGAGGCTTACGAGATCGACAATATCAGCTACAAGGTGGATATGAACGCTGTTCAGTCTGCATGGGAAAACCGTCTTGAACCTGTATTCCCCTGCAATATCGAAACAGAAAGCAAGCCTGCAAAGACATATACATACACAGGTGAAAAGGCTGTAAGTCATTCCTCTGTTTCCTACGCAAAGCCCAGAGTGCTTATCCCTGTATTCCCAGGTACAAACTGCGAATACGATACAGCAAGAGTATTTGAGCGTGCAGGCGCAGTTCCTGAGGTAGTTGTTATCAAGAATCTTTCTCAGTCCGCTCTTGAGGACAGCATTTCCTACTTTGCAAAGGCTGTTGACAATTCTCAGATAATCATGATCCCCGGCGGATTCAGCGGCGGTGACGAGCCTGAGGGTTCAGGAAAGTTCATTACAGCATTCTTCCGCAATCCAAGAATAAAGAACGCTGTTACCGAGCTTCTTGATAACCGTGACGGTCTTATGCTGGGTATATGCAACGGCTTCCAGGCACTTATCAAGCTTGGTCTTGTACCTTACGGAAAGATCGTTGATATGGAGGATAATTCTCCTACACTTACCTTCAATACTATCGGTCGTCACCAGTCAATGATGGTAAGCACAAGAGTTGCTTCCAACAAGTCACCATGGCTTGCAGGCTGTGAAGTCGGCGATATCCACAAGATCGCAATCTCCCACGGTGAAGGACGTTTCGTTGCTTCTCCCGAGCTTATCAAGCAGCTTGCGGAAAACGGACAGATCGCTACACAGT
>JAFUOZ010000108.1 GCA_017481565.1 Oscillospiraceae bacterium | reverse complement strand
TATTATGTTTCTTGAAATCAGCGGTATCAGAAAAAGCTTCGGTGAGGGAGAAAGCAAAATTGAGGTCCTGAAAGGTATTGACCTGAGCATTGAAAAGGGCGAAATTTGTGTACTTCTCGGACCGTCAGGCTCAGGAAAATCTACGCTTCTTAACATCATCGGCGGCATTGACAATGCAGACAGCGGATATATTTCCATAAACGGCGAAAAAACTGCGGATATGAATGAAAAGGCATTATCTCTCTACCGCAGAAAGCACCTTGGCTACATATTCCAGATGTATAATCTTATCCCGAATCTGAACATCAAGGAAAACATTGAGGTTGGTGCATATTTGAGTGATAATCCTCTCGATGTTGATGATATTCTCCGCACGCTCGGTCTTTATGAGCGTCGTCACAAGCTGCCCAATCAGCTTTCTGGAGGTCAGCAGCAGCGTACAGCGATAGGCCGCGCTATCGTAAAGAATCCCGATATTCTTCTTTGCGACGAGCCTACAGGCGCTCTTGATTACAAGACCTCAAAGGAGATATTAAAGCTTATTGAGGATATAAACAAAAAATACGGCAACACTGTTGTAATGGTCACTCACAATGACGCTATCAAGAATATGGCTGACAGAGTTATTAAGCTGCGTGACGGTATGATAAGAAAGAATTATCTGAACGAAGAAAAAATTGCAGCTATGGATCTTGACTGGTAAGGGGGATAAAAAAATGAAAAATCCGCTTATCAAAAGAATGCCCAGAGAATTTAAGGGAGAGTTCGGAAAATATGCTGTCATTTTCCTGTTTATGATAATAATGATTGGCTTTGTTTCGGGCTTTATGGTAGCTGCAGGCAGTATGAAAACTGCTTATGACAACAGCTTTGAAAAATACAATATCGAGGACGGCAACTTTGAACTGTACAGCAAGGCAGACGAAGAAATCATAAAAAAGCTTGAAGCTGCAGATGTAAAGATCTATGAGAATTTCTACATTGAACGTGAAACGGAAAATATAGAAAGTACCCTGCGTATCTTTAAAATTCGTGAAGAAATCAATAAGCTATGCGTTATGGAAGGAGAACTGCCCGACAGCGTAAATGAAGTCGCTATCGACAGAATGTATGCCGACAACAACAGTCTTTCAGTAAACGACAAGCTTATCATTGACGGAGAAGAATATATAATTACGGGACTGGTTGCTTTTTCGGATTACAGCGCACTTTATCAGAATCCTTCGGATATGATGTTTGAGGCAATACAGTTCGGTATTGGTGTAATGACAGAAAAACAGTTTGACGAGCTTGGTGAAAACGGTCTGCACTTTTCATATTCGTGGAAATATAATAATCCCCCTGCCGATGACATAGAAGCAAAGGAAATGAGTGAGGATTTCCTTGATGTAATCGCAGAAAACGCTGTTGTTACACAGTATATTCCCATGTACACAAATCAGGCTATTCAGTTCACAGGCAATGATATGGGACGTGACAGAACAACTTTTACCGCCTTCCTGTACATAGTGGTTGCAATAATAGCTTTTATCATGGCGATCACAACAAGCAATACCATTGCAAAAGAAGCGGCTGTTATCGGAACTCTGAGAGCCTCAGGCTACACAAGAGGAGAAATTATCCGTCATTATCTTGCTATCCCTATGACAGTAATAATCGTATCGGCACTGATAGGAAACATTCTCGGATATACGGTATTTATTGACGTGGCGGTAGGAATGTATTATGCAAATTACAGTCTTCCTACATTTGAAGTAGTTTGGAATGCCGACGCATTTGTAAGAACTACCGTTGTTCCCGTTATACTTATGTTTGTGATAAAC
>JAFUOZ010000107.1 GCA_017481565.1 Oscillospiraceae bacterium | reverse complement strand
GACTATTACAAGGGAATAATCAAGAATGCGGAGCTGTTTGAAGAAATGACTTCGGAATGCAATGACTGTATTGAGGTATATTCAGCTCAGCTTGAAAAATTAGAGCGTGATGCAGAGTCAAATGAAAGTCAGCTTTGTGATGCGGAGAAGTTTATTGACCTTGTGAAGAGATTTACAACAACCGAGGCATTAAGTCTGGAACTGCTGAATACATTGATAGATCATATTGATGTAAATGAAAAAGAACAGACTGATGAAGGCGGAAAAATTCAGAATATTCATATTCACTATAAATTTGTGGGCGAACTCAAAGCAATTTGAGCGTGAAATTGTTTGTTGTTCAAGTTAAAACCACGATGGGGAGTTCTCATTAAAGCCTTGTAAACTCAGCGTTTACAAGGCTTTTGTTTTGGAATTTGATATAAAAAGCTACTAATTAGTAGAAGATAAAGCTTCTGTGTGCTTATAATATGTTAAGCATACAGAAGCTTTTTATATATTTAAGTTTCAGCGGTTTTATAAAAATGCAAACACTATTTAAGGATAATCGCCGCAGTAAATTTTCCATGCGAAGCGGAAACTTCAAGGCGGAACTTGTGAAGCACTAATATATTCTTTACAATAATAAGTCCTATACCGCTGCCTTTGCGGTCACAACGGCTTGTATCTGATTTACTGAAAGCTTTGCAGAAATCTTCTGTCTTGCCTGTAAGCTTTTCATCACAGCTGTTGCAGATGATAAATTTCTTTTCGTCTGCGATAATTTCAACCTTGCCGCCGTCAGATGTATGCTTCACAGCGTTGGAAATCAAGTTTTCAACCACTCTCGAAATCAACTCACGGTCAGCTTTTATATTGCATTTACCGCTTACCGATACGGAAATGCCCCTGTCCTCAAAATCAGCCTTATATTTGGTAAGAAGTCTGTCTGCAAGAATAACCATATCAATGTCGTCTTTATTCAGTTTTGTATTATGCTCCTCAATTTTTGCAAGTTCCAGCGTTCCCGTGATGATCTCATTCATGTAACGTACATTTTCAATAACAGCGTCAGCATAATAATCACGCTTCTCAGGGTGAACATTGCTTTTCAGATTTTCCGAGTAGCCCATAATTGCCGTAAGCGGCGTTTTTAAATCGTGAGCAAGGGCAGAAGTCATATTGCGGCGGTATTCGTCAATTTCGTATTGTGTACAGTATTTGTTGTAGGCAATTACCGAAATAATCACCGAAAATGCAATACCGATAAACAAACCTACAGCCCATATGATCTGTACCGCATAGCCGCTTGTTTTGGAAAAATCATAGGAATAAACATAGTTGAACAGGTATGCACTTTCATCGATTGAAAAGTAATATGTACCTCTGAGGATTCTGTTGTCAGTGCTATAGGTTGAAACGGTATTTTTAAAATGAGCGTCAAGATCTTCCTTTGACATACCGTATGAAAGCAAATCGTCCTCCAGAAGCGATAACAGATAGTTGCTTTCAGAAACCTCTTCATTACTGTTCGGAGCATTGACCGCAACAATTTCATTGCTTGTTGCATCTGAAACTGCAAAAACAAGATGAAAATCCTCAGCTTCTGTCCATTCTTGGAAATCCATTTCCGAGAATAAATCTGTACATAAACCAAGTGCCGTTATGTTGTCCTGATAATAATCGCTGATACCGGGAAGCTGCGAGGTAAAATTGTGATAAATGTCGTCAACATCTTTTTGAATACGATTATCTGCAGCATAACTGCAAAAAGCCGAAGAAAGAGCACAGATAACAATAACCACCGCCATTACAGGCACCATACGTCTGATAAGAAAATTTGTGAATTTAAGTTTTTTCATATTAATCCTTTCCGAGCATTACTCCGTCAGCTTGTAGCCCTTTGAGATAACAGTCTTGATCTGACCGCCTGCCTTACCCAGAGCCTTGCGAAGCTTCTTGATGTGATTGTCAACAACCCTGTCACTGCCGAAAAAATCGTACCCCCATATTCGATCTAACAGCGTGTCACGGTCTGCCACACAATTCTTATGCTCTATCAAATATTTCAGAAGCGCAAATTCTTTAGGTGCAAGCTCAACTGTTTTTCCGTCAACAGCCGCTTCAAATGTTACAAGATTGATGCTTATTCTTCCGCAGATAATTTCCTTGCTGATAACTATTCCCTTTGCACGCTTCAGCAGCGCATTGACCTTAGCGTACAGTTCAGCAAGGGAAAAGGGTTTGATCATATAATCGTCACAGCCAAGCTCATATCCGTGAAGCAGGTCAGCCTCTGTTGCCTTTGCCGTGAGAAACAGCACAGGAACAATACTTTTCCTGCGGATCTCCCTGCAGATAGTGAATCCGTCAACGTGAGGAAGCATAATATCCAGCATAACAAGATCAAACTCCTCATACTGTATAAGGTCCATACCCTCCTCACCGTCTGACGCTGTAACAAGTGTGATCTCACCGTCGCTTTTGTCGGAAAAATAATCCTCTATAACCTCTCTTATCTGTCTGTCATCCTCAACAAGCAGGATTTTGTATGACATATTCTGCACCCCCCTTTGCTTCTGATATATTTATCTTATCATACCGATGTGTCCTCTGTATATCCATATTTTTCTTAGCGGTTTCTTAAGAAAACTTAAGGAAAAAAGAAAGCAGCCTTTCGTTTTTCGGAGGCTGCCTTTTTACATTATTATAATTTCTCAGTAGAAAATCGTATCAAAACCATCCACTCAATATATATTATTTAATGAAACACTGATTAAAGCCGCAGCTTAAAAAGAGCGAACACTTTTCTTATTCTGAAATTGTAAACTGTATCCTTAAGACTATTTTTTGTTTTCAGCCGGCTTATTGCTTTTTCAGCATTTTCTTTTGAACTGTAGATCCCGATATCCTTATACTCAATGTGGTCTGTAAGCTTATACTTATGATATACTTTCCAATGTGTCATTTTCAGCACTTCTGTTTGTCTTTGTCAGATTCTGATTTATCATACAGCTCCGCCTAATAACGTTTTTTCTATTATACCATATATTCTCCCGAAATTCAACAGCATAGAAAGTAAAAATCGAAGTAAATATATAACAATAAGGAAGCAGTCTGATCAATGGTTCATTAAATTATCGGATAAAAAATATTTTGCATTATATTCAGCTTAAAGAAAAAGACAGCTGTATTTTTCTGACTGTGAATTCGTAATTTTTATCTGCATTGTATAAAATCACTTGTTATTTTCATATAAAAGATATATTGAAAACGGAATGATTATATGATATAATTAATAAATCACAATAAAAATATCATAAGAAAAACATAAGCCTAAAGGCAGAACGGAGTATATTATGGAAAACAGAATTCAGGAAATAACAGCAGCAAACAATCCCAGAATAAAATTTGCGGTTATTCCGGGACACTTTGCAACAAACCATTCTCACGTAAGCTGTTATATTGATCTTAACGGAATAAAGAACAGCTGGAAGGCAGCTAAGGAGACAGCCAAGGAGCTGGCAGGTCCTCTTTACGGTGTTGTTCCCGTTGATGCTATTATATGTATCGAGGGTACAAGAATGGTAGGTGCATTTCTTGCCGAGGAGCTTTCCGCAGGTATGCACGGTATCAATTCAGGAAATGAAATATATGTTATAACCCCCGAATTTGATATGAATAACAGAATTATCCTCCGTGATAATATTCAGAAAATGGTAAGGGACAAGAATGTTCTTCTGCTGGTTTCCTCGGTTTCATCGGGAAAGAGCATACAGCAGGCGGCAGAGTGCCTTGCATATTACGGCGGCAGACTTGTTGCGGCTTCCGCAATATTCAGCGCAGTACCCGATGTAAGAGGTCTTAAGATCAATAGTGTATTTACCGCTGTTGATATGCCCGAATACACAAGCCACAGCCCTGCAGAGTGCCCAATGTGTGCATCGGGAGCAAAGATAGACGCTCTTGTCAATACCTTCGGATATTCCAAGCTGGGATAAATATTATTATATAGCATAAAAAAGGCTTTGCGGAATTTTTATCCGCAAAGCCTTTTGTTTATCATTCTATAAGCGTAACAGTCCCAAGAGTACCGTCAACGGCTACTGTATCGCCTGTTTTGAATACACCCGAGGCGCACTGACAGCTTACAACGGCAGGTATTCCAAGCTCACGGGCAACAATTACCGCATGGGAAAGAGGTGCGCCGATATCTGTAACAACTGCCGCCGCTTTTGGAAAAAGCTTTATCCAGCCGATGTTCGCCGCCTGAACTATGAGAATTTCTCCCGTCTGCAGTTGATCCGCTTCCTCTATTGAGGAAAGCACACGCGCCCGTCCCTCAGCCTGACCGCATGAGCCGGGAACACCTTTTAAAGTGCCGTCCGCTGTTTTATCGGAGCAGACATCGCCGAAACGATAAAAGCCTGTGGGAGCGCCGCTTTTCTGCCATTCCTCATAGGTAAAGCGTCCGCATATCAGACTTGGAAAATTGGGCATTTCAAGCTGACGAAGATAATTACTTCTGCGTAGCGGTATTTTTTCGGTGACAGTATTGTTTCCGTTAAGCAGCAGTGAGACCTCATTTATATAAAGCATGAATATATCCTCACCAAGCCCCGTAAGACTGCCTGCTTTAAGAAGATATTCCCTTATAACACAGAAAAGCCTCAACGCCTCACTTCTTACAGCCTCACGCTTATAAACAGCTGTGGAATATTTTTTCAGAACACGGTCAAGCCATTGTGATTTTGAGGGATATTTTCTCTTGAATTCCGAAACTGCGTCCCTGTGACGCTGCTGCTGTGCCTTTTTCAGAGAATATGCATTTATTCCCGAAGCAAGATATTCACGTACAGCTTTTTCGGGAAAATCGGGATCCTCATAAGGATATGGAAGAGAAAGCTCCATTTCGTCTGCATGGCGGTGACCGTATTTGAGTATATATTCCTCACGGGATATTTTACCGTTAATCAGATCGTCAACAGCAAGAAGACTTCCCAGACTTTCGATATTTCCCGTTTCGGAGCAGTCGGAAAGCAGCTTGTCCGCAAGCTCGCTTCCGCATATTTTTTCAAGCTTTTCCCTTGTGGCAAAAAGCGATTTGAGAGAAAGTGCCGTTGCAATGGCGGAAAGGGTCTGCAGCATATACGGTATACATTTTTTGTTCCATAGCTCCGCAAGAGCTTTTTCGGAGGAAACAGATTTTATTTCGGCGATTATTTCATTTCCTACCTGTGTTATACGATGCTTAAGGTCCTTTCCGAAATCAGTTTCCTGCTTTTTTCCGAAAAGAGTATTTTTCACAAGTCCGCCGATATTTTTTAGAAAAGCTTTCTTGTCAAAGGGATATACGGGGATATCTATCCCACGGGGAATACCGCCTGCAAGCTCGGATATCATATTGAAAGCCTTTTCCTTTGAAAATCCGAAGGACATTATCATGGAACACAGACCGCTTATATTCAGATAAGGCTGACCGCAAACATTGGAAATAAGCGGGATCCCAAGTGTATTTACAATGACCTGAACAGCACTGTATGTAACAGGGGAAACGGGTCTTAAAAATATTTCGCCTACATTGGTTTTTGAAAGCAGCAGACAGCCGCTTAAGGAATCGTTTATTTCAAATGCGTCCGTGTTATTTCTGCCGATAGTAGTTATGGGACGGGACTGTAAAATATAAAGCCTGCCGCCCGAAATTGCCCATTCTATATCCTGTGCAGATTTGTTTATAGCAACAAGCTTTTTGGCATAGGAAAACAGCTTTTTTCCAAATGGTTTAAGAGCATCATCTCCCTCAAAGGAATACCGCACAGCGTTTATTTTAAAGCTTTTTCCGCTGTCCTCGCCCGAAACCAGCGCCTCTCCCACTCCGTTTACATAATTTCCGGTCATATATTCAGCCGATGCGGTTATAGGGTCGGAGGTGAAAAGCACACCTGCATATTCGGGGCGTACAAATCGTTGGATAACTATTGCTATCTGACCGAATTCGGTCTTTTGTTCGGCTGCATAGACTGCGGCACGCTCTCCCGCAGCAGAGGCGGCTGCTGTTTTTACGGCTTTCGGAATATCATCGGCAGAAACATCAAGCACCGTTTCGTATGCACCTGCAAAGGACGCTTCAAATCCGTCCTCTCCCACAGCAGAGGAACGTACAGCATAGGTATATTTTTCTGATAAGTCCGATATAAGTACGGAAAGCTCCTTTTCTGCATCAGATTTAAGAATACCGTTTTCAAAGGCTTCCGCTGATATTGCATATCCCTCAGGGACGGGAAGACCTGCCTTTATCATACGGTCAAGGGATTCTGCTTTTCCGCCGTAATTGAATTTATCACAGCTGAGCGCCGATAATTTTTCGATATACATAGCTTACCCTCCGATCATCAGTCAAGGAACATATCGATATGTTTCCTGATATATTTTTTCAGCTCATCATCATTTTTCAGGTCGATGCCGCATACGTTTTTTATTTCCTCATGCCGCAGCACAGCAAGCTCATGAAGACTTGACAGCTCATAGGCTATAAGGCGGCATTCCCTTTCGCTTTTTCTGTCTCCGAAGTGAGCCTGTATAAATTGTATACTTCCTCTTTTTGCGGAAATATCCCTGTTCATAAGAACGTGCTTGGTGACCGACCTTGCAAGGTTATAATATTCAAGCATAAGCTTCATTGAATGAAAATGTATTTCGATAAGCTTTTCTTTCGGGGATATAGCTTTTTCTAAAAGCTGCCTGAAAGCAGGGTCACTGCTCATGGCCTCAGACTGCAGCTTGTCGAATACCTCAAAAAGCAGTGCCTCTCTTGAACCAAAGCAGTAATTTATCATAGCAAGATTTACGCCTGCTTCCTTTGTAAGCATACGTGCGGTTATTTTCGAGGGATCGTCATATTCTGTCATAAGCCTTTCAGCTGCCGTGAGAAGTGCATTTCGTGTATTTTCAATATTCCGTTTATTCATATCCGATGCTCCTTAATTAAACGTGTTTAATATTATTATACACGTTTAATTAAATTTGTCAAGAGGTTTAAAAAAAACGATAATGGTTGAAAAAACAGGCTGTGTATGATAAAATAATAAAAAGGAGGTGAGAAACGTGAAAAGAATATATTCATGGGAGCCATGGTTTTTCATATTTTTCGGGATATTTCATTTACATAGGATATGGGGACTGATCGACAGAGTTTCATATTCTGAATTCTGGCTTGGCATATTGGAAAGCAAGGGTATATTTTATTTTGTTCTTATGGGTATTCTTGCTTTTCTGTGTATATTCGGCATAGCGATATTCTGCAGAAATGCAGGGCATAATTATTGGTGGCGCCGGATATATATTTTCGGCGGCGGATATTTATTGTTTGACCTGTTTGCAATAGCTGTTGAACTTAAGGTATGGAATGAGCTGTTAATGCTTATGTTTGATGTAAACTCACCGTACTGGAATTTAATATGGGGAGTTTTTATCGGACTTGGTGCATTTGTATTCTGTCTCGGTATCAAGCTGCTGAAAGAATATAAGGCACAAAAATAAAATAGTTTTCTGAGTTTTTTCTGAAAAACAGGTGATAATAATTGAAAAAGACAGATTTTTTTGTTATAATACATATAAGTGTATGTTTTATAGGAAAGGCTGAAAATGAAAAGACTCAGAGGAAAAATAATAACAAAAATAAATAACAGGATAATAATAACAGTACTGCTTATACTTATCCAGATAGCCTTTATGGTTTCGGGAGTGTATATTTTTGCCGATTACAGCAGAGGAATAAGTGCGGCGCTGGCAGTGCTGAGCTTTCTTATGTCTTTATATATAATCCGCCGTGACGACAGCTCATCGTATAAAATGATATGGCTTCTGGTTATGGGTGCGTTTCCCATTCTCGGCGGACTGATGTATATTTTCATGGGAAACAAGCGTCCTGCCAAAAAGCTCCGTGAAAAAATAGACCGACAGATAAAGGAAGAAGCAGTATGGCTCGGTAAAGACAGCGATATCATATCGCATATGGACAAGCGGTCAGGTCTTTTATCTGCATATATATCAAAATACGGAGGATATCCTGTCTGTGAAAATACCGAGGCAGAATATTTTCCCTGCGGTGAGGAAATGTTTGAGGTCATGCTCAGTGAGCTTGAAAAGGCTGAGCGGTTTATCTTTATGGAGTATTTTATAATCGGCTACGGCGAAATGTGGAGTGCAGTTCTTAAAATACTTGAAAAGAAGGCGAAAAACGGTGTTGACGTAAGAATAATTTATGATGATATGGGCTGTATGGGACTTCTCCCTTCGGATTATCCCGCTCATCTTGCAAAAAAAGGTATAAAGGTGATACCCTTTAACCGCTTTGTGCCTGTTGTATCGGCGGTAATGAACCACCGTGACCACAGAAAAATACTTGATATTGACGGTAATACCGCATTTACGGGCGGAATAAACATATCGGACGAATATATCAATAAAGAGGAGCGTTTCGGCTACTGGAAGGACACTGCCCTGATGATAAAGGGTGACGGAGTAATGAATTTTACGGTAATGTTCGCTCAGATGTGGAATGCCCTGAGTCCCGATAAGATAGACTGTGAAAAATGCCGTCCAACATATATGCCTAACAGCAGAATGAAAGGTTTTTTCCAGCCCTACAGTGATTCTCCTCTGGATAATGAACAGCTGGGAGAGAATGTCTATATTGATATTCTGAATCAGGCTGAGGATTATGTGTATATATTTACCCCCTATCTTGTTATTGATGACCGTATGATAGCTGCACTTGGTCTTGCGGCAAAAAGAGGAGTTGATGTTCGTATCGTCACCCCGGGAATACCCGATAAAAAGCCGATATTCAGGGTCACACGCTCTTATTATCAGGTACTTATCGAGGAGGGGGTAAGGATATATGAATATACCCCCGGCTTTCTCCATGCCAAAAGCTATGTAAGCGACGACAAAAGAGCGGTAGTAGGCAGTATAAATATGGATTTCAGAAGTCTCTATCTCCATTTTGAGTGTGGTGTATTCATGTCCTCAAACGATGAGGATAAGCCTCTTCCTGCGGTAATGGCGTTAAAGGAGGATTGTCTCAGGGTATTTGAACAGTCAAAGGAGATAATGCCCGATGAAAGCAGATGGTTCAGCCGTTCACTTATTGATGCGATACTCAGGGCGTTAGGTCCTCTTATATGACTATATAACAGACAGCTTATACGGATTTACGGCAAAATGACGGAAAATCCTGTATGAGCTGTTATATTTTTTCATGGTATCGTCAATCGAAAAAGCAAAAAAACTGTTGAAAAAAATCGTCGGATATGTTATAATATAATTTGATGTACTATAAATACATGAAAGGAGTGCCGTCGTTGAAGGCTGTAAGATTTGTAATAGACAATAACAACAATTATTATCGGCTGGAGCTTGCAAAGGCTCTGCTCAATTTTACCGAATATGATTTTACTTTTTTCTGGGAGCAGTGCATAAGCGCAGGAAAGACAGCTCATAAAACGGGACGGCTTCCTCAGGATATAATGAATACTGCCCGAAACTCTGCCGCAAGATGTCATCCTTATGTAGAGGCTTGCTTAGGCAGCAGCTTTGACTGTATCGCTGTTGACTGTATCATTGCATATATATGCAGCAGTGAGCATATCGGCCTTGAAGAGCTGTGGGCAAGATGTATATCCCCTAAAAATAATTATGAATCAACTATTTTCAGAAGAATTTCCGAATATAAAACAGGCCGTGCGGTAAATCAATGGGTGAACATTGTCCGCATGGTAGAATATGCACGTAAGAAAATGAATTTTATATATGACTGCAACAGGGAAGAACCGCTCACTGCCGATGAGATAAAGGCAAGGAAGGATTATTTCGATATGGCTTTTTCCGTTGCGGCGAATGAACTGGGCTATTACAGCGAGGACGTACCCTACGTAAGACGATATACTCCTGCGCTCATGCCCGATGTTACCTTTAAAATGGTAGACGCATCAAAGAGACTCTATAACGCCATAAAGGAAGATATCAGAGACGCCACGCCCACTAAATTCAAGGGCAGAAACAAGCTTCTGGGCGACCAGAATGCCATGGAGATATTTGAATATATCAAGGACCTTAAACAGCCTGAGGCGGCTGATATGCGTTTTATATCGGACGAGATAGCCAAGGCGGAGCAGTCGGTGATATATTATCCCACAGGCTTTAAAGGTATCATAGACCTTGAATTTGACCTTATGGCAGAGGAAGGGATATACCTTGACCGCTGCCGCAACTGCGGAAGATTTTTTGTACACAGTGATGAATACCGCCGTCCATACTGCGGACGTGTTACAGCCTCAGGCAAGACGTGCCGCAGGATAGATGAGGAATATATGGCGGCGATAGCCCGTGCGGAAGCAGAGAAAAAGGCGTATGCCGACGCAGCCGCAAAGGCAGCGGAGGAAGCTGCAAGAAAGGCTGCCGAGGAGGAAGCAAGACGTGAGGAGCAGCGCAGGGCAGAAGAGGAAGCACATAAAAAGGCGCTGTATACCGTTCCCGAAGAGCTGGAAAAACGTTCCGAAAAGCTTTATAATTCTCTGTACAGACGTATCGGAAAGATCATCGATGAAGCGGAATTCAGGGAATGGTCACAGTATCTTTCAAATCTTAAGAAGAATGTGAGAAACGGTGAGGCAACAGTTGAGCAGCTTGAAGAATTTATGGAGTCTGCCGAAAAGATGTATGAGGACAGGCGGATAGATTACAGACTGCGCAAAAATAAATCGGAGATAATCATCGCCGAGCCTGTTGAGGAAAATAAGCCCCCCGAAAACAAGCATACGGAAAGACCCAGATCAAAATCGGGCAGGATAGAAGCCTTTGCACCGCAGAGATATGACAGGAGCAACAAGCCTGTTTCGGTGAAAAAGCAGCTTTCCGATGCGGAGCTTTACAGGGCTGCAGCAGAAGCGGGACTTTCTCTGCCCAATATAGATACTGCCGCTGTGCTTGGAAATCTTTACGGAGCACAGAATGATGCTCAGTCGGCAGGTAAGGAATATAAGCCCTTTGAGCCGAAAAGATATTCATCGCTTTATGATGCGATGCTGGACGAAATGGGTGCCGATATAAGAGCAAGGGCTGAACAGACGGAGGAAAAAGCACCGATGCCCTATGTTCCCCCCGCAAGAGTGATAAGAAAGCCTCAGTGGGAAAAGGTCTCCCGTGACAGCATATACAGCGGTGAAAGCTTTGATAATATCCGCAGATAAGGAGGTTTTGCCTTGAAATTTATCAATGAGGAAAGCGCCGTGAACGGACTTGCCGATACGGTGATAAAAGGCGGAGTCTGCCTTTACAATGCGATAAAATATATATATTCCATCGCCGAGGAGGATTTTTACAACGTCAGCATAAAGGATGCCTTCAAGGTGGTGCTCAATAATATAACCGATGCAGACAGTCTGCAGGCTTTAGGTCTCCGCATTGACGAGCACTGCTGCGGTGAAATGCTTACACAGGGCTATAATGAGATACTTCCTCTTATTATATACAGCCTTGCGGTAAGACTTCCCACACTGAGAAATATCAAAAACGGCGATGACCGTATGACCGACGATCAGATCGTCAGGGTATATAATGCGGTCATGGCAAAGGGTGCAAGAAATCATAATGATATAATAAGGGAAAGCTACAGCGAATTCCGTTATCTTGTAAGAAAGGGAAAGCCGCTGCCCCCTTATACAGCCGAATGGTATAAGACATATATTTATATGAGCGTTCCCACCCTTGCGGAGATAAATAATAAAAATATGTTCCTCTTAGGCTTTGCGGACGTATTCTTTACTATGTTCTACGCTTGTCTGGAGGAGGAGCTGAGCGCAAAGATACTGGAATATTCCTCACGGGCATATTCCATACCCATGGATATATGAAAGGACGAAATATTATGACAATATTCTTATGCGGCTTTATGGGCTGCGGAAAATCCACTATAGGAAAAAGACTTGCCGTTTTAAGCGGCAGAGGCTTTGTTGATATGGACAGCTATATCGAGGACAAGGCAGGAATGACTATCCCCGAGATATTTGAAAAGCTTGGCGAGCCTGCTTTTCGTGAAATGGAGACCGAGGCGGTAAGAGCGCTTTCGGGAGCAGGCAAGGTGGTAGCCTGCGGCGGCGGTGCCATGCTTAAGAGCATAAATGCGGAAATAGCAGCTGAAAAGGGAAGAATAATCTACATAGAGGTGGATTTTGAGACCTGCTACAGCCGTATCGAGGGGGATAAGAACAGACCGCTTGTTATGAAGAATACAAAGGAGCAGCTTAAGGCTATCTATGAGGAAAGAGCGCCTATATATGCGGCTCATGCCACCGATAAAGCAGACGGAAACGAGTCTCCCGAAACTGTTGCAAGACAGATAAAGGAGCTTTGCAGTTTATAAATCAGAGAATATATTCTCTTAAGGGTATTTTATATATTTATATATATAAAATGCTTTATGAAAGGAACGAGTTTTTATAATGTCAAAAAATTATTCGCTGGGTGTTGACGTTGGTTCAACAACCGTCAAGACAGTCATTTTAGACGACAATAAGCAGATAATCTATTCAAAGTACGAGAGACATTTTTCAAAGGTAAGAGAAACCGTTGCGGAGCAGCTTAAGGCAGTAGCGGAGTTATATCCCGATGAAAGCTTTCGTTTAAGCATAACAGGTTCAGCAGGTCTCGGTCTTGCAAATGCTTCGGGGCTTCCCTTTGTGCAGGAGGTTTTCGGTGCATTTATAGCAGTCAAGGAAAGCTATCCCGATGCAGATGCGGTTATCGAGCTTGGCGGTGAGGACGCAAAGATAATCTTCCTGACAGGCGGCACCGAGCAGAGAATGAACGGCTCATGCGCAGGCGGAACAGGTGCATTCATCGATCAGATGGCGACCCTTCTGGGACTTACCGTTGACGAAATGGATCAGCTTTCTCTTAAATCTGAAAAGCTTTATCCTATCGCTTCACGCTGCGGAGTATTTGCAAAGTCTGATATACAGCCCCTTCTCAATCAGGGTGCGGATCATGCGGATGTGGCAGCATCTATCTTTCAGGCAGTTGTGGATCAGACCGTATCGGGACTTGCACAGGGCAGACAGATCAAGGGAAAGGTGCTTTTCTTGGGCGGACCTCTTTCCTTTATCAAGGGTCTGAGACGTGCTTTTGTAAGAACACTGCAGCTTTCCGATGAAAATGCAATATTCCCCGAATCAGCGTCATGCTTTATGGCATACGGCTGTGCGCTTTATGCAAGAGAGAATTCCGAGGCGTATTCCATAGGCGAGGTCATCACAAAGGTAACAGGCGCAAAGATGAGCGATGATATCGTAACAGGCGTAAGGCTCTTTAATAGCGAGCAGGAATATACAGCATTTACCGAACGTCACAGCAGCTGCGACGTAAAAAAGCTTGATGTGAATACATATACAGGCGATGCATATTTAGGTATCGATGCAGGCTCCACCACAACAAAGCTTGTGCTTATCTCTCCCGAGGGTGAGCTTATCTATCAGCATTACACACCAAACAAGGGACAGCCCCTTGATGTTATCTCCGCACAGATGAAGGAGATCTACAAGCTTATCGGCGACCGTATAAGGATCAGATCATCTGCGGTAACAGGCTACGGCGAGGATCTTATAAACGCGGGTATCGGCGTTGATAACGGTATCGTTGAGACAGTCGCACATTATAAGGCTGCTTCCTTCTTCTGTCCCGATGTTGATTTTATCATTGATATCGGCGGACAGGATATCAAATGCTTCAAGATAAAGAACAAGGCTATTGACAGCATTATGCTGAACGAGGCTTGCTCATCAGGCTGCGGCTCCTTCATTCAGACCTTTGCTCAGGCACTCAGCTATGATATTGCAGAGTTTTCAAGACTTGGACTTTTTGCGGAAAAGCCTGTTGACTTAGGCTCACGCTGTACCGTATTTATGAACAGCTCGGTAAAGCAGGCTCAGAAGGACGGCGCTTCCGTTGAGGATATTTCCGCAGGACTTTCCTCATCTATCATCAAGAATGCTATATATAAGGTAATCAGAGCAAAGTCGGTAGACGAGCTTGGAAAGAATATCGTTGTTCAGGGCGGTACCTTCCTTAACGATGCGGTTCTCCGTTCCTTTGAGCTGGAGCTTGGCAGAAATGTTACCAGCCCTGCCATTGCAGGACTTATGGGTGCATTCGGTGCTGCACTTTACGCAAAGGAGCACTGCGGAGAAAGCACGAATCTTATCTCTCCCGAGGCGCTTGAAAGCTTTTCATATTCGGCAAAGCAGGCACACTGTAAGGGCTGCGGTTCAAATTGCAGTCTGACTATAATCAGCTTCAGTGACGGACATAAGTTCATAAGCGGTAACCGCTGTGAAAAGGGTGCAGGTCTTGCAAAGAAGAACGATGTTCCCTGTATGTATGAGTATAAGTATAAGAAGCTGCTTTCATGCATCGAATCAAAGCCTCAGTCACCAAAGGCAAAGGTAGGACTTCCTCTTGTTCTGGGTTTCTACGATCAGCTTCCCTTCTGGCATACACTTTTCGAAAAGCTTGGCTTTGAGACGATCATCTCCGAGGAAAGCACAAGAAAGACCTATTTCAAGGGACAGCATACTATCCCCTCAGATACTGTATGCTATCCTGCAAAGCTTGCTCATGGACATATCATCAGCCTGCTTGAAAAGGGAGCGGACTTTATCTTCTATCCCTGTGAAAGCTATAACTTTGACGAGGGCTGCAGCGACAATCACTATAACTGTCCCGTAGTCGCATATTATCCCGAGCTTTTAAAGGCGAATATCCCCGAGCTTAATGATAATAATTTCCTGTATCCCTATATGGATATAAACCTTGAAAGACACTGCATCGAAGCACTTACAGCATCTCTTTCAAGATATAATATAACAAAGGCACAGGCAAAGGAAGCCTTCCATGCGGCTCACGAGGCTTATAAAAAGTATAAGCAGGAGGTAGTTGCAGAGGGTGAAAGAGTGATAAAGGAAGCACGTTCAAAGAATATGCCCATTATCGTTATTGCAGGCAGACCCTATCACCTTGACCCCGAGATAAATCACGGTATACATAAGCTTATGACATCTCTGGGACTTGCAGTCATTACCGAGGACTGTATCGCACATCTTGCGGAGACACCCAAGCTTACAGTACTCAATCAGTGGACATATCATTCACGCCTTTACCGTGCAGCCAAGTATGTTACAACTCAGCCCGATATGCAGCTTGTTCAGCTGGTATCCTTCGGCTGCGGTATCGACGCTATCACCACCGACGAGGTACGCTCCATACTTGAAGAGGGCGGCAAGCTTTATACACAGCTTAAGATCGACGAGATCAATAACTTAGGCGCAGTAAAGATCAGACTCAGAAGTCTTGTTGCGGCTATGGGTGAAAATTAAGGGTATTATTATATTATAATATAATATAATATAAGAAAGGCAGGCGGTAAAATGAGAAAAGGCTATAAGCCCAAGCTGCAGAAACGGTACACACAGCGTATAGCAAGCTGGCTTCTTGTTGCCGCCGCTTTATGCCTCTGGATATTCAGGGAGCGTCTCGGACTTGAAATATCCGAGCTTTGTCTGATTTCGGGAGCGGCAGTTTTCAATCTTACCTTGCAGATAGTCAATATGCAGAGGGCAAAGGAGAATTATCTCCGTGCCGTTGAGCTTAAAGAAAGACGTGACAAGCTTTCCGTTGATGATTTTATTGAAAAGGCGGAGATATTTTTTAAGGACAATTAAACAATGCGCAATTCGCAATGCGTAATGCGCAATTCGCAATTATTATGACTTTACAGCTTTTCGGAATGGGGAGCGGTAGGGTCATTTTTATTATAAAAAAATATTATAGTAAAATGAGTTTACAAATGTATATCTGTATGATATAATAGGATCAGAAAGGGGTGGAGGATATGAAAGATTTCATTATGCTTGCTGTTATGGGAACGATTTATTTTTTGCTGCGTTGGCGGCTGCTTAAAAAGGTTCTTGAGGAAAGCTCTGCCGTTTCAATTCCGTTGGCTGTACTGCCCATGATATTTTGGGTAACGATGCTTCTTGCGCATTATATACGTGCGTTCAATATTTTAGTACCTGTTCCGTTTGTTCTGCTCATAATAATATCGGCGGTATGTATTTTTATTCCGATTTTCAAGGAAAAATGTCGGGAGAAATATTATGCTGTTACCCTGCTGACTGCTATAGGTGAGTTTGTCTGTGCTATTGCACCCTCACTTCTGGAGAGCACCTGGCATGGTGTAATGAACACATCTGATGTGTCGTTTACTGTTACTGTATGGGTTTTTCCTTTTCCGTT
Organism: Oscillospiraceae bacterium; assembly: GCA_017481565.1. Classification (GTDB taxonomy): domain Bacteria; phylum Bacillota; class Clostridia; order Oscillospirales; family Ruminococcaceae; genus RGIG4694. The sequence goes on along the minus strand of JAFUOZ010000107.1, from coordinate 22,934 downwards.
TGTACATACCTTTATTGAACTTTGAACACTGACAGGCGATTATATGCTCGGGGATATTCGGAAAGGGGCGAAAGAAATGAAAGGTATTATATTTGTATTGATCGCAGTATTATATTTTTTATTTCGCTGTGGGCTGTTAAAAAATGTGATTGAGGAAAAATCAACAGCGGTTTATCTGTTGGCATTGCTTCCGATGGTATTCTGGATATCACTTTTTCTTGCGCATTATGAAGTTCTTGAAGACCTGTTTTTTCTGCTAACCCTTCTGTCGCCCTTGTTGATAGTTATAATATCTGCGGTATGTATTATCCTGCCGTTTTTCAGGACAGAATGCTGGGGGAAATATTACGGTATTTCTCTGATAACGGCAATAGGGGAGCTTATTTTTTTTATTATACCGTCCTTATTTGCAAGTATCGGTATCGGAGGCTTTATGGCAGGCTCTTCCGTAGATTTTACCGTATGTTTTCTGTTTGAAGGATTTAAATTATTTGAGATATGAACATTTTTTGTAAAAAAAGCTTTAAATATTTATTGACAAATCATAACATTCATGATATAATAAATAAAAAACGGAGGACGATTGAAGTGAAAGGCTTTGAAAAATTTCTTGAATGGGCAAAGAAGCATGACTGGATAATCGAAACAGCCGAGGAGGGAAAATATAAGCTCCCCGAAATATATAAGGGAAAGATAGGCTATATCGAGCAGCTTGCGGAAAAATATAAGTGTATATGCAATCCCGATGAAGATGCATGGCTTGTATTCGGTGAACATATTTCCGAACATGGCGAAGACGGTTTTGCATGGGATACCTTTAAAAATATAACTCTCAATGCCTGTGACACAGATGATGAATTTGACAAGCAGCTTTATAAAGAGGCATATAATTGGTGGGAAAAGCACTATCCCTTTTATATAGCGGTATATGACTGCTATGAATTTTATGCAGTAAATACCGATGACGGAAGCGTTGTATACGGCATGGAGCCTATGTTTGAAGACGCCGAAAAGGTAGCGGACAGCGTAGACGAATTTTTTGAAAATGTTATCGCAGGCAAGGTGTATTTCGGATTTGCTCAGTATTTTGAACAGGACGAAAATGACGAGGACCGTTTTATCGGCTGATTATACATTAAGGAACCGCTGATTAAATCGTTTCACGCCCCACTCAGTCAATTTTGCCGCTGCGGCAAAGGATTTTCGAGTGGCGGAAACGATGCCTACGGCTTTAATCAGTGCTTCCTTAAACATTTCCCCGCTGTGAAGCTTCACAGCGGATTTTTTTATGAAATTAAAAAAATAAGTCTTGAATAATGTTGAAATATATGATATACTTATAAAGTATATTTCCAAAAGAGAAAGGACTTTTGCAATGGCGGAAAATGAATACGGCAGATATACCGCTCTGGTCAGAGAACTGACCGAAAAGCGTGATACGCCGTCCCTTGCCTGTGTGCATAGCTACGGCTGTCAGCAGAATGTCAGTGACGGTGAAAAAATTGCAGGTATGCTCAGTGTTATGGGCTACGGTATTACCAATGATATAAATAATGCCGATGTTATCATACTGAATACCTGTGCTGTCAGGGAAAACGCCGAGCTTAAGGTTTTCGGCAATATAGGCGACCTTAAGCATCTTAAGGAGGAAAAGCCCGATATTATAATAGGTCTGTGCGGCTGTATGGCTCAGCAGGAGCATATCGTGGAAAAGATAAAGCGTTCCTATAAGCAGGTGGATATAGTTTTCGGCACATTTGCCTTTAAGGAATTCCCGAAGCTTTTGTATACGGCACTTACCGAAAGAAAGACCGTCTGCGATATCACCGAATATAAGGCAGATATCCCCGAGGATATTTCCGCTGTAAGAGGCTGTAAATATAAGGCAGGCGTTCCTGTAATGTATGGCTGCAATAACTTCTGCACCTATTGTATCGTCCCTTATGTAAGAGGACGTGAGCGGAGCCGCAGACCCGAAAATATCATCGCCGAGGTAAAAGCACTGGTAAATGACGGCTGCAAGGAGATAATGCTGCTGGGACAGAATGTAAATTCCTACGGCAGAGGTCTTGACGAGGATATAGATTTTTCGGAGCTTTTACGAAGAATAAACCATATTGACGGAGATTTCCGTATACGCTTCATGTCACCGCACCCAAAGGACGCAACTCCCGAATTTATTGATACGATAAAGGAATGTGACAAGGTGTGCAAGCATCTGCACCTGCCGCTGCAATCGGGAAGCGACACTGTATTAAAGGCGATGAACAGACGCTATACTGTTGCCGATTATATGAAAACCGTTGATTATGCACGATCTGTAATGCCTGATTTTTCAATAACCACAGATATAATAGTAGGCTTTCCCAATGAGACCTATGAGGATTTCCTCGGTACTATTGATGTAATGAAAAGGGTCAGATACGATAATATCTATTCCTTTATATATTCAAAAAGAAGCGGCACAAAGGCAGCTGAAATAGTGGATAATACCTCTGAGGAGGATAAGGGAAAATGGTTCAGACAGCTTCTGGAGGTTCAGAGGGAGATATCCACAGAATATTATAAGCGCTTTATAGGAAAAACTATGAGAGTGCTTTTTGACGGAAAGGGCAGACGTGATGGCATGATGACAGGAAAAAGCGATGAATTCATCATCGTGGAGGCAAAGGGAGATGAGTCACTTATCGGACAGATAAAAGATGTTAGGATAACAGACTCATACAACTGGGCAGTTCACGGTGAAATAATATAAAATAATATGCTGATAAGCAAAAAGGAGAATTGTTATGACAATTATTGAAAAGGCAAGAGAGCTGGGAGCTATGATCCAGCAGGACGAAAGATATATCGAATACAACAGGGCAAAGGAAGCAAACGATAAGGACGAGGAGCTTCAGGAGATGATAAACAATTTCAATCTCTTAAGAATGCAGCTCAATTCCGAAATGTCCAAGTCGGATAAGAACAGCGAAAAGATCGCCGAATACGATGTGAAGATCAAGGAAGAATACAACAAGATCATGTCAAACGAAAATATGGCAGCCTTCACAAAGGCACAGAATGCCATGAACGGTATGCTTGCACAGATCAATAATATCATCACCTATGCGGCTAACGGCGAAGATCCTATGACCTGTCCCGCAGAAGCACCCTCATGCAGCGGAAGCTGCAGCACCTGCGGAGGCTGCGGCTGATAATGAATATAGATTACAGTAAGCTTTCCCCCATGATGAAGCAGTATTTTGAGACCAAGGACAGAAATCCCGGGCATATACTGTTTTTCAGGGTGGGAGATTTTTACGAAATGTTCTATGACGACGCTGTGACCGTGTCACGTGTTCTGGAGCTTACACTCACAGGCAAGGAATGCGGTCAGGAGGAACGTGCGCCGATGTGCGGCGTTCCTCATCATGCGGCGGATATTTATATAAAAAGGCTTATCGACAACGGCTACAGGGTAGCGGTATGCGAGCAGGTGGAGGATCCGAAGGCGGCAAAGGGTCTGGTAGACAGACAGATAGTCAGGGTGGTCACTCCGGGTACACTTACCGACAGCAATATGCTTAAGGACGATACGAATAACTATATCGGTGCTGTATATGTAAGGGAAAATGACTGTGCCGTATGCTTTGCGGATATATCCACAGGCAGTGTAAATCTTTCCTGTTATTCGGGAGAGCGTTTTGAGGACGGACTGATAAATGAGCTTTCAAGATATGCGCCTGCTGAGCTTATTTTCAATGAAGCCTTTCTTGACTGCAAGGCAGTACAGAAATTTATCAGGGAAAGAATGACCGTATCGGTACAGCTTATAGATGAGATACGGTTTGAACCCGATGAAAAGGAGGATATCCTTTTAAAGCAGTTCAGCGCCGAGGATATCGCCGAGCTTGGAATAACGGACAGAAAAAGCGCCGGGACATATTGTCTCTGCGGTCTTTTTGATTATATAGCAGATACGCAGCGTTCTCTTATCGGCAGATTTACGGAAATAATACGTTCAGACGGCAAGCGCTATATGGAGCTTGATCTTACCGCAAGACGTAATCTGGAGCTTACCGAGACAATGAGAAACAAGGAGAAAAAGGGCAGTCTGCTGTGGGTACTTGACCATACGAGAACATCAATGGGAAAGCGTATGCTAAAGACCTGTATCGAGCAGCCTCTTGTTCAGCCTGCCGCAATAATCGACAGACTTAAGGCGGTGGAGCAGCTTTGCGGCGATACCGTTGCAAGAGAGGAGCTTGGAGAAGCGCTTTCGGGAGTATATGATATCGAACGTCTTATGACAAAGGTAATGTATAAGACCGCAGGACCGAGAGATCTTAAGGCTCTGGAGCAGACTGCACGCAGACTTCCCGAAATAAAAAGACTTCTGGAGGGCTTTTCATCACCCCTGTTAAAGAAGCTTAACGCTCAGACAGATACTCTGGAGGAGCTTGCCGCACTTATCGGAAATGCCATAGTTGACGATCCTCCCGTAAGTCTGAAGGACGGCGGAGTTATAAGAGACGGCTTCAATGAACAGCTTGATCATCTCAGAAATATCATCAATAACGGCAAGGGTATCATCGAGGAGACCGAGCAGAAGGAACGTGAGCGCACAGGCATAAAGAATCTGAAGATAAGCTATAACCGTGTTTTCGGCTATTATATCGAGGTGACAAAGTCCTATTATGAGCTTGTACCTGCCGATTACATCAGAAAGCAGACCCTTGCAAACTGCGAGCGTTTTATCACCGAGGAACTTAAAAAGACAGAATATGAGATCGCAGGAGCAAACGAAAAGGTGCTTGTTATCGAAAGTGATATTTTCAGTGAGGTAAGAGATTTTGCGGCATCACAGCTTGTAAAAGTGCAGTCCACGGCATCGGCAGTGGCGGCACTTGACGTTCTGTGCAGCTTTGCTCATGTATCGGTGAATAACGGCTATGTATGCCCCGATATCACTGTTGACGGTATCATCGATATCCGTGACGGCAGACACCCTGTTGTTGAGCAGATGATGAACGGGGAGATATATGTTCCCAATGATACATATCTTGATACATCGGGACGGAGAATGTCTATCATTACAGGACCGAATATGTCAGGTAAGTCCACATATATGAGACAGACTGCCCTTATCGTGCTTATGGCGCAGATGGGCTGCTTTGTGCCTGCATCAAGCGCAAAAATAAGCATAGCGGATAAGATATTCACCAGAGTAGGAGCGTCCGACGATCTTACGGCAGGACAGTCTACCTTTATGGTGGAGATGAGCGAGGTTGCTGATATCCTTAAGCACGCCACAAAGAACAGCCTTGTTATTCTTGACGAGGTAGGCAGAGGAACATCTACCTTTGACGGAATAAGCATTGCAACAGCGGTTGCGGAATATATAACCTCAAGCAGACAGCTTGGCTGCAAGACCCTGTTTGCCACACATTATCATGAGCTGATACAGCTTGAAGGCAGAATTGACGGAGTAAAGAATTACAGCGTTGCAGTATGCAGACGAGGGGAAGATATAAAATTCCTCCGAAAGATAGTGGAGGGCGGCACCGATGACAGCTACGGCATCGAGGTAGCAAAGCTTGCGGGACTTCCTCCGAAGGTGCTTAAACGGGCAAAGTCACTGCTTGCGGATATGGAAAAGGATAAGAAGCAGTCGGAATCAAAAATTGCAGATGATGATTATCAGATATCCTTCGGGGCAATGGGCAGCGAGGCAGTCATTGACAGAATAAAAAAGACAAACGTTGACGAGCTTTCACCAAATGAAGCTCTTGATTTCCTGAAAGAGCTTTCGTCAATGCTGACCTGATATGCAGTGAGTAAATACAGCCTGTAATAAAGAAAAACGAATGAAAAACGAGCGAAGCGAGTAATTCCAAATAAAGAAAAGCCCACAGCTTTTCTTTCTCTCTCCTCGGAGGTTTCCCCCTCGCACTGACGGTTGCAAACTAACAATTACGTTTTTACTTACAAAAAGCTATTTTTATAATTTTAGCAAACAATTAAAACATACATGAAGGGAGTGAAACGCCGTGGCAAGAGTAAGACTGCTTGAAAAGGAATTGTATGAGCTTATTGCGGCAGGCGAGGTCATCGAAAGACCAAGCTCTATCATAAAGGAGCTTGTGGAAAATTCCATTGACAGCGGAGCAACAGCTGTCACCGTGGAGATAAAACGTGGCGGCATCAGTTATATGAGGGTTACCGATAACGGAAGCGGAATATATCCCGAGGACGCACCTACGGCGTTTCTCCGTCATGCTACAAGCAAGATTTCCTCAAAGGAGGACCTTACGGGGATATGCACTCTCGGTTTCAGAGGAGAGGCCCTTGCCTCCGTTGCGGCGGTGGCAAAGGTGGATATGCTGACAAAGGTAAGGGGAGCGGAGTACGGTACCCACTATGTTATAGAGGGTACGGAGGAAAAGCTGAATGAAAGCTGCGGCTGTCCCGACGGTACTACCATTGTTGTCAGGGATATATTTTACAATGTACCCGCACGTCTGAAATTTCTCAAAAAGGATGTTGCGGAGGGAAACGATGTTTCAAGGATAATGGAAAAGATAGCTCTTTCCCACCCTGAAATCTCGGTGAAGCTTATCCGTGACAATAAGCAGACCTTGTTTACACCCGGCGACGGCAAGCTTTATTCAGCGGTATATTCGGTTTTCGGCAGACAGTTTGCCTCGTCGCTTATTCCCGTGGATTATTCCATGAACGGAATAAAAATAACAGGCTTTACGGTAAAGCCGATATTCGGTCAGAAAAACCGTAAGCTGCAGACCTTTTTCGTAAACGGCCGATATGTCCAGTCGGTGACCTGTATCCGTGCCTTAGAGGAGGCGTACAGAAACAGCATTATGGAGGGAAAATTCCCTGCCTGCGTGCTTTGTCTTAACGTAAGACCCGATACCCTCGATGTAAATGTGCACCCTCAGAAGATAGAGGTGCGCTTTACCGAAGAAAAGCAGGTCTATGAGACTATGTATTTTGCTATAAAAAATGCTGTGCTTTCCGATTCCGCACCTGCGGAAATAGAACTTCCCAAGCCTAAGATCAATTACAATGCACCGATATTCGGGGATAAGAATACCTATGAGCAGACTCAGATAAACGGCGGCTCGGTGAAGATAAAGGCATCGGAAGCGGTCAGAAAAGAAAATACAGGCTTTGAACATATTTCGGCAGCGGAATACAGTAAAAATACTCCGAAACAGCCTGAAAGAGTCACTCCCGATGAATATAAACGGCTTGCGGCAAAGGCTGAAAAGCCGTCGCCTGCCGATACTCAGCATAACGGCTATGTGGAGCTGCCGTGGGAAAAGCTTGCGCCGAAGAAGAACGTACCTGCGGAGCCTGTAAAGCTTAAGGAAAGTGCTGTACAGGTACAGCCTCAGCCTGCAGCGTCAGATGAAAAAAAAGCTGAACAGGTGAAAAATATTCCCGAAGAGGGACTTCCCATTGAAAAGCTGATTCCCCGTGAGGAGATAAGCGAATTCAGATATATAAATCAGCAGTCCTTTCAGCCGAGAAAAGAGGAGACGGTCACAGAGGAAAATATCTCCGAAGAACCGCCTGTCTATAAAAGAGCGCCTGTATACAGACTTATCGGTGAGGCGTTCCGTACATATATAGTAGCTGAAATGGACGATGATATAATATTTGTTGATAAACACGCTGCTCATGAGCGCATGAACTTTGAAAAATTCAGATCGGGCGAGGTAAAGCTCAACTGTCAGCTGCTGCTTGCGTCTGTTGATGTAAGACTTACCTACAGTCAGTATGACGCAGTCTGCGAGCATATTGAACAGGTAAGGGAACTGGGCTTTGATCTTGAAACGGGGAACACTCCTGTTATTACCGTAAAGGGTATTCCTTCGGTGCTTGATATGTGCGATGCGGCGGATATTGCCTTTGAGCTTGCGAAAAATCTTGATGAAAACAGGCATGACCCTATGCCCGAAATACTTGACGATATGCTCCATACCATAGCCTGCAAGGCATCGGTAAGGGCAAATGACATAAACAGCGAAAAGGAGCTTAAGGTAATACTTGACAGAATATTCAGCGATGAAAAAATAAGATATTGTCCTCACGGCAGACCTGTTATGTTCAGGCTTACAAAAAGAGAGCTTGAAAAGCAGTTTAAGAGGATAGTCTGATCGGGAGAAATTGAGTATGGAATGGTTCAGAGGTGAAAAAATACCGCTTCTTGTGGTCTGCGGACCTACCGCATCAGGTAAGACTGGAGTCGGAGTAAAGCTTGCAAAGGCTCTTGACGGAGAGGTCATATCCGCCGATTCAATGCAGATATATAAGGGGATGGGAATTGCCACCGCAGTTCCCGACGAAAAGGAACGGGAGGGTATACCTCATCATCTGATGGAGTTTCTTGAACCTGAACAGCCCTTTTCCGTTGCAGATTATGTAGAGCTTGCAAAAAGCACTGCCGAAGATATAATTTCAAGAGGAAAGCTCCCTGTTGTCGTAGGCGGAACAGGACTTTACATCAATTCGCTGGTGGATAACATATCCTTTGAAAAGTCCGAAACGGACGGCGAGGTGCGCAGAAGACTTACAGAAGAAGCGGAAAAATACGGCAATGAATATATGCTTGAAAAACTAAGGAAAGTTGATCCTAAGGCAGCGGAAAATATCCACCCCAATAATCTTATAAGAGTGATACGTGCGCTGGAGATGTATGAGCTTACGGGCAGGACCTTTGAGGAAAACCAAAAGCTCAGCAGGAAAAACGAATCTCCCTTTGAAGTGTGCATGATAGGTCTTAATTATGAGGACAGACAGGACCTTTACGACAGGATAGACAGGCGTGTGGATATCATGGCTGATATGGGCATGGCAGACGAAGCAAGAGCGGTCTATGAAAGCGGACGTATGAGAACGGCGGCGCAGGCTATTGGCTTCAAGGAGCTTATTCCGTACTTTGAGGGAAAGGCGAACCTTTCGGACTGTTTGGACAGAATAAAGCAGGTTTCCAGGAATTATGCCAAGAGACAGCTTACATGGTTTCGTCGAGATGCACGAATTTTTTGGATAAATCAAGCTATAAATGAACAATCTGATAAAATTATTGAGAAGTGCTTAAATATTGTAGCCAAATCGGAAATTATGTGTTATAATAAAAAATAATTGTATCAGAATGGAGCTTTGTGGCTTTATCTATATAGTTATATATAAGGGGTTATCCCTAAAGAGATAAAAATATTCCGTTTGTGAAACGGAATGTAAAAATGAAAGGAAGCATTACTATGAACAAGGCGCTCAATTTACAGGACGTATTTTTAAATCAGGCAAGAAAGGAAAAGATCCCGATAACAGTATTCCTTACCAACGGCTTTCAGTTCAAGGGTATGGTAAGAGGCTTTGACGGATATACCGTTATCGTTGACAGTGACGGAAAGCAGGAGCTTATCTATAAGCATGCCATTTCCACGATCATTCCCGCAAGAGCAATTTCAATTCTTGATTCCGAACAGGATGATAAATAATAAATGAATACAATTACCGTTAAGATACTTACGTTTCTGCTTTGTACCTTTGTTATAATTACGGTCATAAGCCAGCTTTATATGCATTTCAATGTAGAGTATGAAACGGAAACGGCATTATCTTATTCATCTGCTACAAAGGAGTCCTTTTACGGAATATTCGTCCGTGATGAACAGCCGATAAAGTACAGCGGCGAAGGCGTTATAAGCTATTCGGTGGTGGACGGAAGCAAGGTGGCCAACGATTCGGTGGTTGCCTGCGTTTACGGCTCAGAGGATCCCATTATAGTAAACAGCCGTATTGAGCGGCTTGAAAATGAGATAGCGCTTCTTGAAGCAGCGCAGAGCCCCGGTACTACCGAAGCGGTAAAGCCTGAGTTCCTTTCAACGCTTATCGAGGAGCAGTATCAGTCGATAGCTACCAAGCTTTCAAAAAAGACAGTTTCTGATATCAATGTGAACAGAGATGAGTTTTTATCTCTTATGAGTATTTATCAGATCGCCATAAACGAAGAGGACAGCTATGACGACCGTATAGACGAGCTTTATCGTCAGCTGAATGAGCTGGAGGCAAGGCGTGAAAATCCCAAAAGAGAGGTCACTGTTGACAATCCGGGATATTTCGTCAGCTATACGGACGGATATGAGGACGAACTTAATAAGGAAAGCATCAGCAGTCTTTCGGCAGACAGGATAAAGGAAATTATCACAGCCGAAAACAGCGGAGGCAAGGGTGCGGAAAAGGGCACCATAGGCAAGCTGATAGACGGTTACGACTGGCAGCTTGTGGGAATTATAGATAATTCCGAAAATACATACAGCGCAGGAGATCCCGTAAAGCTGAAATTTGCGTCTACCACCGATACAGTTACAGCGGTGATAGAGCTTATTACAGATACGGATGATCCCGACGAAAGCATAGTACAGATAGCCTGCGATCAGATGACCTTTGACCTTGTAAGAAACAGGGTGGAGCGTGTTGATATGATACTTCATGACTATGAGGGTATCAGAGTTCCCAGAGAGGCTATACGTTTCAATACGGATAATGAAAAGGGCGTTTATGTACTGCTTGGTCAGCGTGTTATGTTCAGAAAATTAGACGTTATTTTCGAGTGTGATGAATATCTGCTTTCGAGGATCACAAGTGAATCGGGATATGTGAGCATCTATGATGAGATAATCACCGAAGGTGTGGATACAATGGCATATCTTGCAGGTCTTGAAACAGAAGAGGAGGAAGCCGCAGAAGCTGAGGAATCAGCGGAGGAAACCTCTGTTACCGTATCGGAGACCGAAGAGGAAGCCGATGAAGACAGTTCCGAAAATGAAGAGGACTCCGAAGAAAATGAGGAGACCGATACCGAGGAATCGGAGGAGTCCGAAGATACGGAGGAAACAGAGGAAACGGAAGTATCTGAGGACAGCGTACTTGAATAACGGCTTTGGGAGATGGATATCTATGAACGCTTTGAACGGATATGAATATATATCGGAAAATATAAAGCGTATTCTTTATGATATAGGTGAAGCGGAAGCGGCGTGCGGAAGGGAACAGGGTTCGGTGCGTCTCATGGCGGTCACAAAGACTGTTGCGCCCGAGGCAGTGAATGCCGCAATAGGCTGCGGAGTGACGCTTCTCGGCGAAAACAGGGTTCAGGAATATCTTGAAAAGAAGGATAGATATCTTCCCACAGCAGAGGTCCAATTTATAGGACATCTGCAGACAAACAAGGTAAAATACATTGTCGGAGAGGTGTCGCTTATCCATTCCGTTGACAGCGTAAAGCTTGGTGCGGAAATAGACAGGCTGGCGGCAAAAAAAGGCATTGTGCAGGATATACTTGCCGAGGTTAATATCGGCGGTGAGATATCCAAAAGCGGCATTGCTCCCGATGAGCTTGCAGAGCTTCTGGAGCAGCTTTCCGAAATGAAAAATATACGCCTTAAGGGGCTTATGACTATTCCGCCCCCGGGCAGCTCCGAGCACAGCTTTGAAGCTATGCAGAGGATATTTGAAGATGTGAAGCGCCGCTATTCACAGGCGGATATACTTTCAATGGGTATGTCGGCGGATTACAGTCTTGCGGTAAAATACGGCTCCGGTCTGGTCCGTGTGGGTTCAGGCATTTTCGGAGCAAGAAAATATATATGATAATTTGAGAGGAAGAGCAGGAAATGGGCATTATTGATGGTTTCAGAAACTTTTTAAACGGTGGCTACAATGACGATGACGAGGGTGATTATGCAGAAAGTAATCCTCCCGCCGAGAGAGAGGTTGAGGTAAGCCGTAAGGAAATGAACAACAATGACAGAATGTACAAGATCAATGCAACAGCACAGCTTCAGGTCATTCTTATCAAGCCTGAGGTATTTTCCGATACAAGAATGATCGCAGATCATCTTAACGAGAAAAAGACTGTTGTTCTTAATCTTGAAGCAACAAGTCCCGAAATAACAAGAAGAATCATCGACTTCGTAGGCGGAGTTGCATATGCAAACGACGGAAATATCAAGCCCCTTGCAAACAATACATTTATTATCTATCCCTTTAATGTAAACTTTGAGGGAGAGGATCTTGCCGCACAGCTTGAAGATAACGGTATTGTATTTTAATGAGAGGCTTTCCTGAGATACGCTGTGAAATTACAGACGAGGAAAGGATCCTTCTGTCTCATGCCGAGGATATGATAAACGGCTGTGACAGAGATTATACACCTCGTTTTTCGCAGTTTCTGGACGAACGTCAGGCTATGCTTATAAAAATGCTGCTTGACGGACGGCATATTGATAAATACCGCTTTTTCGGCGGATATGAGGGCGCAGTCAGGACAATGCTTTGTATATACCCCGAATACTGCGAGCCTGAAAATAAGGATTATCCCATAACTGCTGTGCGTTTTTCATTTCGTGAGCAGGATCACCCTACTCATTCCCAGTTTCTCGGGACTATCATGTCCCTGCAGATAAAGCGCAGCATGGTGGGGGATATAATCGTCGGTAACGGCTGTACAGATGTTTTTCTGACAGGTGCGGCTGCAGATTCTGCCATGTTCATAGAAAAGGTAGGCAGGGTCGGTGTAAAACCCGCTGTCATTGACGGTACGGGAATTACCCGTGAGGACGATTTTGAAGAGCTTTCCGCGTCGGTAAGCTCACTCAGACTGGATTGTGTGGCATCGGCGGCAATAAAGCTCAGCAGAGACAAGACCTCCGCTTTTATAAGGTCGGAGGGGATAGAGCTTAATCACTGCAGAGTATATGCTCCCGATAAAATACTTGAATACGGTGACGTTTTTTCCGTCAGGGGACATGGGAAATTTATCCTGTCTGAAATTGGCGGAAGATCAAGACGTGACAGAATTTTCATAACGCTGAAAAAATACAGATAGAACAGCAGCGGTCATGTCTGTGCAGAGGATATGACGACTGATATAAAAATCATCTGCAAAAAACGAGAGGAGCTTAATAAAATGATAACACCGAGAGATATTGATAACAAAAGATTTGAACAGACCAAAACAGGCTACAGACCTGAAGAAGTAGACGCTTTTTTAAAGGAAGTTTCCGATACAATGAAGGCACTGCTTGCCGATAAGGAAGAAACAGACAATAAAATGGCATTCCTCATTGAAACAGTAAAGAAGTATAAGCAGGACGAGGAAGCATTAAAGGATGCTATGATCTCCGCTCACAGACAGTCCAAGGAGCTTATGGCAGACGCTGAAAGCAAGTCAGCCGCAATAGTTGCCGAGGCTCAGCAGAAGGCAGAGCAGATCATCGCAGAGGCTAATGTAAAGAGCGATGAGCTTATGGGCAATATTTCCGAGAGAGTGCAGAAGGAAAAGGCAGCGCTGAATTCACTTCGTACAGAGGTTGCGGATTTCCGTTCCAATCTGCTGAATATGTACAGAGAGCATCTCGGCCTTATCAACAATATCCCCGAATTTGACGATGAGGAAGAAGAATACGAGGAAGAAGCCGCAGAAGAAGCAGCTGCACCCGTATTATAATTATTTGATAAAGTAAATAACGGCGAATACGCTGTGATATAAATTTATAATTATCCGAAAAGGATTATTAAGGAGAGTCAGAGAAAATGCCGCAGGATTACAATTCTACATTAAATCTGCCCAAGACCGATTTTTCCATGAGAGGAAACCTTCCACAGAAGGAACCCGGAATGATCGAGGACTGGGACAGCAAGAGAACCTATTACCGTATGATCGAAAAGAACGAGGGCAAGCCCCTTTATGTTCTTCATGACGGACCTCCCTATGCAAACGGAGATATCCACATGGGTACAGCACTTAACAAGGTGCTTAAGGATATTATCGTAAGATATAAGAATATGAACGGCTTCAATTCGCCTTATATTCCCGGCTGGGATACACACGGTCTCCCTATCGAGCTTAAGGCAATGAAGAAGATCGGTGTTGAAAACGGCGCTATTCCTCCCATTGAGCTGAGAAAGCACTGCCGTGAATTCGCTATGCAGTATATGGACAGCCAGAGAAAGCAGTTCAAGCGTCTCGGCGTATGGGGCGATTTTGACGATCCTTATCTTACACTCAAGCCTGAGTTTGAGGCTAAGCAGATCGAAATTTTCGGTGAAATGGCTAAGAAGGGCTATATCTATAAGGGTATGAAGCCTGTTTACTGGTGCCCCGAGTGCCAGACTGCACTTGCAGAGGCTGAGATCGAATATTCCGATGATAAGTGCTATTCTATTTTCGTAAAGTTTAAGGTCAAGGACGATAAGGGCAAGCTTGCCGCTATGGGTCTTGATCTTGATAAGACCTATTTCGTTATCTGGACAACTACAACATGGACTCTCCCCGGTAACCTTGCTATCTGTCTCGGTCCCGAGTATGAGTATACAGTTGTCAAGGCTAACGGTGAAAACTATATTATGGCTGCCGAGCTTGTTCCCTCTGTTATGCAGAGTGCAGGCATCGAGGAGTATACCACAGAGGGCGTTATCAAGGGCTCCGATATGGAGTATATGACCGCACAGCATCCTTTCTTTGACAGAGAGTCACTTATCATCGTAGGCGACCATGTTACACTTGAAAGCGGTACAGGCTGCGTTCATACAGCTCCCGGCTTCGGTGTGGAGGACTTTGAGGTATGCAAGAAGTACCCCGAGGTAGGCATAGTTGTTTCCGTTGACGGTGCAGGCAAGATGACAAAGGACGCAGGCAAGTACGAGGGTCTTACTACAGACGATGCAAACAAGGCTATTGCAAAGGACCTTGTTGAAAGCGGTGCAATGCTTGCTACAGAAAAGATCGTTCACCAGTATCCTCACTGCTGGAGATGTAAGAATCCTATCATCTTCCGTGCTACAGAGCAGTGGTTCTGTTCGGTAAAGGGCTTCAAGGACGAGGCTATCAAGGCTATTGAAAGCGTTCAGTGGATCCCTGAGTGGGGCGAGGAGCGCATCAAGAACATGGTAAGAGACCGTTCCGACTGGTGTATTTCCCGTCAGAGAACATGGGGCGTTCCTATTCCGATCCTTTATTGTAAGGACTGCGGCAAGCCCATTATAAATGATGAAACTATCAAGGCAATTTCCGCTCTCTTTGCGGCTGAGGGTTCAGACGCATGGTATGTGAAGGAGCCTGATGAATTTATTCCCGAAAGCGTAAAGTGTGAGTGCGGCTGCGGCAGCTTCACAAAGGAAATGGATATCATGGACGTATGGTTCGACAGCGGTGTTACACATACAGCTGTTCTTGAAAACAGAGGCTATGATGTTCCCGCAGATCTTTATCTTGAGGGTGCGGATCAGTACAGAGGCTGGTTCCAGTCATCACTTCTCACATCTGTTGCATGGAAGGGAATAGCTCCCTATAAGGCAGTATGTACTCACGGCTGGGTAGTTGACGGCAAGGGCATGGCTATGCATAAGTCCCTGGGAAACGGTATCGACCCCAGTGAGATCACAGATGTGAACGGTGCGGATATCCTTCGTCTCTGGGCAGCTTCTTCCGATTATCATTCCGATGTAAGACTTTCAAAGGATATCTTGAAGCAGCTTTCCGATACCTATAAGAAGATCAGAAACACCGCAAGATTTATTCTCGGTAACTTAGGCAACGGAGACGGCTTCGATCCCGATAAGGACAGCGTTTCATACGACAGCCTTACAGAGATCGACAAGTGGGCACTTATCCGTCTTGATACACTTATCGACAAGGTAAAGGCAGCTTATGATGCATTTGATTTCCATGCCGCTGTTCAGAGTATCCACAATTTCTGTGTAACAGATATGTCAAACTTCTATCTTGACATCATCAAGGACAGACTTTACTGCTGTGCTGAAAAGTCTGCTGAAAGAAGAGCGGCACAGACTGCAATGTACAGAATACTTTCCTCTGTTGCACGTCTTGTTGCACCTGTTCTTGCATTTACAGCTGAGGAGATCTGGAAGTATATGCCTCATACATCAGCTGATGATACAGAGAGCATCTTCATGAACGATATGCCCGAAAAGCTGGAGCTTAACGTTTCCGATGAATATAAGGATAAGTGGGAGACTATCTATGCCCTTCGTGCAGAGGTAACAAAGGCGCTTGAAGTAAAGCGTGCCGAAAAGTTCATCGGTGCGTCACTTGAAGCAAAGGTTGTCCTCCACATCAGCAACGAGGAGCTTTACAACAAGGTAAATGCATTTAAGGACGAGCTTGCTCCCGTATTTATCGTATCAGCTGTTGATACAGCAAACAACGGCGACGGTGAATTCAAGACCGAAGCATTTGACGGTGCACTTTCCTTTACCGTTCTTAAGGCTTCAGGTGAAAAGTGTGAGCGCTGCTGGATGTACTCCGAGACAGTGGGTACAGATTCAGATCACCCCACACTCTGCGCAAGATGCGCACATGAAATAACAAAGTAAGGATAATACCGACAGGCTGCTGCGAATATGATTTATAGCAGCGGTCTGTTTCGGGTTTCAGGCTATGATTATAGTTATATGTTTGATATCCGTTGCCCTGCTTGCAGGTCTTGATCAGCTGTTTAAGTATATGGCTGTATCGAATATAGCCGAAGGAGAGATCGTAAAGGTTCTTTCGGCAGGGGAATGGGATATTTTGAAGTTTACCTTCTATAAGAACAGCGGTGCGGCATTCAGCTCGCTTCAGGGAAAGATACCCTTTCTCATAGCAGTTACTGTTGTGATGATGGGTCTGCTTGTATTCTATCTGATAAAGTATAAGCCCGAAAGCCGTTTTGCTGTAGTATGTATAGTTATGATAATCGGCGGCGGAATAGGAAATCTGATAGACAGGATACTTTTAGGCTATGTGGTAGATTTTCTGATTCTCTGGCCATTTACATTCATTTTCAACTTTGCTGATATATGTGTAGTCATAGGTGCAATACTGCTTATGATATATATCATCTTCTTTGATAAATCGGAGGAGAAAAAGCAGGAGACAGCGGAGGCAAAAAATGAGTGAGATCAGAGAATATACCGTAGAGGATGCTTTATCGGGCACCCGTCTTGATAAGCTTATATCCGATGCTTTTGAGGATATCACACGTTCGGCGGCGGCAAAGCTCATTGAAGAGGGAAGAGTATCGGTAAACGGTAAAAAAGCCGCAAAAAGCGCAAAGCCTGTTTCGGGCGACGTTATCTCTGCCAATATACCCGATCCTGAGCCTCTTGAGGTTACGGCTGAGAATATTCCCGTTGATATAGTTTATGAGGACGATGAACTGCTTGTGGTAAACAAGCCGAAAGGAATGGTAGTTCACCCGGCTGCGGGAAATTACAGCGGTACATTGGTAAATGCCCTGATGTATCACTGCAAGGACAGACTTTCCTCTATAAACGGAGTTATCCGTCCGGGGATAGTCCACCGTATCGACAAGCTTACAAGCGGACTTCTTATCGTTGCCAAAACGGATAAGTCACATTTAGGACTTGCCGAACAGATAAAGGCACACAGCTTTACAAGGGAGTATCAGGCGGTGATATGCGGACACTTCAAGGAAAGTGAGGGTACGATCGACGCTCCTATCGGCAGACATCCTGTTGACCGCAAGAAAATGTGTGTTACCGAAAAGAATTCAAAGAATGCGGTAACTCATTACTATACAATAGAAGAATTTGAAAGATACAGTCATATCAGACTGCGTCTTGAAACGGGAAGAACTCATCAGATAAGAGTTCATACCGCATATATGGGACACCCTGTTTTAGGCGATGAGGTCTACGGAAAATCCTTTAAGGGGATAGAGGGACAATGTCTCCACGCAAAAAAAATAGGATTTATCCACCCTGCAACAGGGGAGTATATGGAATTTGACAGTGAGCTGCCCGAATATTTCAAGGATATTCTCCGCAGAGTTGACAGATAAAAAGCATATGATGTTCTTATATTAAGAATATAAATAAATTGGAGGAATTTTACATGGACGCTACTATCAGAAAGCAGTTGGAAAGAACTGCCTGCAAGGTAAGAATGGGTGTAATTGAGGGTACCTTTAATGCAAAGTCGGGTCATCCCGGCGGTTCACTCTCTATCAGCGATCTGCTTACTTATCTTTATTTTGCAAAGATGCACGTTGATCCCAAAAATCCCAAGATGCAGTCAAGAGACAGACTTGTTCTTTCAAAGGGACATACTGCACCCGCACTTTATTCAGTGCTTGCACAGAGAGGTTTCTTTGATGAAGCAGAGCTTAAGTCGCTCCGTCATATCGGTGCACTTTTACAGGGTCACCCCGATATGAAGCATATCCCCGGCGTTGATATGTCCACAGGCTCACTGGGTCAGGGAATCTCCGCTGCCTGCGGTATGGCACTTTCAGGCAAGCTTGCAAGCGACAGCTATAAGGTATATGCTATCCTCGGTGACGGTGAGATCGAAGAGGGTCAGGTATGGGAGGCTGCTATGTTTGCTGCTCACTATCAGCTTGACAATCTTGTTGCAATAGTAGATAACAACGGTCTCCAGATCGACGGTAAGATCACAGATGTAATGTCCCCCATGCCTATCGACAAGAAGTTCGAGGCATTCGGCTGGTACGTTATCACAATGGACGCTCACGATTTCGATGATATCGAAAGAGCCTTCAACGAAGCTGAAAATATCAGCGGCAAGCCCGTTGCAATCATTCAGAAGAGTACAAAGGGCAAGGGCGTATCTTTCATGGAAAATCAGGTAGGCTGGCACGGAAAGGCTCCCAATGCCGATGAATACAAGCAGGCTATGGACGAGCTTCAGGCAGCGTTAGACAGCATTAAAGATTAATTTTACCGTTAATGGAGGAAATACAAATGGCAGATGTAATTAAAAAGGCTACAAGAGACAGCTACGGCGACGCTCTTGTTGAAGTATCTGAGTTATATCCCGATATGGTAGTTTTAGACGCTGACTTAGCGGCTGCTACCAAGACAGGCACATTCAAGAAGGCTTGCCCCGACAGATTTATCGACTGCGGAATTGCCGAAGCTAATATGATGGGCGTTGCAGCAGGTATCGCATCTACAGGAAGAAAGGTATTTGCAAGCTCCTTTGCAATGTTTGCGGCAGGCAGAGCATATGAGATAGTACGTAACTCTATCGGATATCCTCATCTTAATGTTAAGATCGGTGCAACACACGCAGGTATCTCCGTAGGTGAGGACGGTGCAACACATCAGTGCAATGAGGATATCGCGCTTATGAGAACTATCCCCGGAATGACAGTTATCAATCCTGCGGACGATGTTGAAGCAAGAGCTGCCGTAAAGGCTGCACTTGAGATCGACGGTCCCGTATATCTCCGTTTCGGTCGTCTTGCTGTTCCCGTTATCAATGATAACGCAGACTATAAGTTTGAGCTTGGCAAGGGCATCACACTTAAGGACGGTAAGGACGTAACTATCGTTGCAACAGGTCTTATGGTATATATGGCTGTTGAAGCAGCTGAAATGCTTAAGGCAGAGGGCATTGATGCAAGAGTAATCAATATCCACACTATCAAGCCTCTTGATAAGGAGCTTATCTGCAAGGCAGCACAGGAAACAGGCTGCATCGTAACAGCAGAGGAGCATAGTGTTATAGGCGGACTTGGTGCTGCTGTAGCTGAGGCAGTTACAGAGTGCTGTCCTGTTCCCGTAGTAAAGCTTGGCGTAAACGATGAATTCGGCCATAGCGGTCCTGCGGTTGATCTTCTCAAGGAATACGGCCTTACAGCTGAGAATATCGCTGCAATGGCTAAGAAGGCAGTTTCTCTTAAGAAGTAATTGTTTTTTATATTCGGATAAATAACAAAGCCGCTTTTGATTTTTCAAAGGCGGCTTTGTTTTATGAGCAGATATATCAGAAATGGGGTGATATTATGGATAAAAGTAATGACTGGCGTCTGTTGAATGATGTTGAATACTTAAGAGGGCAATATTTCGAGCCATTGTTTGTGAATGAAATACGTGATATGTTCCCAAAGCTTAAGCACTGCGTATTCTGTTGGGATAAGCTGCCCACAGGGAAATTATCCTATAATGAGATATGGTTTGTTACCCAAAAAGGTGAAGAATGTGTATGCAGAGATTGCTTTTATGATTTTTCGGAGCAGCTTGATCTGCATGAGACAGATGATTTTTTCTGATATTTCTTACACTTCAAACCCCTCAATAATCTCTACAGCCCTCCTGTAATCCTCATGACAGCGGAGCTTTTCACCATTTTCGCCGCCTGCATTGTTTACCGCTGTTTCAATTTCGGAAAGAGCGGCAGACTTCATATCCTCTGAGCATGAGAATATGCCGCCCAGCCTTGCGATCTCACAGAAATTTTCAGCAGTAACGATCAGCGAAGCAGCCGCACGATCAATATCACCCTTTTCTGTATAGCATCTTGGAGTATATCTTCTGATACGGTTTTCGCCGTATAAAACATCTGCACGGATATTGTCAAAGGATTTAAAGGAATCCATTATGCCTAAAATTCTTTCCATAAAAAATGCTGCTCCGTCGGGATCGTTTGAAAAGAAGGTGAACTGAGTAAGACTGTGATAAAACTCCTTTGCAGTGGCATTGAACAGCTTACCCACATTACTAAAGATATATTCCTTTTCCGTCTCAAAGCCGTCACGGAAGAAAATAAGCTGAGTCATTATAGTTTCCTTAAGATTGTTGCTTTCAAGACTTGGCAGCCTGTCGATAAGCTTCTGAGCCTTGTCAAACTGCTTAAGATGAATATATATCCATGCCATAGCATAATCGGATTTTTCCACATTGTTCCTGTCGTCACAGTACCGTGAAATGCAGATGTTTTTCCTTTCACAGTCCTCAAAGATATCGTTCTGCAGCTCCTTGTTATCAGCAAGAAAACCGAAAAGATCGGTGTGCATACTTATATCTGCACCGTGATTGATACACCTTCTCATTATAACATAGTTTGTAGGCTCCTTTTCCGATTCCGCACGATAATATGTATATGCGGCAAGAGCCTTTTCAGCTGCCGACTGAGAAGAGGACATAAGAATACGCTCATGACCGAGACAAGCCTCTGTGTGAGCCTTGCCGTAGGACGCACTGATAACACCGAGTAGAGAATCGGTAGTGATACCGAAAATCTGAGCAAGAGGAACAAGCTGAGTAACATCAGGCATACCGTTTCCGTTTTCCCACTTTGAAACTGCCTGAGGAGTTACCGAAAGCAGATTTGCAAGCTCTTCCTGAGTGAAACCGCACTTGCGGCGCATTGTTCTGATATTTTCACCTATTGTAGTATTCATTGAAATTACTCCTTTAAAATGTTTTCGGTACCGTAATTACAGTATAATCTATACAGGCTCAAAAGTCAAACAACGAAATTTCTATCATCACTAAACGGAGCGTTGAGTATATAGGAACCGCTGATTAAATCGTTTCACGACCCACTCAGTCAATTTTGCCGCTACGGCAAAGGATTTTCGTGGGTCTGAAACGATGCCTACGGCTTTAATCAGCGCTTCCTATACACAAAAAAGGGCTTCACACGAAAATGTGTGAAGCCCTTGCTATAGTATGACTTGCGGCAGAGGATTACTTGCAGCAGCCGTTCTTGCACTCGAAGGACATACAGTCTGTACATTCGGGAACTGTAGGATTAGCCTCGTGAGTGCCTACCTTAATGGAGCTGAGTGTGCAGTAGTGCTCACTGTCCATGTTGTACTTGCAGTTTGTTACATCACAGCGGATAGAAGGATTCTTAGACATAGTTATCATTTCCTTTTCAGTTATTTGTCGGATATATAATAAATATATCTGACAAGAATTATTCTATCCTGCGTAAAGTATATTATTCATTGGAAAAAATTGTTTTAAACAGTTTCAGGCACCTTTTCTTCCTCTGTCGTATCGGAGGAAACAGCCTGTTCAGCCATTTTTCCGCCTAAAAAGCCTGCTAACAGGGCACGGATATCAACACCGGTTGCCTCTGTAAGACCCTCAGTTACCTGAGTAGTGGAGTTGATGATATCACCGATAAGCTTGCTTGAATTTCCGTCACCGTACATAGTGATCCTGTCAACCTGAGAAAGAGGCATAGCCGCATTTCGTACAACCTCGGGAAGTGCATTGAAATACATTTCCAGAACGGCAGCCTCGCCGTATTTCTTCATAGCCTCAGCCTTTGCATTGATACCCTCAGCTTCAGCAAGACCCTTTGCTCTTATAGCGTCAGCTTCCGCCTGACCTACGGCAGCAATACCCTCAGCCTCCTGAAGCTTTGCATATTTAAGCGCCTCTGCCTCAGCCTTCTGAGCCTCCGCCTCCTGCTCACGCTGGAATCTGTCTGCCTCAGCCTCCTTTTTCAGCTGATAAAGCCTTGCGTCCGCTTCCTGCTGAGCCTTGTAGCGTTCAGCCTCAGCACGCTTCTTGATCTCAGCGTCAAGAGATTTTTCCTTTACCTCAGCCTGCTTTGCCTTAAGCTCAACGTCCTTTTCGGAAGCGGCGATATTTGCATTTGCACGGGATATCTCAATGGATTTTCTCTGTTCCTCGCTCTGAATTTCATAAGCAGCGTCTGCAACAGCCTTCTGTGTATCGGATGCCTTTTTCAGCTCTGCCTGCTTGATAGCAAGCTCGTTATTCTTCTGAGCGATCTCAGTTTCCGCAAGTATCCTTGCATCGTTTGCTTCCTTTTTGGCTTTTGCCTTGGCGATCTCGATCTCCTTTTCGGACTCAGCCTTTGCAATGGCAGCCTTTTTCTGTATTTTCGTTGTATTGTCGATACCCAGGTTTTCGATCAGATTTTGGTCATCGGTGAAATTCTGCACATTGAAGGATACTATCTCAAGACCCATTCTTCTCAGGTCGGGAGCGGCATTTTCCTGAACCTTCTCAGCAATGCGGTGAAGTATACGCCGTCTGGGGGCAAGATATGGCTGGAAATCAGGGAGCAGCACTCGGATTGGCAGGGCTACGGCAGGTTCCAGATTGAG